>PMBY01000224.1 GCA_003153875.1 Myxococcales bacterium | reverse complement strand
TCCAGCCAGAAGCGCATGGCATCCAGCACTTCGCGCAAGACATCGGGGTTGTCGAAGTTGAGGTCGGGCTGGTGCGAGAAGAAGCAGTGCCAGAAATAGGCCTTGGCCACCGGATCCCAGGTCCAGTTGGACTTCTCGGTGTCAGTGAAAATGATGCGTGCCCCGCTTAGCTTGTGGTCGTCGTCGCTCCACACGTAGCGGTTGCGCTCGGGCGAATCAGGCGGGGCGTGGCGGGCGGCCTGGAACCAGGGATGCTGGTCCGAGGTGTGGTTGACCACCAACTCGATCATCACCTGCATGTCGCGGCTGTGGGCGGCGTCGAGAAAGGCGCGGAAATCGTCCAGCGTCCCGTAGGCCGGGTGCACGCCGCAATAGTCAGAGATGTCGTAGCCATCGTCGCGCAGGGGCGAAGGAAAGAAGGGCAGCAGCCACAGGCAGGTGACGCCCAGATCCTGCAGGTAATCGAGTTTCTGCAGAAGTCCGCCGAAGTCGCCTATCCCGTCGTGGTTGCTGTCAAAGAACGCCTTGACCGGCAGCTCATAGATGATGGCGTCCTTGTACCAGAGCGGGTCGCTTGCACTTCCGCTGCGCTTCATGGTGGGCGTTGCCTTTGCCGGCGGATATCACTGACCTCGGGCCAAACAGCAAGGCTACCACGTTCCTGGAGGATCAGAAGCATCCGGTCGGAGGGACGCTATGGCCCGGTTTGGGCGCGGGATTCACCCGATGCGCGCGAACCTCGAAGAGAAAGCGATCCGCGTCCAGCGCCGCGAGGGGAATGGGAAAGGCTCGACCGTCCAGTATCGTCACAAACAAGCATGGTGGGATCCGATCAATGGACTTGATCATCGTCCATCGCCAAAGGCAATAGGCGCGCGGCGACATTCCCGCGCGGACAGGGCTTGCAGGTCCGGGATGTCCGAGTATACTCGTGAATATATTCATGGCGACAAGCGTGCATTTGCCCGCGGCCCTGCTGGAAGCGGTTGATAGGAAGGCGCGAGCGCTGCGTATCAGTCGGAACCAACTTGTGCTTCGAGCGCTCGAGCATGATCTNNCGCAAATCAAAGCCGGCGAGGCGATTGTGAGATATGTTCTGGACACGAACGCGGTTTCCGCTCTGATGAAGGGCGATCCGCGCGTGGTGAAGCGGCTGCAGGCGCTCAACAAGGGCGACGCAGCGATCCCACAACCGACCATCGCTGAGATTGCCTACGGAATCGAACGGCTGCCACGGTCGAAGCGTCGAGCGGCGCTCGAAGGCCGCTTCGACCTTGTGCGGGCGGAGCTGGCGAGAAGCCCATGGACGGACGCGGTGAGCGAGCGGTTCGGATTGATCAAGGCGACTCTCGAGCGCAGAGGACATCGCATCGAGGATTTCGATGCGGCGATCGCTGCTCACGCCTTGGTCGAGGGAGCAATCCTTGTCACGGCGAACCTGGACGACATGACGAGAGTCCCCGACCTTGAGGTCGAGGACTGGGCCCGCCACGAAGACTGACCAGGATCTCGTAGCGGCCCGTGGTGAAAGTCGGACCGAGCCGTTCGGAGCGGATCCGGACTGGATGCAAGGTGCAGCGAAGCGCCGAATGCTGGCAGCGCCGCGTTTGCGCAGAAGTTTCTAGGCTGTCACAGGCTCGTCACATACAGTCTGTAGCCTGCGCGCAAGGAGATTGAAAACCATGACGAGCAGGCACGTTCAAGGCACCCTATTGGCAATTTCACTGTTGGTTGCGCCGGCGGTTCTTGCGCAAGAGATGGCTCCGGCGGGCAACCAGGCCCCCGCAGCCAGCGAGGCGGCCCCGGTGACGGCTTCGCCGGTGGAGGCCGCTGCGCCGGCCGCGCCCGAGGTCGCCGCGCCCGCCACGCCTGCGCTCGATGCGCGCTTGGGCGCGGTCGAGACGAAGCTGACCGGCACTGAAGAGACGGTAGGAGCCATGCAAACGACGGTGGACGGCCTGAAGAAGATCAAGATCGGCGGCTTTGTCCAGGGTCGCTATGAGTACCACCAGGACGCATTGGACGGTTGGTCCAAGTACAAGAGCGAAAATCGCTTCTACGTACGCCACGGCTACCTCGGGGCCAAGTACGAGGGCAAGAATGCCGAGTATTTCCTGCAGATCGACGCCAACAACAGCGACGGCGTGGTGCTCAAGGACGCGGAGGCCACCCTGGTCGACACCTGGACGCCTTTCAATTTCCGGCTGACCCTCGGCCAGTTCAAGGTTCCGTTCGGATACGAAATCCTTCAGTCGGATGCGGACCGCGAAATGCCCGAGCGTGCGTCGGTCATAACCGGGCTCTTCCCGGGCGACCGCGATCGTGGTCTGCGCCTGCAGGGCAAGTATGAACTGCTTCGTCTGAACGTCGCTTTGGTGAACGGCGCCAGCTTCGGCCAGAAGGATCCGTCGAACTACCAGGGTGTCGTGCAGAACGGCTACGATCCCAATGGATACAAGACCGTGGTGGGCCGGCTGGGCGCGGACTTGGGCTGGCTGGCGGGTGGCATCTCGGGCATGTGGGGACGCACGCTCGACACCAACGTCCTGCCGGTTCCCGCAGGCAAGACCACCCTCGTGGCGGCGGACGGCACCTCGCAGACTTTTACCACTCCAGAGGTTGTGGCCAGCTATCTCTACTACGAGCAGCTCCGCCTGGGCGCGGACGTGCAGGGCTACATCGATGTACCCTCGGTGGGCGGTCTGGCACTCAAGGGCGAGTTGATCTGGGCGCGCAAGAAGAACCTGGACTATGACCTGGCGAAAGCGGACCCTTGCCGCAACAGCGACAGCCTGGGCTGGATGATCACAGTCGTGCAGAACATTGGCCCGTACCTGGGCGCCGCGCTTCGCTTCGACCAGTTCGATCCGCTTCTCTCCAGTACGGTCAATTCGAGTTGCTATGAACCCGCCACGGCCACGGCCAAGCTGCTCAAACCCATCAAGAACCGCGACCTGGATCGCCTGAGCCGACTGGGAGTGGCGCTGCTCGCTCACGGCTCGGCCAACATCAAGTTCACCCTGTCGTACGAGCACCTTTGGGAGCAGGGCCCCGCGGTGGCCAACGACATCGTCACCGCGCAGTTGCAGGCGCGCTTCTAGGCCGGAGGGAAAAACTAGCCAATCTGGCGAACCGAGGGGGAAGGGTGCAGATTGTGACTGTTGGCATTCTGGCTTTTCCCTCTCCTGTTCGTATCAGCGGCCCCAACCGCGCCTGACGCTTCGACGCCGGCGCAATCCGCGGTTCGAGGTTTCGACTTGCGCTGGAGTCGCGTGGCCACGCCCAAGCCGGGCTCGCCGCGCGCTATCGGTCAGCCAGGGGCCGGGTGCGTCCAGGGCGCGGTGGCTCTGCCTTTGCGCGGCCCGGGCTGGATGGTGGTGCACCCTGAACGGCATCGCGAGTTCGGCCATCCCGTGTTGCTGACTTACCTACGCGAGCTGGCGTCTCGCGCGCGCCGCGAGAAATTGGGCCTGCTGGGTGTGGGCGATCTGGGCCAGCCGCGCGGCGGGCCATTGCCCACCGGCCATCGCAGTCACCAGAACGGACTCGACGTCGATCTCTGGTACGGACCTCCGGCCAAGCCGATCTCCTCGGGCCAAGCGCCAGCACCGCCCGCAATGGTCGAACTGCGCACTGGCAAGCTGCTGCCCGGCTGGAACAGCCGCGTGGCGCGCCTGATCGAGGCGGCGGCGGCGGATGCGGCCGTGGATCGCATCTTCGTTCATCCAGCGATCAAGCGCGCTCTTTGCCAGGACAAGGGCCGGGCTGGCCCCTGGCTGCAGCGGGTGCGTCCCTGGTGGGGACATCACGACCACCTGCACGTGCGCCTGCGCTGTCCCACCGACGACACCGATTGCAAAGAACCGCAGCCCTTGCCGGCCGGTCCAGGCTGCGACGCCTCACTCGACTGGTGGTTCTCCGAGGATGCGCGCGCCACCGCGGCCAAGCGCGGTCCGCCCGGCGAGGGCGCGCCCGCCATGCCGGAGCAGTGCGAGTCGCTGCTGGAAGAAGAAGGTCAGCCGAAGACGAAAGCGCCGTAGCGAAATCAGCAAGGACAGCCACCGACCGTGCCGCTCGTACTACACGACAGCCCCGACGCACAGGGGAAACTCTGATTTTCGAGCTGCGCCTGGACACAGTCGGAGAGCTGGGCCGGGTAGACAACAAAACTGGTCGGACAATCGCCGTCAAACCACACTGACAAGGCCGCTGTCTGCACGGGGCCTGTCGTCCCCGCCAGCAGGGCGCTGTTTAGACAGGACGCCACCACCCCACCAATCATCTGGTCCAGGGCCTCCTGCGCGGTGACGTCCGCTCCGATGGAACAGTTCTGCGCCGTGCGATTGTCACAGGATCTGGTGAGATCGACACGTAAACTGGCCGGGCCAAGGGAACTGTCTATGCCACAATCGTTACCGGAACGCTTGCAAACACGCGCAAAGGGTCCTTCCCAATAGCCTCCAAAAGTGACGGGGTTTCCATTCGGGTCATTGGTGCCGGTTGCGTCGATACAGGTGAAGATATCTTGAGCGTCGCCATTGATTGGGTTTGGATACGCACAGCGCACGCCAATCGATGACGGGGCGCAAGACAACATCTGCGTGGCGTCGACAAGCGAAGACTCCGCAGCGGGACAGGGCGAACCTACATCCGATGGATAGTACACGGGCGAGCTCGGAAAGAGCAGTGGACAGGTGCCGCCGCTCGGGGTAGTCCCAGAATCCGCAGCGATGTTGTTTCCCGCCGAATCGCCGCTGGCCTTCGGCGCATTCTTGTCCAACCCGCTGCCGCCTTGTCCTGCCGCCCCCGGAGAATCCGTTTTCGTACAGCCGAGCGACGTCAGAACAAGGATCGCAAGCAGCGGAAGAAAGGAAAGCTCGAACGTGCTTGACTTCCTCATGGCGCGCCCCCGGTTTTGGTTCGTCTCTTGCCCAATGACGGGACCTTTCCAAACGTCCTAGGCACGATGATAGGCCTGCGTAGTTCGTTTGGCCAGAGAATCGGCCAAGTCCTTCTCAAGCAGGTCGCCAGATTCCCGCTTGCCCTCGCACCAGCGGCCAGCCCTGAGGCGTAGCTCGCCGCGCGACGCAAAGACGAAGGCGCCGTAGCCCACGACCCTCACGCGAAGGCTGGTTTTGCGTAGGTCAAGTCGGGCGTGTGGGATCGCCGCCGGCGCCGTCTATCACGACCTCGCTCGCGCCACCTGACGGTACGGCCTATTGTTGACTAAGAGCATGGCAGGTGAAGTTTCCCGGCAGGGCCTGGGCCTGCAGGACTTCGGACACGCTGGCTCCAGAGTCGCCTGGTGGGTAGGTCAGCACGGCGTTCACGTCCATAGTGAACCCAGCGCGGTCGTATTTTCCGTTTACCGTCACCGTACCGGTTCCGCTGATGGCTTGGGTTGCCACGCTTGGCGTGCCCTCGGTTGTGCAGGGGGCGGCCGAGGATGGCCACCGGGCCGAGTCCCACACGTCCCATCCCCTCGGTGTGATGGTGAGACCAAGAGTGCCCCCACCGTAGAAGCTTTCAAGCAGGAGGCGGACGCACATTCCATCGCCAGTGGTCTTGATGATCTCAACGAAATCTGAGGGGTCAGCTACCGTGTAGCACACTACATAGCTATCAGCTGGCGCCGTTCCTCCGTCGCTGCCGCCGGCGCCGCCCGTTCCACCGCTCGCGCCGTCGCCGCCTGCTGTTCCACCGCCGCCGGTCGTTCCGCCGTCGTTGGTCTCCGCGCTGCCGGTGGCCCACCAGGCCCAGTTGCTGTAGTCGTCGCAGCCGAGAGTCTGGTACGAGCGAAGGTTGTGGACCGTGAGGTGCTGGAGCACGCCCGACCCGACCGTGAGGTCCAGGGTACCGGTTTCACCTGTGGCCAGCACGAGCGGCGGATTGGCAGACTGAGGCGTGAACTGGAAGGCGTAGTCGTCGGGAGGGACGTCGTTGCCACCACAGCCCTGCCCGATACTGGGATTGGGATTGCAGAACAGTTCCTGTCGCGCGACCGAGAACGGTGCGGGAAATGCCTGATTGACGGCCGAGTCCGAGCCTGCCAGCCACACCCGGGCCACCGTCCCGGACGTGCTATCGCTGATGACCAACACTTGCCCGCAGGACCAGCCACCATAGTACAGCCACCACCAAACCGACACGAGCCGCCCGATTGGCACGGTGAGGGTCAGTCCGGGCGCCGCAACCGCGAAGTGATAGACGTTCGAGCTGCAGCCGGACCCGGCCTCACAAGTGTCCACGCTCAGCTCGGTTCCGCTGACCGCGGTCACCCAGCCCGAGATCTGTTTCGTGATTGGCGCGGGCCAGTAAGGCACAGTGGAGCCACCGTCGCTTGGGAATTTCGTGCCACAGGACTGTGGGCTGCCATCGGGCAGGGTCACACTGAAAGTGAAGGCTGGCGCCGGATAGAAATGGTTGACGGTGAGGTACTGACATGAGGGCCCTCCGTCGCGGCCGCCCGCGCCGCCCGCTCCACCGCTCGCTCCTCCGCCGCTGCCTGCTGTTCCACCGCTGCCGGTCTTTCCGCCCGTAGCAATGCCGCCTGCGCCACCAATACCACCTGCACCGCCGGATCCCGCGCCGCCCGGCCCGCCGTCGAGATCGGTGGCGCTGTTCACGATCTCGACCACGGTGGTCGCCGATGACAGGGGAAAGTCGACGGTCAGCGTACGCAAGGGGTTGGTCTGCGCGGCAGCGTCCGCCGCCGTGGCGTAGACCGGAAGGCTCACGCGGTATTGGCCGGCAGGGAGGCCGACTTTCGCATAACAGGACCCGGGTTGCTGCACGAACTGGGATGCAGCCCACGGCCACTGCGTCGTCTTTCCCGAGCCAACTTCCACGCCAGCGTCCGGAGCGCACGCGCCGCATGCAGGACATGAGGGCCCGCCGCACATGCACGGACAGAACACCGGTACGGCCACATGGTCGGTGTAGCCAGAGGTACAGCTTGAGACGTCGAACGTCAGGCCCGAGCAGCCTCGGTGGAGGAAGACTGACGCAGCTCCGCTATTGCGGAGTTCAAACGCAATCAAGAAGGGTCCGGGCGTCGTGGTCGGAACCTGGCACATGCTCGCCGCACCGCCAGACCCAGCTCCGCCGAAGCCGCCTGTGCCGCCGGTTGCTATCGCACCCGCTGTCTTCACCAACGAGTAGCCACCACCTGGTTGTGCTGTCGTACCCCCAACCAACTCGCTGCCACCTACGAGTTCTGGCGCCCCCGCCATTTGCGCGCCTCCTGTCTCCGCCCCCCCTGTTTCTATCAACGAGTAGCCGCCACCTGGTTGTGCTGTCGCACCGCCCGTCACATCATTGCCACCCACTGGTAGGGCGGTCGCCCCCCCTGTCGCCCCGCCCCTTCCTGCGCTTGCATCCGCATTTCCAGCCAAGCCCAAGGAATCGGTCTTCATACAGCCGAGCGATGTCAGGACGAAGCAGGCGATTGGAAGAATAGGGAAAGAGAGATTGGCTGGTTTCATTGTAGTCCTCACTTGGGTTCGATCCTTCCTAGTGACGGCATTTGGCCAAACGTTTCAGGGACAGTGGTGAATTGCACGCAAAGCCCGTTTGGCCAAAGGATCGGCAACACCCTTCTCGAGCACATCGCCAAGATCTTTCCTCCCCTCGGGGCAACGGCCCGCCTTGATGCGCAGCTCGCCGCGCACGACTTGCAGCTCGCGGCCGCGTGGCAGGCCCGCCAGAGCAACCGAATCCAGCACCGCCAAAGCCTCGCTCTCGTGGCCTTGCGCCAGATAGATCTCCGCGCGCAGCACGCGCGTTTCTAGGCGCATGTGTCCATTGGGATAGCGCTGCTCGTGGGCATCGAGCAGGGCGAGCGCGGCGCTGGCATTGTGCGTGCGGTGCCAGGGCTCGATCACCGAGGCGAAAGAATGGCTCTCGGCCACGATGGGGTTCGCTTCCTTGCCTAAGGTCGGAGTTGGGACGGGCGTCTCCTCCAGCCCGGCGCCCTCGCGCGTGGTGAGAGGAGCGCGCAGGGCCAGCGGCCGCGGGGCTGCTCCGGTCTGGCGGGATGGCAGGACAGGTGCTTGAGCGGTCTCGGCTGCCGCGGACTCGGGAACCGGAGCGGGCTCGGCGGCAGGTTCGGGAGTCGGCGCGAGAGACGGAGCCGGCCCCGACGGATTCGCGCCAGAGCGATTCTCTGCGGGCAACTTGGGCATGGCGGGCCGGCGGCGCGGCTCGGGCTTGGTCGGCGCTGTGGTCGGAACGGACGGCGGCGCAAACAGCGCCCCTATCAGGGGCAGCGCGCGCAGTCCGCCCTGAGCCACGGCGAGAGTCGCACTCGCAGCGAGCACAAGAGCAAGCGCGGCCAAGGCTGGCCACAGAGCTCTGCGCCGCGAGCGCACTCCTCTCTCGAACAGGCGTCGCTCGATGAGTTCGACCTGCCAGGGATGAAGACCACGGGTGTCGCGCGCCTGATGCAGGAAGGTCAACCCCTCTTGCAAGAGCGCCTCGTTGGTTTCCGCGCTGTGCGATTTCCTATCGGCCGACATTTTCGCACCTCAGTCGAGTGACGTCCTCTGCACAAACAGGAAATTCCTGTTGATAGATCTTCAAGAAGCGCGCTCGCGCTCTGTGCCGTCGCAGGCGCGCGTTGGCTGCCTTGATACCCAGCAACGCGGCGACCTCGTACGCCGCAAGCTCTTCCAGTTCGAAGAGAATCAGGATGCGCCGGTCGCCATCGGGCAGATGATCGAGCACGCGGTAGACGTCCCTGGCGGTCTGGTCTTGTTCGGCGGCGCGCAAGGGATCGGGGTCAGCCGCTGCAAGATGCCCAGCCGTCTGATCGGCAGAACCTGACAGCCAGTGCCACCAGCGCTCTTTGCGACGGCGATGGCGCACCACCTTGTCGGTAATGCCGAACAGCCAGGTGGATAGGCTCGATTCGCCACGAAAGCCGGACAGGCGCCTGCAGGCAATCGCGAACACCTCGTGCACGGTGTCCTCCAAATCAAGGGCCGGCCCACCCAGGCGGGCAGCCCAACGCGCCACCTGATGCACATGCATCCGGTACATGGTTTCCGCATCGAGGGAGGTTTCAGGAGTGACCACGTCGCCCTATCCTAGTGAGGGCTAGGCGCCAAACGTTTCACTCTTCTCCGAAAAGAAACGCCAGCCCGGCGCCAACGCTGACGTTCCAGCGCGAGAGGGTGATGCTCTGCGAGCGATCGTCGAGGGTGAGGCGCTCGCCGCGCAAGGCGTAGCTCGCACCCGCGAGCAAGAAGGGCGCAATGCGGCCCCAAGCGAGGCCGAGGCGCGCGCGCAGATCGGCCGCGGCCCCCCAGGCGGTTGCGTTGTGCCCGCTCTGAAGCTGTTTGCCACTGACGGTGAGCAGCGTCAGCTCCGGAAAGATCCCGACATCGCCGAACACCCGACCCCACTTTCGCAATACGCCGGCCCCGACGCCAAGACGGAAGGTTCGGTAGGCCGCCCGCCCTGGGCCCAGGGTCTGCTCGCGCTCTCCCGTGCCCTCGAAGAGCGCGGCCAGGGCCAGTGCGCCGCGCAGCCGATACCCAACCAAGATGCCGGCGCCGAATGTGCCCGCGTCTCCGTCGTGGGTTCCGAAGCCCAGCGCGGCGACCTCGCCGGGTATTCCCAACTTCGGTCTTGTGGCGGCGGGTACGAGGGGCGTGGTCTCGGGCGCTGATTCCTTTGTATTTGGCGAGGCTGGCTTCGCGTCCGGTGGCTTCGCCTCTTCTGCTTTCGCCAAGTCAGCTTGCTCGCGCAAGGGAAGGCTGGCCGGGCTGGTGGAATCCAAAGTCATTGGGCGCGGTCGTGGAGGGCTCGACGAGGCCGCTCCTGCACTGTGGTTCGGGGCCTGGAGCTTGGAGTTCTGTTTCTCGGCCAGGGGCGCGGTGGTCCACTCGCCCACCCATGCCGCGATGAAGACTGCGGCTACCGTCGCGCGCTCGCCGCAAGCCTCGGGCGCCGCAACTTCCCGAGCACCCAGCATGGAACCGTCCTGGCCACGCAGAACCACGTGCATCTTCGTGTCTTTGACTGTGACCTCGGGTGAGCCCAAGGCAGCCAGCGCCGCAACCGCACCCAGCCGGTCCAGTTCAGCGGCGATGGCGTCTCCGCTCGGGCAGGTCGTGCCCATGGGCAACACGGTGACCGCACCGGCCCATAGCAAGGATGCGATTGGTCCCCACATGCCCAAGCACTATCGTCGATCTTGGGCTGAGACGCGAGAGCCTGCATTCAAGCTACGCAAAGACAAAAGCGCCGTAGCCCACGACCTCGTTGCGCGGGCCGGCCGTGTCGCCGGAATTGCGCAGGTCGATGGTCGCGGCGGAAAGGCCCTTGTCTGCGGCGATCTGCAGAAGCGCGTTGACCGGCGTGGCGCCGCAGGCTTGGTCGAAATCGACGGCGCCCGCCTGGCGCGCCTCGATGGTCTCGGCGGTTTCACGGTCGAGGCGACAGGCGGTCTCATAGTCGTGGTAGTGGGAAAGATCGGAGCTGACCACGATCACGGTCTCAGGCCCGCCCCACAGGCGCGCGAAGATTGCGGCCATGCTGGTGTGGTCTTGATCGCCAGCCAAAAGCGGCACCACGCGCGCGCCGGGGAAAACCCGCTGCACAAAGGGCAGGTGTACTTCCAGGCTGTGCTCGCGGGCGTGAGCGACATCGTTCTCTTGAATCAGCCCTTCCTTGAGCAGGGCTTCCACGGCGTCGCGATCCACCAGCACCGCGCCCAGGGGCGTGTCGAAAGCAGTGGCACGGCTGGCTGCCACGCCGGCAAAGGGCACATGATGTGACGGGCCCACCAGAATCACGCGCTCGATGCTCTTGGAATAGGGAATCAAGCTGCCATAGGCGCTGCCGGCAACGGGCCCGGAATATTGGTAGCCCGCGTGCGGAGCGATGACTGCCTTCGGCGGCGGTTGTGATTGAGGCGCAATGTGTGCGTCAGCCAAATAGGCCTCGACCGCCGCGGTCAACCGCTTTGCTTCCCCAGGATAGAACATTCCGGCTACCGCAGCAGGACGCGTCCCCATGACCTATACTCTACTGTGTATTTCTCGCGAGGAAACCAAAGCTTGAGCCGGTCGCACAAGACGTCGCGCCAGTCCGGCCATCCCGCATCGGTGGCCACCCGGTACTTCCGTCGCGACGGCGAGGACCATGTGGTGTGCGAGCTGTGTCCGCGCTTCTGCCGTTTGCGCGAGGGCCAGCGCGGCCTGTGTTTCGTGCGCGCCTGCCAGGACGGGAAGATCGTGCTCACCAGCTACGGCCGCTCCACCGGATTCTGCGTGGATCCCATCGAGAAGAAGCCGCTCTATCATTTTCTGCCTGGCACGCCGGTGCTGTCCTTTGGCACCGCCGGCTGCAATCTGGCGTGCAAGTTTTGCCAGAACTGGGAGAGCACCCGCTCGCGCGAAGTGGAGAGCATGTGCGCGGCCGCTTCACCTGGCGAGATCGCCGAGGCGGCGCAGCGACACGGTTGCCCCAGCGTGGCCATGACCTACAACGATCCGGTGGTGTTTCACGAATACGCCATCGACGTGGCTGACGCCTGCCACGAACGCGGCGTCAAGACCGTGGCGGTGACGGCAGGGTACGTCTGCCCGGCCCCGCGCGCCGAGTTCTACCGTCGTATGGACGCCGCCAACGTGGATCTGAAGGCGTTCACCGATCGCTTCTATCGCGAGCTATGTGCCGGCGATCTCGCCACCGTGCTCGACACGCTGGTGTTTCTGCGCGAGCAGACCAAGGTTTGGCTCGAAGTCACCACCCTGCTGATCCCTGGCGAGAACGACAGCGATGGCGAGCTGGACCAGATGACCCGCTGGATGCATGCCAACCTTGGCCCCGATGTGCCGCTACACTTCTCGGCCTTTCACGCCGATTTTCACATGCGCGACAAACCGCCCACCCCGCCCGAAACCCTGACCCGCGCGCGCTCCGTCGCTCTGGGCAATGGCCTGCGATACGTGTACACCGGCAACGTGCGCGACGAGACCGGCGGCAACACCAACTGCGTGGGCTGCGGCGCCCGGCTGATCGGCCGCGACTTCTACGAAATCACCGACTGGAAACTCACCGACGACGGTCATTGCATCGCCTGCGGCGCCGCATGCCCCGGTGTCTTTTCCGGCGCCCCTGGCCGCTGGGGCAATCGCCGGCTCCCGCTGGACGACGTCGGCCAAGAGTGATTCCGCAACTCCGGCGACCAATGCCGGGGGAGAACGACAGTTGATCGGCACGCCGAGCTTGGATACGTTGGCCCAGGGCGCCTCTTGCGGCGCGGGAGTCCAACATGAGCAGACATTACCTGCAGCTCCCTGACCGACCTGTGGGGCAACCCGCGCGACAGCCACCCCGACATGGGCGCGTTCGAGTTCGGTTTCGATGCTCCCGACGGCGGACCCGGCTACTGGGATGGCGGCTCCCAGCCCGACGCCGGTGCGGCCGGCAGCAAGAGTAGCGGCTGTGGCTGCTCCATGTTCCCGTCGGATCTCGGGTTGGGCCTGCTGGCTCCCGCGCTGCTGGTCGGGCTCTGGCTGGGCGCGAAGCGCCGCCGCAATAGGGGACATAGTTGACGCTGGTTCTCGGATATTCGGAGACGTGATGATACGCTCAGAAGAGCGGGCCTGTTTGCCCTGTGGTCCGACCAATTTGGACGGCATGCTACTACAAAGGAGGCAAACCATGCGGCAGTCTTGTCCTTCGATTTTGTTCGGCCTGTTCGTGTTGCTCGCTCTCGCGGGAGCCTTGGGCGGCTGCTCGGATGGCGGTGGCGACAACCTCGCCGGCAAAGTACCAGTGGCGGGCTGCATCTTCACTGAGCATGTCTGCCCGTGCGTGCACGGGATGTATTGCCTGGCCAACACTGAGGCCTGCGCCGCACCCGAGACGGCCTGTCCGGCCACCGCCGATTTGCAGTGTCAGGACAGCGAGAACGTCTGTCCCTGCTATTTCGGAGCCTATTGCCTTGAAGAGGGCGCAGCATGCAGGGCGCCGAATGTGAGCTGTCCCTTTCCGAGATCCCATTGATCCGTAGTTGTTGGACATGAGGCAACCTATGGGACAGCTTGTGCTTCGATTCGTCCTGTTCGCATTGTTCGCCCTCACAGGGGCCGTGGGCGGCTGCTCGGATGAGGGCGGCACCCTCGCCGGCAAGGTGCCCGTCGCGGTGTGCGCCTTCGACGAACACGTCTGCCCGTGCGCGCGCGGGATGTATTGCCTGGCGAACACTGAAGGCTGCGCCGCGCCTGAGACGGCCTGCTCGGTAACCGCCGATCTGCATTGTCAGTACAGCGAGGACGTCTGTCCGTGCTATTTCGGTGCCTACTGTCTGAAGAAGGGCGCAGCGTGCATGGCGGCAAATACTATCTGTCCCGTACCGGCCGAATGACGTCGCGGGCAGTGGTTTTTCGGCTGTGGACGTCTCTTTTGCTTCAGACGTTGAACCTGAAATTGATCACNNCCGCGCTCGATGTCCGAGTGGATCTTGCCGGCGGCCTTCTGCGCGGTGGTTCCTGCGCGAATGGGCCAGGCGCGGCACTCGTCTTCGCCCGCGGTTAGTAGCGAGATCAGATCAATGAGCGCGTAGGCCGCGCGGATGAAACGCCCGGCCGCCGGCTCGGTCAGGCCCAGCGAAGTCACGAACTCTTTCTGTTCTTCAGGCGACATCTGTGCGATGTCCATTTCCACGGCGCCGGCCAGCACCACCAGACCCAAGCCGGACTCGCGCGCGTAGGACTCCAGGTCCGTCGGTGCCGGCTTGGCCACCTCGGCCTCGGACACGTTCAGCACTAGAAGCAGCGGCTTCAGGGTCAAGAACCGGAAACCCGACATGGCTACCAGATCAGCCGCGTCCAACCCTTGCAACCCTCGCAGCGGCAAACCGTTGTCGAGCTGCACCTTCAACTTTTCCAGCAACGCTTGCTCGCTCGCCTTGCCTTTCTCTTTCTTCAGACGCTCGATTCGCTTTTCGATGAGGATGAGGTCCGACAGATTCATCTCGACCTCGAAGTCCTTGGCCTCGCCGAGCGGCCGAGGCGCCTCGCCCGAGGGCCCGGGAAAACCGCGCACCACATGGCAAAGAGCGTCCATTTCGCGCATGGCAGCCAGGGTTTTCTCGTCCAGCCCTTGGCCCTCGCTACCAGCCGGCGCCCCGGCCACGTCGGAAAAAGCAATCTCGGCGTAGGTGGTCTTCTT
>PMBY01000171.1 GCA_003153875.1 Myxococcales bacterium | reverse complement strand
GGCGCTGTCAGCCTGTGCTCGGCCACAACCATCATCGGGTATTCGTCCCTGCTGGTGGCGCAGAACCGCGGGCTGTTTCTCTTTGGTCTGTTCGCAGTTCTGGGCGAGCTGACTTGTCTGGCCACGGCGGTGATCGTCTTGCCGTCGGTCCTGTTGCTGTATCAGGGCTGGCGCACGCGCCGAAGGGCTGGCGCTTGAGCGCCGCGGGCCTGCCTTCGTCGTCGCCGCCGAGCGCGCCGGTTCGGGGCACGTTTGTACGCAACTCGCTCACCTCGACTTTCACCATCGGGCTGGATTTCCTCACCTTGACCAGCCTGGTCGAGCTGGTCGGTGTCGATTACGTGCTCGCGACCTGGATCGCGACGATCGTTGGCTCGCTTTCCAATTTCTCCATCAATCGCTGGTGGACCTTTCGCGTGTCCTGGCAGCCGCGCTCCATGCAGTTTCTTCGTTTCGTCCTGGTCCAGGTGGCCGCGTCCGGGTTGCACACCGGCGGCGTGTGGATCTTCACGCGTTTCCTCGGTCTACCCTATCCCGTCTCGAAGCTCCTGGTGGCGGCTCTGGTCTATCTCGGCTGGAACTACCCGATGAACCGCTGGGTGGTGTTCAGCCCGCGTTTCGCCCAGCCGGCTCTCGGGGTCCATCCACCGGCAGCTTAGTTTTCGATCCAGTCAGCCCGAGCCGGCGGCCCAGCCCGCGCGCCCGCTCGGCCATCTCGTGGCCGATCACCCAGCCCCGGTTGGAGAACGGCAGCGAGGTCCGAATCATGCAATCCACGCCGCAGCCGTCCTCGCAGCCCTTGCGTCCGCGCGAATTGCGGATGTCCTGCGCGCTGACCTCCGCGAAGGGGCGCAGGGGTGCGACGTGGTAGCAGTACTGGAAATCGCCCTCGGGCGAGACGTAGAAGGCCTTGTTGCCCCCGCGACAGGTCCAGCGCATGGGTCGGCCGGCCAGGGCGCGTTCGAAATAGCGGATGAGATAGTACGGATTGGAGATGGGTTTTCCCTCGCGCTTCTTCTGCTTCAGCCAGCCCAGCTTCTCCAGGTACCTCTCGTCGAATGGCCCCGGCCGCAGCCGGCCGCGTTCGTGCACCACGGAGAAGAAGATGGGCACACCCAGCTCGAAACAGTGCTCGGCCAGCGGAATCACTTCGTCCAGGGTTTCAGGGCACAGCACCGCCGCGACGTAGAACCACAGTCCCCGGCGCGCGACCATGTCGATCTTGTTGCGCAGGGTTCGCAGCGACTTGGGCGTTCCCGGCGACGGGTTTAGGCCGTCGATCGAGATCTGGATGCGGCCCATGCCCAGGTCGATGAGCGCATCCAGCTTGTCCTCGGTCAGCAGGAATCCGTTCGTGGTCATCCCGGTCGACATCCCGCTGCGCACCACGTGGCGCATGAGGGGGAAGATGTCCGGGTGCAGAAGCGGCTCGCCGCCGATCAGATCGGTGTGAATCACGCCCAGTTCCCTGCAGCGGTCGATGCGGGCGTATATCTCGGACGCCGGGACGTGACCCTTGCTGTTGTCGTACTCGGTGCAGTAGTGGCAGGTCAGGTTGCAGCGCCAGGTGACGTTGATCTGCGCCCAGATTGGCTTGGCATCGAATCCGCGCGGGATTCCCTTGAGAATGCCCGAGAGGGAGACGGGGTTGCGCGCGCGCTTCATGACACGGGGAGGTTCACTCCGGCTCACGCACCGACGGCGGAACCGAGTCAGCCAGGATAGCATGGCGATCGAGCGCGACCACGGTCTCCACGTGATAGGTCTGGGGAAACAAGTCCAGCGGTTGCACCACGGAGACACGGTAGCCGAAGGGCTCAAGCTCGACCAGATCACGTGCCAGCGTGGTGGGATTGCACGACACGTAGATGATTCGCGCAGGG
Source organism: Myxococcales bacterium (assembly GCA_003153875.1). Next base: position 4,670 of record PMBY01000171.1, on the reverse strand, counting down.
GCCGCGCGGGCAATTCGCCGCATGACCTTTCCTCCCGCGCCGGCTCGCGGCGGATCGAGCACCACCACCCGCGGGGGCCCGTGTTCGGCCAGCACCTGGGGCAAGACCGTGCGCGCGTCCCCGGCGAGAAACTGGGCTTCGTGCAGACCGTTGTTCTCGGCATTGACTCGCGCCGCAGCGACAGAGCTGGCCGACAGCTCGATGCCTACAGCCTTGGCGCCGGCCGAGGCGAGCGCCAGGGTGAACATTCCCACGCCACAGTAGACGTCGATGGCCAGCGCTCCGCCTATGCTGCCAGCCAGCTCGCGCACCAGAGCCACCAGACGTTCGGCCTGCGCCGAGTTGGTTTGAAAGAAAGTTTCTACGCCGATGGCGAAGCGCAGGCCGCCAACAGTTTCGGTGATGTGATCCTGGCCACGCAGCAGCGTGGTCTGCTGCAAAGGAGCCGAGGTGTCCGACGAAGCGCGGATGCTGCGCACGACACTCACCACGCTGGTGTCGACGGCTGCCAGACGTTCGGCCATGGCGGCCGCCGCATCGAAAGGCCCCGGGCTGGTGACGATGCCAAGCATGGTTTCGCCGGTGCCTCGGCTGTGGCGCACCACCAGCTCACGCAGCAGCCCTTGATGGGTGCGCGGGTCGTGCAGCGACAGGTTCGCCTCGCGCGCAAAGGTCTGCGCTGCCTTGACCAGCGCAACCGTCAGGGGTGGCGACAGGAAACACTCGTGGAGGGGCAGGATGCTGTGCCAAGCCCCGCGCGGATGCAGGCCCAGCACCCCGTCCGGGTTGAAAGCGAACTCCATCTTGTTGCGGTAGTTCCAGGGACTGGGTGCGGGGATGATGGGGAGCAAGGACAGATCCCGCAGCCCGCCCAGCCGGGTCAGGCTGTCGCGCACAGCGGCTTCCTTGGCCCGCAACTGGCACGCGTAGTCCACGTGTTGCCAGGCACAACCGCCGCAGCCTTGCGCGAAGTGCACACAGCGCGGTGTCACTCGTTCGGGTGAAGCCTTCTCGACCGAGACAACATCCGCCTCCACATGCCGCCGCTGCACCCGTCGCACGCGCACACGCACCGTTTCGCCCGGCGCTGCGCCTGAAACAAACACCACGAGCCCTTGGTGCCGGCCCACCGCCTCGCCCCCGTAGGCCAGGCGGTCGACGGTCACGCACAGCTCATCGCCAGGGCGAGGGTGGGGTCTTTTGCGGTCAGGGTCGCTAGCCAATGGCGGTTTTCGCCTGCGCCAGGTCGGGCATAAGCCGCAATCGTAGCATGGCGAAGCCGGAGGAACCCGTGCCTAGGTCGTGTCAGCTACTTGAGGGTTATGTCGCCGGTTGCGTAGAGTTGGAACTTGCCCTTGATGAGCTGTCCCACCCGCATGACGTAGGTGTGGCCTTTGTTGAATCCGTTGTTTTGTTCCAGGTCGTAGCCTTCCTGGAAGACCAAGGTTCCGCCAGGCGTCTGCGGGGAGAACTGATCGACAATGATTCTCGGCTCCTTCTTGTCGACCAACATGACCGTTATCGGACCTTTGGCCGGCGGCTTCTTGAACACGGCCAGAAAGTTGATCGCCCACCTGTCCTCATTGTTCTTGCAGGTGAGTTCCGCGTTCGCGGGATGAGCGGCCAACCATTTCGCCAGCTCCTCTCCCTCGCTCGTGGGGATGGAATCAGTCATCACCCAGACCTTGCCGCCGTGGACCTTGGCCACCGCCGTGTTGGGATCCACAGTCGGCTTTGTGGCTGCTTCCTTGGCAGCCTTCTTGGGTGCTGCGCCGACGCTTGTTGCCGCCAGCAGTACGACTGCGACCAGCCAGATCTTCATGAGGATCTCCTTCCTTCCGGCGAAACCGCACAGCCCAACAAGTAGATTATCGTTGACAGAGGCGTCACGAGTCAACCAAACACGATGGTGCGGTTGCCAGACACCAGAACCCGCCGCTGAAGGTGGAGGCGCACCGCCCGGGTAAGCACCAGTCGTTCCAGCTCTCGCCCCTTGCGCATCATGTCTTCGACCGTGTCGCGATGAGAGACTCGGCACACGTCCTGCTCGATGATCGGGCCTTGATCCAGGTCCGCGGTCACGTAGTGGGCTGTGGCGCCGATGACCTTCACCCCGCGTTGTTGTGCCTGCTGGTAGGGTCGCGCGCCTGCGAAGGCGGGCAGGAACGAGTGGTGGATGTTGATGATGCGTCCCTGCCAGCGCTCCACGAATGCGGGCGACAGAATCTGCATGTAGCGCGCAAGCACAACCAGGTCGACGCGCAGCTCGCCTAGCAGCGCCAGTTGCTTGGCCTCGGCTGCCGCTTTCTGGTCTCGCTCTACTGGGATCACGGTCAGCGGCACGTCGAAATGCCTGCACACGTCGGCCAGTGTGTCGTGGTTCGAGATGATCCTGACGATCTCGCCGCCCAAATCTCCCAACTGCTGGCAGAGCATCAAGTCGTACAAGCAATGCGAAGACTTGCTGACCATCACAGCGACCCGCGGCCGCGCGTCTGAGAAGGTCAGCTCCCAGCGCAGGTCGAACTGGCGGGCGAGTGCCTCAATTCCGGCCTGGGTGGCCTGGCGATCGAGCCCGAACCCGCTCAAATCCCAAACCAGGCGCATGAAGAACTCGCCGCTTTCACTCTCCGCGTGTTGGTCGGCATGCAGAATGTTGCCGCCGTGCTGAAAAACGAAGTTTGACAACGCCGCGACTAGACCGGTGCGGTCCCGACAGCTGACCAGGAGAGTCGCGGTGAGAGAAGGAGTCGAGGCCATGAAGAGGTCAGCCTAGAGGCTACTCAGTCTGCGCCGCGCTTGGCGTTCCAACTGTTGGGACAGGGCTGGCTGCGCGAATCGCACGGGCCGTGCTACAACCACCAGCGGCAAGTTCTGCAAGAGGAGACTACTCGAGCTCGTTTATTACATACGGCTGGAAAGAACCGGTCACATCGCCGGTGGGGGTGACCTGGCCCACTCGAATGAACTCGGACCGCGTGGCGTTGCAGTTGAGATTCCCTAGGGCGTAGGCGGTGAACTGCGCGTGGATCCCCTCGCCAACTCCCGAGTACCCCGGCAGGTAGGAATGGGCGTCGGGCAGAGAGAACTTCAGCGCAAGCCAAACCGGGTCACCCGCCCAGAAAGTTGCGCCGCCCGGGCAGCGCTCCCCTGCCAAGTAGCAGCAATCGGTGTTCGACTCCCAGGCTCCAGTGGGGCCTGGGAACTGGCGGGGCAGGATCGTGGCCGCACCACCCGAGAAGTCGGTCATGTAGTAGGTGAGAGACCCTGCCCATTCCTTGTTGAGGAAACCGACAGCCTCGGCTGTGCGCGATTTCCTGACGTACCTGGTGAAGGCAGGGATCGCGATCGCGGCAAGAATTCCGATGATCGCCACCACGATCATGAGTTCCACCAGAGTGAATCCGCTATTCTTCTTGTTGCGCATGGCTCACCGACGGACATTGTTGCACTACACGTGCCACAGCGCAAGAGAACCAAGAACCAGGACTCGTCCGCCAACCCTGAAGAATGTAGCGGCCAGTCGTCTCCCGGAGACATCAACCGGGGCGACCTCTCCCTGCGACGAGAGTTTGGCCTGCCGGATGGATGACAACCCACGTCCCCAACAAAAAAAAGACTGGGCCAACCCTTCCAGGTTGGAGCCAGTCCTTTTTCTTGCGCGGGCAGTCCGCGTGCAGTGACTCAGTCCTAGCCGACTTCACCGCCGTCGCCGCCGTCGCCACCGTCGCCACCGTCGCCACCGTCGCCAGTCTCGCTATCCGGGCGGTCAGCGTCTGGGACGTCAAACTTGGTGCCGGGAGCGTCAATGGCGTCGAGCTTTTGAGTATCGAATTTCGTACCGGCCTCGGGACCATTTACGGTGCCGCTATCCGCGTCCGAGGCGAGATCAGGCGTGCCGCCGTCTGGAGGTGTAACAACAATGTTGATATCGGGTGCAACGTCTGGCTGTCCTGGGAGCGCCGTGTCCGGGCCAACCTCTGGTCCCGTCGGCGTAATCCCATCGGGGTGCGAAACAGCGTCGGGAACGGAAATCACGTCCTTCTTGCCGCCATCATACACCTTGGTCGTGCTGCTGCTGCCGCAGCCAACTACCGTGAGCGACATCGCAAACACCGTTACAGCAAGCTTCCTCGTCATAGCCTTGTCTCCTGGTTTGAACTCTTCTAAATAAGCCTCTCAGGGGCGGTACCTTACTCGAATCCGAAAAAAAAAAGTGAAAAAATTAGCGATGGTGCTGGGACACCCCATGAGGCACTGCAATAATTGTCACGCAGCGATTCAGTAGCAAGACTATGGCGGACATGCAAGGAGATTCTGATCAAGATGACGCAGAGCGGATTTTGGCAAGCGGCGTTATCGATGGACTAGTGGCAGTTGGAGGATCCGTCACGCCAGAAAGCTTGCTGCGTGCTTATTGCGAAGGGGTGTTTCCCTGGTCATCGGATCCGATGGTGACATGGTGGTCTCCCGATCCCCGCGCCATCTTCGACCTGGAACGCTATCGCCCGTCGAGGAGCTTGCACAAGCGTATCCGCCGAGCGGGATGGTTCTTCACGCTCGACCGGGATTTTGAGGGTGTGATGCGCAAGTGCGCCGAGCCCACGACCAGCCGGCCGACCACCTGGATTACTGACGATTTCATCGCCGCGTACACGGAACTCCACCGG
>PMBY01000483.1:11884-12141 GCA_003153875.1 Myxococcales bacterium | reverse complement strand
AGCGACGCCTCGACGCCGGTGCTGGCGGTTTCCTTGTCGCGCATTTCGCCCACCATGATGACGTCCGGGTCGGCACGCAGAAAGGCGCGCATGCACGAGGCAAAATCCAGGCCGATCTTGGGCTGCACCTGCACCTGGCGCAGCCCCGCCTGGGTGATTTCCACCGGGTCCTCGGCGGTCCAGATCTTCATGTCGACGGTGTTGATGCTGCCGAGCGCCGAGTGCAGCGTGGTGGTCTTGCCGGATCCGGTGGGCCC
>PMBY01000483.1:0-11876 GCA_003153875.1 Myxococcales bacterium | reverse complement strand
GGGATGGGCTTGGAGGCCGCCAAGATGCGCATGACCACATCTTCGTTTCCGTTGACGGTGGGCAAAGTGGCGACGCGCAGCTCGATGGTGCGATCGCGCATGCGGAACTTGATCTTCCCATCCTGGGGCTTGCGNNGGCGGGATGTCCTGGTAGCGCACGCAGTCGCCATCGATGCGGAAGCGGATGCGGGTGTTGTCCTCTTTGCCGTAGGGCTCGATGTGGATATCGGAGGCGCCCCGCTGGACGGCGTCGATGATGATTTGGTTGGCCAGCTTGATGATGGCGCTGTCCGACTCCTCGCCGTCATCTTCCTCGTCGCTGGGCTCGTCGACCGCCCCGGTGCTTTCGTCGCCCGACAGCTCCCTGAGCAAGACATTGACGTCCGATCGCAAGCCGTACGAGCACTCGATGCAAGCGGCGATCTCGTCCTTGAAACCGACGTGGAAGACCACCTCGCGATCCGCCTCGATGGCACGGAGGGCATCACAGCGTGAGAAATCGGTGGGGTCGTCGATAACCACGATGAGCTGCGGGCCGCGCCGCTCGATGGGCGCTGCCCCCATCTTCTTGAGGTAGTCCAGGCGCAGACGGCCGCGCAGATCCTCCGGGATGCGCTGGTTGCCGGTGAACTGGTAGAAGGGCGCATTGTAGTAGGTCGAAAGCGCCTTCTCGATATCGGCGCGATTCACCCCCACCTTCTCGATGAGATGGCGGGCTGGATCTTGATCGGATTGTTGCGCCGCCCAGAGGGCCTTGGTCAGGGTCTCCAGCGGCAAAATGCCGGCACTGACCAGCGTGTCCCACTTGCCGGCCGGCTTCTTGCGAGCGCGCTCCGGCGCAGCCACGCCCGCTTTCACCTCGGGCGCGGGGGTGCTTTGCGTGGGCCGCGCGATGGCCGGTGCGGCTGGCGTTGCGTGCCCCAGCGCAGCGCGGGGCACCGGCGTGCGGACAGCGGCCGGTTGCGGAACCGCCTGGCTTGGTGCCAGCAGCCCGGCTAAGGCTGTCGCCACGGCCCGGCTGAGAGCGCCGGCGTAGACCAGATCGCGCGGTACGAAGAGTCCGGATTCATCCTGGCGGTTGACCACCAACATGACACCGAAAGGCAGTTCGTCGACCAAGAGGGGCGCCACGATGGCGCCCTGGATGGTGGTTCCCAACCATCGATCCAGCCGGTCGTCGGGACGCAGGCGCGGATGCAGGCGCGCCAGCTCGCTGGCATCGTTGAGGTTCTGGAAGCTGATCGGATCCTTGGCGGCGTAGGCGAAGCCGATCACGTTGCTCGGATCGCGTGGCAGGCGCAGCTCGCGGGCGGAGTCTTCTACCCAAGCCACGGCCCGCAACTGGCCCTGGGAATCAGACATGAACAGCGTGGTGCGTTCCGCGCTGAAGAACGCGCTGATGCGATCAGTGGCCTCGAACAGGAGGTCATCCAGGGCAGGGACCGAACCGATGTAGGAGAGCAACTCCGCTAGGCGCGTGCGCTTGTCGGTCTGGCCCGACTGGTCGCCCATCTGTTTGAGCCATGTGGCAGCATCCATGCAGTGTTATTCACATCGTCATGATTGGTGACGTACCTGAGTGAAGGGCCACCTTCTGGTCTGAGTTGCCCACCATCGACCACCTTCGCCTACCTCGGCTACGATGGGGCCTTCGTTCTGCGTGGCTGACGTGGTACCTTCTTGCGATTGTTTTGCGAGCGGAGCAGGTAGCGATGCAAGGCGAGAGTATCCTCGTCGTAGACGACAGCCCAACCATCTTGAAGCTAGTGGAGTTGACGCTGGCTAAGGCGGGCTTTCGTGTGTCGACCGCGGATTGCGGCGAGCGCGGCATTCTGGCTGCAACCGAGCAGCCTCCCGACCTGCTGCTGCTCGACTACCTTCTGCCCGATCTGAATGGAGATGATGTGTGTCGGGCCATCTCGGGAAACGTGGCCCTGGCCTCGGTGCCCGTGGTCGTGATGAGCGCCAAGGGCGAGGAGGCGGGCACCTGTTTTTCCAATCTGGCCAGCGTGGTCGACATTTTGCCCAAGCCATTTTCGCCGGACGCGCTGCTCGCGGTGGTCAACCATGCGCTCGAGAAGCGCGTACCCAAACCGGAACTCGTGTCGCGAGAGATGTCCGACCATCTGGATGTGAGCGGACTTCTGCCCAAACCCCAAGAGGACAAGCCGGCGGGCTTGCCCATCGGTCCCGACGGCGCCGCGTTGCTGGGTGATCTGGCGGTCGTGTCGATCGCCGACATATTGCTTCTGCTGCAAGACCGGCAGCATTCCGGCGCGCTCCACCTGGTGGGCAGCGAGGCCAGCATCGACATTTTCGTGAACAAGGGCCGCATCGATTTCGCGAGCGCCCGGGGTGTGGCCGACGAGTTCCTGCTGGGACATTTTCTGGTGCGCAGTGGACAGATCGAGCGGGTGCAGTTGGATGAGGTTCTCGCTCAGCGCAGCGCCACCCCGGGGGGCGGGCTGCTGGGCGCCGATCTGTGCCGCCGGGGCCTGATCACCGAGGCCGGGCTGAGAAAGGCCATGGCCCAACAGACCACCGCCCTGGTGTTCGAGGGTTTGCGCTGGGGCGAGGGTCACTTCTCCTTCCACCCCGCGGCCGAGCCCTCGCCGGCTGCGCGCGAAGCGACCCTGGGCCTGCCCGTCGACGGGCTCATCATGCAGGGCCTGCGGCGGGTCGACGAGTGGCGCGTGATCGGACAGGAGATCGACAACTTCGACATGGTCTTCGTACGCAACGAGGACAAGATCGCTTCCTTCGACGACCACCGGTTGTTGCGGGAGGAGGCGGCCATGCTCGAGTTCGTCAACGGCAAGAACACCGTGCGCGATCTCATCCGGNNCTGCGCTGCGCGCTGCCTGCCAGCGTGGTGCGTGAGATGTTGCCCATGCCAGGCCTCACGCCGGTCCCGCTGGCCCCGCCCGTGATGCGCGGAATCGCTCCTGTGCACGGCCAAATCCTGCCGGTGCTGGACCTGGGTGTGTACTTTCCTCAGGTCGGTGAGGCCCACGGCGACGGCCTGCCCGATCCCGTGACGGCCGAGCGACTCATCCTGATCGAGACCGCACCCGACGCCAACACCCCTGCCATCGCCGCCGCGCTGGCCGTGGAACATCAGGTGCGCGTGGGCCGGGTCGACGAGCAGCACAGTCGGCCCCCGCCCCCGCGACCGATTTTTCTGACCGCCACGGTACTCGACGCCGACGGTCCCGCCTTGCTGATCAACGCCCAGCAGGCCATCGATCATGTTCGCCACGCCATCAGCACGGTGACAAGTCCATGACTAAGAACTACGGAATGGAAAGCCTTCTGAACGTTGTGAACGCCGCCAAGGGCGGCGATCTGACGGTGCGGGCCGAGGAGAACAGCCCTGCCCTGGCGCCCCTGGCCCGCGCGCTCAACCAGATGCTGGAAGCCCTGAGCCGGCAGGCCAGCCAGATCGCAAGCAGCGCCAGCCAGACCCTGTCGGCCGCGGAAGGGCTCAGGCGCGCCAACCAGGCCATGGCCGAAGGCCTGTCTCACCAGCAGGCGGCCATCGCTGAAATCGCGCGCAAGCTGAAAGCGCTGGAGGCGCGTTCCGACGAGATCGGCCAAATCGTCGAGCTGTTCGACGATGTCACCTCGGAAACCAACATCCTCGCGCTCAATGCGGCCATCGAGGCCTCGCGCGCGGGCGTGCAGGGCAAGGCCTTCGGTCTGGTGGCCGAGGACGTGCGCAAGCTGGCTGAGCGCTCGACGGCGGCCACCAAGGACATCGGCGCTTTCATCCAGACCATCGTGAATTCAACCAGCGAAGCCAACCACACCATCGAAGAGATTCGCAGTGTGACCGAGACGCTGGTCGCATCGGCCGCGGCCGCGGGAGGCGACGCCGCGGCGCTGGCTGCGGCTGGGCAAGAGCTGACGCAGACGATGGCACGGTTGCGCTTCGCTGGCCAAGATGAGGCGGCTCTGGCGCGAGCTTTGCGCGAACGGCGCGCCGCGATCACCAGCGTGTTGCAGCCCCTGTCGCCGCTTCTTGACAATGTAACCACACCGCTGGGCGATGCGCTCCGGCGGGTTCTGGCCGTGCTGGCCGAGGGCGCGAGCACGAGCGAGCGCTAAATGACCGGTCACAATTCGAGGACAAGCACTTTCTTCTCCCCTCTCCCGTCGGGAGAGGGGCCGGGGGTGAGGGTGATGTTTTCCCTGGGCCAGACGCTGAAGCGACGCCGGTGTCGTGTCTCAAGTCCGCGGCATGGGTTCACGTCCAATCCAGCACCCTCACCCCAGCCCTCTCCCGTCGGGAGAGGGAGACGTGTGTCGGCTGACCGCCGCTCCGCATTGATGGGCAGAAATCCGGGTGCAAAGGCCCTGCAATTCAGGCCCATCCCAGGTGCTGCGGTCCGCAGATCACGACCGGTCATTTAGCTGGCCCTATTTAGCCATGGCATCGTCCGCAAAAGACGGCTCGGACGGCAGCGAGCGCGGCCCACTGGGTGAGTGGAATCCCAGCGAGGCCGAGCTGCTGCGCGGCTTGTTTCTCGACGAGGCGGACAAGCACCTGCGCCACATCACGGAGGCGGAGCGGGCGCTGGCGCGCGCCGCGGAGGCCACCTTGGAGGTGGACCCCCAGATCGTAGATGCCTTGTTTCGCCATCTGCACACGCTCAAGGGTGCGGCGGGCTCGGTGGGCCACGATGCCATCGCGCGGGCCACCAACGAGCTGGAAGAGCTGTGCGCCGAGATGCGAACCGGAAAGCTGGCGCCGACTTTCGGAATCCTGGAACGTATCGACGAGGGGATTTCCTCGCTGCGCGCCCTTCTCACCAGCGCCCGTTTGGCGGCCCCGCCCCCGCGCGCTGTCGATCTGGCAGAACCCGCCGCCCTGCTGCGCGAGGTGCCCGAGCGCCGTCGACAATCGGATCGGCGTGCGGTGGCCGACCGGCGCACCAGCGGCGAGGGCATGCTTCGGGTCGAGGCCGAGCGGCTTGATGTGCTGCTCGACGGTGTGGGCGATCTGGTCATCCTGCGCACCCGCCTCGAGCGGCGCGTGCACGAACTGGAGAGCGTGCTGCGCGATCTGCGTGTGGCCCGCAACACCATGCGCGTCTCGCTGGGTGAACTGGGAGCCGGACTGCCCACGGGCGAAATTCAGAGTCAAGACGAGAGGACGCGGGTGCTCGATCGCCTGGGCGAGGTGGAGGTCTCCTTCAACAACTTCTCCTCGTACCTGGACCGCACGGTCCGTGCGCTCGCCAGCGATACCGGTTCCCTGCGCCACACCTCGGAGCAGCTTGAAGATCAGATCCGCCGCGCGCGCCTGGTGCCCATGGAGTGGCTGTACAGCCGGCTCGGCTCGGCCATGCGCGAGTTGGAGCGTAGCTGCCGCCGCCCGGTGGACATGGTGGCGACGGGCGGCGAGGTTGAACTGGACAAGAGTGTGGTCGATCAGCTCGCCGACCCGCTGCTGCACCTTCTGCGCAATGCCCTGGCGCACGGAATCGAGCCGGCCATGGTGCGCGCCGAGCGTGGCAAGCCACCGCGCGGTCGCATCGACATCAAGACGGAGCAAGAAGGGGACTGCGTCTTCATCACCTTTGAGGACGACGGAGGAGGGATCGATCGGGAGGCCATCCGCCAGGCGCTGCTGCGCGCTGGGCGCCAGGAGGCGGCCGCTGCGCTAGATGACAAGGCCTTGGTCAAAGCGGTGTTCGAGCCTGGGTTCTCCAGTCGTTCCCAGTCAGACGCGCTGGCCGGCCGAGGCATGGGCCTCAACATTGTCGAGCGTACCGTCGCGCACATAGGCGGCGAGGTGAAACTGGAATACCGGGCGGGCGTCTTCACGCGGTTCCACCTTTCGGTTCCGCTCAGCGGTGCCATCACGCAGGCGCTCTTGTTTAAGTTGGGCGGCCAGGTTTACGCCGTGCCAGCCGCGCACGTGGTCGAGGCCTTGCCGGTGGGACCCGAGATCCTGGCCGGGAATTCCGTGGTGACGACCTTGCCGGCCCAGCACCCGGCCGGGGACGTGCCCGCGCTGCCGCTGCTGCGCCTGCATGCCTTGCTGGGCGTCGAGTTGCCCCCGGGTCGGCGGGCGGCGGCCTTGCATGTGCGCTACGGCGGTCGCGACTTCGTCTTCACCTGCGACAAGGTCATTGGCCCGCGCACGGTCGTGATCCGTCCCCCCGGCCCCCTACTGGGGTTGATTCCGCTCTATGGTGGGGTGACGGCGTCGGGAGCCGGCAAGGCGCAACTGGTGCTGGACCTGGGCACGCTGGCCGACACGGCCTTTGGCCCACCACGAATCGCGGCGCCGGGGCCGCGGCGGGGACAACCGCGCGTGCTCATCGTCGACGATTCGCGCATGGCGCGCGAGAGCGCTGCGCGCTTGCTCTACGCCGGTGGCTACCAGACCGTGGCCGCGGAGGACGGGTGGGATGCGTGGGATGTCTTGGGCGAGCGGCGTTTCGACGCGGTTGTCACGGCGCTGGAGATGCCCCGCGTGGACGGGTTCCAGTTGATCGCGCGGATTCGACACGAACCGACCTTGCGCGGCTTGCCCATCGTGGTTCTCTCGTCGCGCACTTCGCAGGCGACCCGGCAGCGCGCCCTGGCCGCCGGCGCCAACGCTTTTCTGCCCAAGTCGCGCCACAAACGCAGCCTGGTGGAAGCGGTCGCCTCCTGCCTGCGCGAACAAGCCCTGCCGCCGGCAGCGGGGGGACGATGACCGGGTGCCGGTTCCGGGGCCGGTGGCCGTAGGCCGGAACCGGAACCGGATCCGGCCACGGCCACGGCCACGGCCACGGCCGTCGGCGATGGTCGCGGGATGGCGATTACACCGTTTGCGGCGGGGGAGTCGTTTCGGCGAGAAACGGGTTTTCGGGGGCCAGGATGGTTCCCGCCAGGTTTCCCTGCGCGGTTGCGCCTGGCCACACCACACTGCGGACCACCTGCGCACCCGGCGATACGCGGCCACCGCCGCTGACAACCACCCAGGGTCCCACCACGGCGCCTGCCTCGACCACCGCGCCGGCCGCCAGGCGAACCGGCGCCACGATGCAGGCGGAAGCATCGACGTGCGCAGCCGGATCCACGCCCACCAGAGGCCCGGGCGGGTGGGGGAGCAGGGCGGGATTGGCCAGCAAGGCCAGGTTTCCCGCGAGATAGCTTTCAGGGTTGGAATGCTCGGCGAAATAGCCGGTCATGGTCAGGGATCCGATGCGGTCTCCCGCCTGCAGCGCCGGGATGTACGCGTCGCCGATGATGTCGGATACGCCGGTGGGCAGGCGGTCGAGCAACGCCGAGTCGACCACGTGGATACCGGTGAACATGCGCGGGGCAAGGGACGATGAGCCGGCGCGGCCCGCGCGTTGTCCGCGGATGCTCAGCACGGTGCCATCGGCATCCACGCCAATGGGCGCCCAGAGTTCGGGATGAGGATCCGTGCGCAGCACCATGGTGGCGATGGTGTTGCGAGGCGCTTGACCATGGGCTGTGATGACCGCACGCAGATCGATGTCGGCCGCGACTTTCCCGTTGATGATGAGCACCGGCCCGGAAGCAAACAGCGAGCGGGCTTTGCCCACCCCGCCGCCGGTGCCGAGCAGCTCTTCTTCGACGGAGTAGCGCAGGTTCACCCCGAACTGCGAGCCGTCGCCCAGCGTCTTCCCGATCTTGTCGCCGTGGTGGTGCAAATTGATCACGATGTCGTGCAGGCCGGCTTGGCGGCACAAGGCCAAGGCGTAGGTGATTGCGGGATAGCCGCACACGGGAAGCAGCGGCTTGGGAAGCGCCAGGCCGAGAGAGCCGAGCCGGGTCGAACGGCCCGCCGCGAGAATCATCACCTGCATGGGTGGCCATGGTACTACGGACGCCATCCAGGTGAGCACCTTCATGATACGCTGGCGCCATCATGAAGATATGTGTCATCGGGACCGGCTACGTCGGACTGGTCGCGGGTGCGGGGTTTGCCGACATGGGCAACGACGTCACCTGTTGCGACATCGACGGGGAAAAGATCGCCGCGCTCAAGCGGGGTGAGGTGCCCATCTACGAGCCGGGCCTGGAAAAGCTGATCGCCCACAGCGTGCAGGAAAGCCGACTCGCCTTCACCACCGACATTGCCGCCGCCGTGGTCGGCACCGAGGTCGTGGTGCTGGCGGTGGGCACGCCGCCCGCGCCCGACGGCTCGGCTGATCTGCGCTACATTTTCCAGGCGGCAGAGACGGCCGCGCGCGCGCTTTCGGGCTGGGCGGTGCTGGTGACCAAGTCCACCGTGCCGGTCGGCACCGGCGACAAGATCGAGGCCATCGTGCGCCAGCATGCGCGCCACGAATTCGCGGTGGCGTCCAATCCCGAGTTTCTCAAAGAGGGCGACGCGGTCAACGACTTCATGAAACCCGATCGCGTGATCATCGGGACCAGCGACCCGCGCGCGTTGGCTACGCTGCAGGCCCTGTACACGCCTTTCACCCGCTCAAGCGATCGCATCATGGTTATGGACCGTCGCTCGGCCGAGCTGGCCAAGTACGCCGCCAACTCCATGCTGGCGACGCGCATCTCGTTCATGAATGAGATGGCCAGTCTGTGCGACGCGGTGGGTGCTGACATCGAGATGGTGCGCAAGGGACTGGGCGCCGACGCGCGCATTGGCAGCAAGTTCCTATACGCGGGGGCGGGTTTCGGCGGAAGCTGTTTCCCCAAGGATCTGCGTGCTGTGATCAGCACCGCCAAGGAAGCGGGCATGGGCTTGCAAGTTCTGAGCGCGGTGGAAGCCGTCAACCAGCGGCAGAAACACTACCTGGCGGAACGCCTGCTCAAGCATTTCCACGGCGATCTGGGCGGTCGCAAGGTCGCAGTGTGGGGACTAGCCTTCAAGCCCGGCACCGACGATGTGCGCGAGGCCCCGGCGTTGGTGCTCATTGAGGATTTGCTGGCCGCCGGCGCGCGCGTGGCGGCCAGCGACCCGGTCGCCATCCCGGCGGTGCGCAAGATCCTGGGTGAACGCGTGGAATTCCAGGCCTCCAACTACCAATGCGCCGAGGGTGCCGATGCCCTGGCCCTGGTCACGGAATGGCACGACTACCGCCGGCCGAACTTCGCGCGCCTCCGCAGCATCATGCGCACACCGGTGCTCGTCGACGGGCGCAACGTGTGGGAACCGGCTGAGGTACGCGCCGCCGGATTCACGTACTACGGGGTGGGGCGAGGGAGCGGATCGGAAGGTTAACTACTTCCCGTTCTCGGCGCGCCACCAGGCCACGAAGCGGGGAATGCCTTGCTCGATGCTGACCTTGGGCGCGTAGCCCAGATCGCCTTGCGAGAGCTCTAGGTCAGCCAGGGTGTGTGGCATGTCGCCCGGCTGTTCGGGTTGCCAGTCGATGCGTGCCGCTTTTCCCAGCGCGGCGGCGATGCGATCCACCAGAGTCTTGAGGCTGGTGGGATGGGCGCCGCCCAGATTGTAGATGCGATACGCAGGATTGGGGCTGCGGGCCTGCTGCTCGACGGCGGCCAACACGCCGTCGAGGATGTCGTCGATCCAGGTGTAGTCACGCGAGGTGTTTCCGTCGCCAAACAGCTCGACGGGCTGGTCGCCGGCAATCAGCCTGGTGAACTTGTGGATGGCCAAGTCGGGGCGCTGGCGCGGGCCGTACACGGTGAAGAAACGCAAGCAGGTGATCGACGAGCCGTACAGGTGGTGCTCGGTGAAGGCGAGCATCTCGCCCGCCCGTTTGGTCGCGGCGTAGGGCGAGAGCGGCCGGGTGCAGGGATCGCTTTCGCAAAATGGCACCTGACTGTCTTTGCCGTAGACCGAGGACGACGAGCCGAACACGAACCGCTGGATTCCGCGCGCGCGACAGGCGGAAAACAGGTGCAGCGTACCGGTCACATTCACCGCCCAGTAGCGCTGCGGGTTCGTGATCGATGGCCGTACTCCGGCCAGCGCCGCCAGGTGCACTACGGCGTCGACTTTGCCCGCGGCGTCCAAGGCAGAGGCAATGTCCTGCGGGTCGGTCAAGTCGCCCTCGACCAAGCGGAAGGCCGGGTTTCGACGAAGCCCCGCCAGATTCCGTTCCTTTACGGCTCGGGGATAGAAATCGTCGAAGTTGTCAAAGCCCGTGACTCGATCCCCGCGCGCGACCAGGCGCTCGGCCAAGTGAGAACCGATGAAGCCGGCCGCGCCGGTGACAAGGATTTCCATGAGGGATCACAATAGACGGCACGTGCCGTGGCTATCAATGGCGAAGATAGAGCAGATACTCAACGTTGCCCTTGCCCCCGGTGATGGGCGAGGTGGTCTCGCCCAGAACCTCGTAGCCCAGCTCACGGGCCGCGGCCTTCACCTCATCGAGCGCGAGCAGCCGATCCGCTTCGTCGCGCACGATGCCGCCCTTGCCCACCTTGGCCCGGCCCACCTCGAATTGCGGCTTGACCAGGGCGACCACAGGAGCGCCGGGAGAGAGCAGGGCGGGCAGCAAGGGCAGCACCAGACGTAAGGAGATGAAGGAGACGTCGACCACGGCGAACCCGCAGCGCTCGGGGATGCGTTGGGGTGGCATGAGGCGGATGTTGGTGCGATCGATGACCACCACGCGCGCATCCGAGACCAGCTTCCAGTCGAGCTGGCCGTGCCCGACATCGATGCAGTACACGCGCCGGGCGCCGCGCTGGAGTAGGCAATCGGTGAAGCCGCCCGTCGAGGCGCCCACGTCGACGGCGACCAAGTCGTTCACATCGAGGCCGAAAGTCACCAATGCGTGCGCCAACTTGATTCCCCCGCGCGAAACGTAGGGCATGGGTTCCCCACGCAGGCGCAGCGCCGCCTGCACACCGACCAAGTCCCCGGCCTTGTCAACCGGGCGATCTCCGTCGAGCACCTGGCCCGCCAGGATGAGCGCTCGCGCCTTTTCACGCGTGGGTGCCAGCCCTTGCTCGACCAGCGCGAGATCGGCGCGCACCCGGCCGCCGTGCGCCTTGGCCGAGGCCGGCTGGGGCCTGGTCGCGGCTTCTGGGTCGGGGTGGCGCGCCATGGTTGGGACGAGAATAGACTCCCAGGAGTTCCTGGTTGCAAACCTGATCGCCACAAGTACAATTCCCTGACCCGTTTCGGCGGGTTCTGGGGCTGTAGCTCAGCTGGGAGAGCGCTAGAATCGCACTCTAGAGGCCGTGGGTTCGATCCCCATCAGCTCCACAATTTGGTCACCTAACCCACCGACATCGGTGGCTTTTTTTGCGACCTTCCGCGTAGCCGTTTTGTCCCGCTTTTCGCCAGGGCTTTTACCGCCAGAATACCGCCACAATTCCGGATCGCCGGCGACTGCAGCAGCCCCACGAAACGCGTTCGGACCGAGAAACGCTCGCCGGAGCTGTTGACCGTCGCAAACTCGGGGAGCTTCGCGATGATGGCCGCGATCTCTTTTGCGGTGAACACCAGAAACGCGCTTTTTCGCGCGGACTCGTCGGAGTGGCCAAGGACGCGCGCACCTGGCATCCTGATCTCGGGCAGCTGGGCCAAGTGGCTGCGGTGATGGGCCCATTTTGCCACATGGAGATACAAGGAGCGCTCGATTGGGACAACGACCACCAGTGGTGTTTCTGGCTGGGCAAGCGCCCCGGCGACTGGCGTTTGTGCTAGCGGCTGCTGTGGTCAGTTCCGCTTGCTCCGCCGGGTCGAGCGGCGCCGTCCAGTACTCGACGGAAACTGGCCAGAATTACGGCAGCGTGAATTTCAGCATCAACTCCGGACCGCCCTACAACTACTTCATCGGCGCCTGGACGCATGTCCAACCACCCATGGGTAGCGGCACCAAGGGCAATGACTACCCGTTCGAGATGTACTGCCAGGAGGGCCAGGTCGGCTTGGTAAGTGGCAACTTCGATGCCCCGTACCAGTA
>PMBY01000015.1:277-12766 GCA_003153875.1 Myxococcales bacterium | reverse complement strand
AAGATGGATTGCGCACCGTCTGCGCGGCGTGGATCCATGGACCAAAGCTTACCCCCACGGCCCCGCCCATGCGTCAGAAACCCCTCGCTCTCAGCCGAAATGACGGTGTAGACAGACCATGCACCGATCGTCCAATATTGAGCTTCTAGCGAGGTTGTTCAGTGATTGACGGAAAGAAGACCATTGTCGTCATGCCGGCCTACAACGCCGAGCAGACACTCGAACGCACTGCGGCAGAGATACCCAACATGGTCGACGAGATCATCGTGGTGGACGACCGCTCCTCGGATGGAACCTCCGAGGTGGCTCGGCGTCTCGGCCTGCACACCATCGTCCACCCGCAGAACCGCGGCTATGGCGGGAATCAGAAGACCTGCTACACCGCTGCCTTGCAGCGTGGCGCCGACATTGTGGTCATGGTTCACCCTGACTATCAGTACACTCCCAAACTCGTGCCAGCCCTCGCCCATTGTGTCGCCAGCGGGCTCTATGACGTCGCCCTCGGGTCACGGATTCTTGGGGGACGCGCACTGCAGGGCGGAATGCCTCGCTACAAGTATCTCGCCAATCGAGTCCTGACCGCGGCGGAGAACCTTCTCATCAAGGAGAAACTCTCCGAGTATCACACCGGATACCGCGCCTTCTCCCGCAAAGTTCTCACCACCCTTCCCCTCGAGGAGAACGCTGACGGGTTCGTGTTCGACAACCAAATGTTGGTGCAAGCCGCGTACTTTGGTTTCCGCATCGCCGAGGTCACCTGTCCCACGCTGTACTTCGAGGAAGCGTCCTCCATCGGTTTCCGCCGCAGTGTCCAGTATGGCTTGGGCGTGCTCGAAACCGCGCTGCAGTGTCGCCTGGCGCGCATGGGAATCGTCGTCCCCGCCTTCTTGTCGCCCACGGGTCGCAAGCTGACTCTCGAGCCAACTGAATGACGGTTCCGCTGTCTGCAATCCACGGTGATTGGACAAGCGACTTCTCGTCTCTCACCCGCTTCAAGGTGCTATGCAAGGCGCCCCTCTAGGAACATCACAGCGTGGCTCTCTCCAGGTTCTCTATCGCGGCGGCGGCACGTTGCTTTCTTGAGGAGCGTCCCAAATTCTGCGCTTCGCCCTTGATCCTCACCTTCACTGTCCTCTGCGCTGTCATTGATGGAGTCTTGCAAAGCGTTGGGCGGCCGGAACTGGCTCCTGTGAGCTGAGCCAAATGACACTAGTCTTTCTCATAGGAATGACCATCCTTGCCGTTTCAATCGGTGCGCTTTCTATGCTCCCAGCGAGCGCATCTTCGTGGTGCAGGCCGTCGAAGCTCGCCAGACTCCTCATCGGCCTGGTCGCAGGCCTGGTCGTTGCCTGTTTGTATGTCTTTTTCGCCAGCGCTGGCCGCCTGTATCCCTGGAACTTTGAGACCAACTATTACAACCTGCTCGCTGATGGTCTGCGCGCTGGACATCTTCACCTGTCCGTCGAACCACGCCCGGAGCTGCTCGCAATGGCCGACCCGACGGACCCCGAACACCAACCGCTGTGGTTGTGGGACGCCTCTCTCTACCATGGGCATTACTATCTCTACTGGGGTCCCGTTCCAAGCATCCTTCTCGCCATCATCAAGTCGATTCTTAGAATGAACAGGGAAGTCCAGGATGCGTTCATCGTGGCGCCCTTCGTTTTCGCTCGCTTGCTTGTAGGCGCGGCGCTCCTTCGCGCCATGGCTTCGCACTTCTCTGCGCGAGCCTTTTCCTGGACCACGATGCTGGCGATTGCCGTGTTGGCCTTTGCAAATCCAACCCCATACTTCCTGGCGCGTAGCGCGGTGTACGAGGTCGCCATCGCATCCGGGCAGTTCTTCCTGGTCGCCGGCGTGTTCTGCGCCTTCCGAGGCCTCTGCGCGTCCGGGCTCCGATCGTCCCGGCTGTGGCTGGCCCTGGCAGGCGCATCCTGGGGCCTGAGCCTCGGCTCACGTCTGCCGCTCGCGTCCGCCGTCGCTCCGCTTGTCGTCCTCAGTGCCTTCGCTTGCTGGCGCATTCGAGAGCAACGCCTGTCAAGCTCCGCAGGCTCATGGCTTCGAGGCCTCAAGGATCTGGCATCCACGGGCGTCCCCGTTGCGGCAAGCCTCTTTCTCCTCGGCTGGTACAACCACGCCCGATTCGGTTCTTGGACCAACACCGGAATCGATTACCAGCTTACTTGGGGGAAGTTCAGTTGGAATAGGTCATTCATCGTCGCGAACCTGTACAGCTACTTCATTCGTCCCCTCAAGCTCGCGTGCGGTTTTCCCTTTCTGGATGCACCCGCAGATTGGACCAGTGATCTTCCGAAATGGATTGATTTTCCGCAGGGCTATTCGTGGCATGAATCCTCGGCGGGTATCTTCGTCACTGCGCCGTGGGCTTGCCTGGGCGCGCTCGGGTTGGTCTACTTGGCTATTCTGCTCATTCGCCGGATGGTGCTGCGAGCGAAGGGGCGTTTTGTCGGAGGCTCTGTGAATTGGACAATTCTGTTCTGCGTTGCGGCGGCACTGGTTCTTGCCATGGCTCCCTGTGCAGCCATTCTCGGAATGTGGCTAGCCACGATGCGATATCAGGCTGACATTGGCTCCGGCATCATGCTCCTCGGCGCCATCGGCTGTTGGACTTGGGTACACCGCACTCCCTGGCGAAGCGTGCGCTCTGTCGGCGTCGCGTCCTGCGCGCTTCTTGGCGCAGCGACCATCATCATGGGCCTGCTGATGGGGTTTCGGGGCTACTACAATCAATTCGAACGCCACAACCCTCGCCTCTACGAAAAGTTCGCCCGGTTCAACGTCTGCACACCCAAGCAGCAGCCGGGGACCACGAATCGGATGCCGTTATGAAGAAGATGCTCGATTGGCTGGGCAGGCTGCTATGGATGGGACCACACGTGGCCGAGGCGCGAGAGAGGACTTTCGCCCCAGGGAAACCCGGATTTGCGTGGTTCGATATCGCGCGCCGGCTTTGGGTAGACGTCGTCGAGACTACCGGCAAGAGCAACTTGGCGGTTGTTCTGCTTGAGTGCCATCAGGTCGGCTTGCTGGTTCGCGCGCACTTGGAACGCCAAGCTGCGCTTTCCAGCACCGGGCCACTGGGCGATGCCGATTGGGCGAACGCTATGCAAATTCCGGTGGTGGGTCGAGCATTCGCCACGCTGACGCCGGTGCAAGCCTCGACGCTGACAGCTCTGCTTGGGCCGAGTCGAGACGCCACCCTGGCGAAGCTGACCGGGGAAGATCGAGAGTCCTTTGCCAGCGCCCTGCACGACCTGGCCATCAAGCTGTTCGAACCGCTTGAGTGCGAGGCGAGTCGCCTCTGGTCCGCACTTTTCACGCGGTGGTTGCGTGTGACGGTTGCCGTCTTGCTGCTGGCCGTGCTATGCGGCGGCGTGGGAATCTGGCTGGTCAAGAGGTGCGGGAAACCCAACCTCGCGCTCCATCGCCCCGTCACCGTCAGCAGTCAGCTCCCTACCGAGGGAACCGATCATGGGCTGCTCGTCGATGGCGACCCCGACAACCTCGGCTTCCACACCGAGTCCGACGGCCAGCAATGGGTGGTGATCGACCTGGGGTCGGTTCGCAGGTTCAACGAGGTCGTCGTGTACAACCGATCTGATTGCTGCCAGGAGCGAGCGGTTCCGCTCAGGTTGGAAGTCAGCAAGGACAACGTGAACTTCAAGTTGTTGCGGGAACGGAAAGAGGTCTTCTATGCCTGGACTGCCAAGGACCTCCACGCCGAAGGCCGCTACCTTCGTCTCCTGAACACGCCGCCCAACTTCTTCCACTTGGCGGAAGTGGAGATCTACTAAGGCTATTACGGCGTGGGCGCCGTGCTTTCCGCCTTTGCAGCGTTCAGCTTGCCGAATCCGAAGAGTGGGAGCTCCTTCTCCGGCTCAGTTCGGTCATTGCTCAGGATGAGCAGCTTGCCCTGTGAAGCTCGACTGTCGTCAGCCACACGGTCTTCCAGCACTCTCACCTGGACATGAAAGGTGTTGTCGCCGACAGGTCCCTCGACCGACGCTGCAAACGGTCCCTGCAACACGCGCGCCCCGTGCACCTGGAACCCCGGCTGCGAGCTACGAACTTCTATCGACACCAGCTTGGGCCCTGACAACTTGAGGTTGAAGTAGGGATTGGTGGGAGAGACTTCCAGCGTGCCTGCCACCTTGCAAGCATAGGCCATCGCGATCTCCTTGGGACGCGCCAGCCCGGTAGTCACAATGAGATTGCCCGCATGCATGCCCGGCTTCTTGCCGTGGCAGCGAACACGAAGAATCGCTGGAGAGCCCGGCTGCCGAGGCGGAAACTCGACGCTTGAATCCTCAGCAAGACCCGACTGCTTCAGTTTGATGGTGGCTTGGTCCAGCAAGGTACCCACCAGATGTACCTCCTGCCACCGTTGTTCGCCGAAGGGCATCTTCAGATCGATCACTTGCGCATCGAACGCCAGCAGCGGCGTCACATAGGCAACCAACTCCATGGGGAACCGGTCTGCCTGCGGATCGTTGCTGTGAATCAGGATGAACTCTCGCATCGGCCCGTAGAGATCCGAGCGACAGGTCACCTCCAGTTGGCCGCTGCTGCCGGGCGCAATGGTTTGCGGATTCAAGCTCGCAGAGCAGAATCGACTGGCATCAATAGCGCCGATTTCCAAGGGCAGGGAGCCCGCGTTGGACACAGTGAAAACGCGGCGTGCGGACTCATCCTGCACGACAGGGCCCATCTCATAGGGCGGCGGTGCCAGCTTGAGTCGCGGAGCCAGAGTGGCTTCACCCAGCGCAGGTGGTTCCGCCTTTTTCGGGCCTCGCTGGCAGGCCGCGGGAAGGCCCAGCACAGCGAGGATTGGCAACAGCGCGAGGGTCTTGTTGATGGTCAAGTCTGCTCGAACTCAGAAACACTCGGGCGGCGTGTTCAGTTGACCGAGTTCAGATCCTTCTTCGTGTACATCCAGTCCTTCACGAAAGCACCCATCTCGTCTTGGCCTGTCCGCAGATCCCAGTTGTTGCCGGTGAACATATCCGGAAGCCAGCTATTCGACGCGCACCAGCCGGTCCAGCTTCCGCCCAGGCCTTCGAGCCAGTTCAACATGGAAGTTCCGTAGGTGGCGATGATATTCGTACCCCTCCCCGGCTGGCCTGTGCAGGCCGGTGACACGGATCCGCAGAAGCCCCACTCCGTCATGATGAGGGGGACGCCCTTCGCAGCCGTATTCACCTGCGTAACGTTTCCACCGTTTCCCTTGTTGTAGTGTTGTTCGTACATGTGCACCGAATAGATGATGTTGCCTCCGGTGAGTGGACTGGCGGCCGCAGCGCCCATTGTCTGGTCCCACGCTGGGCTGCCCGCAATAATGATGTTCTGGGGTGCGAAGCCCCGAATCAGGGTGACCCAGGCTTGCATGGTGGGTTTGTACGTCGCCCAGGAATCCATCACACTCGACTCGTTGAACACCTCGTAGAACACGTTGGAGTAGTTCTTGAACATCGGTGAAATCTTGGTCCAAAAAGCATTGACNNTAGTGCAGGTCGATAATCGTGTAGAGCCCTAGCTTGGTGGCGTAGTCCACCGCGGGCTTGAGGGTATTGTTTACGTAGTTATCATCCGTCCCAGGCGGATCGGCGGGCAGACGCACGATCTTTGTGTACCAACCCGGCGAACCTGGCGCACCTGTCGAGGGTGCATCGACGTCGTTCTTGTTGGTGATCTTGTCGAGCAGGCCGTTTACTTTGAGCCCAGTCGCCATCTGTTGAGTCAGGCCTTCAATCGAGACACCCCTTAGGATCACCATCTTGCCGCTTGGATCCTGAAGTTGGTTCCCTACCACCTTGAGCCACGGCAGAGAGCTCACGGATCCTCCGCCGCCGCCAGTGTTGCCGGCAATGGCCCCCGCGCCGCCCGAGCTGGCCACGCCACCCGAACCGCCCGATGCCTTGCTGCCACCAGCGCCGCCCGAGCTGGCCACGCCGCCTGACCCGCCCGATGCTTTGCTGCCACCAGCGCCGCCAGAGACTGCGATGCCGCCTGACCCGCCCGAGTTGGCGACGCCGCCGGAGCCGCCCGATGCCTT
This sequence comes from Myxococcales bacterium, assembly GCA_003153875.1. The sequence continues at coordinate 6,693 of PMBY01000015.1, read as the reverse complement.
GCTGCCACCCGAGTTTGCAATGCCGCCCGCGCCACCCGAACCCTTGCTGCCGCCCGCGTTGGTGCTGCCGCCCGAGCTCGCGACGCCGCCCGTGTCCTTGATGCCGCCCGTGTCCTTGACGCCGCCCGTGTCCTTGATGCCGCCTGTGTCGCTCGAAGTCGCGACACCACCCGAGCCGCCCACGCCTGTGTCGCCACCTGACCCGCCCTGCTCCGTAGTGCCCCCGGTCTCGACAGTTCCCCCTGCGGCCGTGGTGCCGCCACGTTCGATCCTGCCGCCAGAGACCATCGTTCCACCTGCTCCAGAGCTCCCGGCTGTCTCTCCCGCGCCTCCGTTGGCCACCTGTTGGTTGTTCAGGCTACATCCGATGCCGCTGCAAGCTGCGAGCAGCGTGATTCCCAAGGCAGCCTGGCGAACAGAAAGATCTTTCATGAAACTCCTCCAGTGATCGAATCGGTGTCTGGCACTTCAGTAGCGGCAACCTGGGAAAACCGCTCTACAAATCGCGATCGGGCCACCTGGGCCGAATTCCCACGCGAGACATGCACGAGCCCCGAACGGATACCGTTGATTGTACCCATGGTTCGCCAAGGCGCCAAGCGGCCGCCTCCCGTCCGGCTATGAACCTGGCGCCCGCTGGCGTCGATCAGCAGCTTTCCAAGCCCGCCATGACGCAGACCTGCCCGACAACCACGGTTCGGGTGCGTAACCACTCCCAATGTGGCCAGGGCGATCTCGATTGATTCGCCGCGCGCCTAGCCATCCACTCCTCGCTCGTGGCAGTATCGCGCCCCTTCGAGGAGGTTCCATGCGTCGAATCGCGAAGTTCCTCATGCTTCTCATCGCTGGCGCCGGGTGCTCGGGCCTGCGCGGCCCGGGCCATCCGGCTTCAGTTCCGACTCCATCGAGCCTTCAGCGCACGCCGGAAGGCCTTCTCGTCCGTGCTGGCGATGGCTTCCTCAAGCTCGAGGTCTGTGCAAACGACGTCGTCCGGGTTGCCTACGCCAAGGACCAGGCCTTCTTTGCCCGCAAGAGTCTGGCGGCGCAGCCGAAGCGCTGCGATGGCGCGCAGTTCGAGGTGACCGAGGGCGCTGGCACGGCAACTCTCGCCACGGCGAAGCTCCGTGTCCGCATCGACCTGGCCACGGGTCGGGTGGCGTTCTTCGACCCCTCTGGCGCTCCTGTGCTCGAGGAGAAGGATGGTGGCCGGACGCTGATGCCCGCGACCGTGCAGGGCGAGAACACGCAGCACGTGCGACAGGAGTGGCTGCCCCATGCCGACGAGGCGCTCTACGGTCTCGGTGAGAACCACCTCGGCCTCCTCAACCTGAAGGGATACGACCTCGACCTCTGGCAGCACAACGGCACCATCGTGATTCCCTTCCTGGTTTCGAGCCGCGGCTGGGGCATCCTCTGGGACAACACTTCCTTCACTCGATTCGGAGATCTGCGCGAGTTCGCACCAATCCCGCCCGAGCGCCTCTTCGATTCCAGCGGCAAGCGCGGCGGCCTCACCGGATCCTACTACCGCGGTGTGGATTTCAAGCACCTGGTCGGCGAGCGCGTCGACCGCAACATCGACATCGCACTGTCAAGCAAGGAAAAGAAGCCCAACCAGCTCATATATGCCGGCTTGCCCGAAGGCCCGGCCAGCGTGCGCTGGGCGGGTGAGGTCGAGCCGGGCGTGACCGGCGACTACACCTTCCAGACCTTTTCGAACAACGGCATCAAGTTCTGGGTGGACGATCGGCTGGTCATCAACCATTGGCGGCAAGGCTGGCTGCCCTGGAAGGACGTGGCGAAGGTGCGGCTCGAGGCCAAGCGTCGCTACAAGATCCGGCTCGAGTGGAGCAAAGATCAAGGAATGGAGACGGTACAGTTGCTTTGGAAGACTCCGGCGTTCGACATGGGACCCTCAGAGGGTCCCATCACCCCCCGCGACGGTACGCGGCCAGCAAAGCTGGCCGCTCCCCACGCGACTAGCTCTGAAACGACCTCGCTCTGGTCAGAGGTCGGTGACGGCATCGACTACTACTTCGTCTACGGTCCCGCGCTGGACAGGGTCGTGGCGGGCTACCGGCGCATCACTGGGACGGCGCCGATGATTCCGCGTTGGGCGCTCGGGCTCTGGCAAAGCCGGCAGCGCTACGAGACGGCGAAAGCGAGCCTCGACGTCGTGGACGGTTTCCGCTCGCGCGGCATCCCCTTCGACAACATCGTGCAGGACTGGTTCTACTGGAAAGAAGACACCTGGGGCTCGCACGAGTTCGACAAGACCCGCTTTCCCGATCCGGATGGGTGGGTTCGCAAAATCCACGAGAAGCACGCCCGTCTCATGATTTCGGTGTGGGGCAAGTTCTATCCGGGCACGAAGAACTTCGAGGCCATGCGCTCGCAGGGGTTCCTCTATGGGCTCAACCTGACTGAAGGGCTGCGCGATTGGGTCGGCGACGGCGGCTATCCCTATACGTTCTACGACGCGTTCAATCCCGAGGCGGGCAAGCTCTTCTGGTCGCAGATGGAACAGTCTCTGTTTCGCAAGAAGGTGGACGCCTGGTGGCTGGACGCGCCTGAGCCGGACCTGCTCCCTACGCCCACGCTCGATGGACAGCGAACCCACATGCACCCGACGGCGCTCGGCTCCGGTCCGCGCATGCTCAATGCGTACTCGCTCATGAACAGCAAGACCGTCTACCAAGGACAGCGGTCTGTGGCGCCCGACCAGCGGGTCTTCATCTTGACCCGCTCGGCGTTTGCGGGAAACCAGCACTACGGCGCGGCGGTCTGGTCGGGCGACATCACGTCGACCTGGACGGCGCTGAGGATGCAGATTCCGGCCGGACTTGGCTTGTCGGTCTCGGGAATCCCGTACTGGACCATGGACATCGGAGGATTCTCCGTGCCGGCTCGCTTCTCGGCAAAGCATCCCACCGCCGAGGACGCAGAGGAATGGCGTGAGCTGAACGTTCGCTGGTTCCAGTTCGGCACCTTCGTCCCGTTGCTGCGAGTCCACGGCGAGGCGCCGCCGCGCGAAATGTGGGAACTGGGCGGCGAGTCGCACCCCGCCTATCAGGCCGAGCTGAAGTTCGACCGGATCCGCTACCGCCTCCTTCCTTATATGTACTCGCTCGCGGGCGCCGTCACTCACCAGGGCGGAACCATCATGCGGCCGCTGGTCATGGACTTTCGCGCAGACGCAAAGGCGCGGGAGTCGACCGACCAGTACCTCTTCGGGCCTGCGTTCCTCGTGAGCCCTATCACCACGTACAAGGCACGAAGTCGAGCCGTGTACCTGCCGAGCGCAACCAGTTGGTACGACCTCTGGACGGGTGCAAACATTGCGGGCGGACAGACCATCGAAGTGCCCGCGCCGTACGACTCCATGCCCATTCACGTGAAGGCCGGCTCCATCGTTCCGACCGGTCCCGAGATCGCGTACACGGACGAGAAGCCTGCTGACCCGATCGTGCTCTGGGTCTACGCGGGAGCGGATGGTGAGTTCACGCTGTACGAAGACGACGGTGTCACGTACGGCTACGAAAAAGGAGCCTCCGCGCGCATCCCCATCCGCTGGAACGAGGCCACTCGGACGCTCTTCATCGGGAAGCGAGAGGGGGCCTTCGCGGGCATGCAGAAAGAACGCACCTTCGAGGTGGTCCTGGTGTCGAGAGCGAAGCCGGTCGGCTTCTCGTTTGCCCCCAAAGCGGACAAGAGCGTTCGCTACGAAGGCGCCGCCGTGGAGCTGAAGCTGTAGTGCTCGCCGGACAGAGGCGAATTTGCTACAACAAGCCGCGCGGAGCGGATAGGATTTCCCCTAAAATGAGGAAGAAGAACCCGATGTCATCTCGTATAGCAAATCCAGTAACTTCGGTGGTCGGCAGGGCGTTCATGTTCTGCGGGTTGGTCTGGCTCGGGTGCGCGGTTACTCAGCTGGGCGCCACCGCTGCGGACCTTGCGCGGGCACAGGACCAGGCCGCACCGGGCGCGACCACTTTTGCGGGCGAATGTGCCAGGTGCCACGGCCAGCGTGGCGAAGGACTTGCCGCCGCTCCGGCGCTCCTGGGGCCCGGCGCCCTGCCCGAGTACCCGCGCAACAGCGGAAGCTCGGGCGACCCGGGGTTCATCGACGCCCAGCAGCTACAAATCGAAATGCAGGCTCGACCGGCGGGCGCGGCATGGCGCGACCCCTTCCGGAACGCCCAGGATCTGTACAATTTCACGAGCACACACATGCCCAAGAGCCATGCGGGTGAGCTCAAGCAGGGCGACTACTGGGCTCTGATAAACTTCCTTCTCGCGGCACAGGGGGCGACGCTGCCAGCGGGCGGCATCGGCCCTGCCAATGCGAGCGCGACACCGATTCCCAAGCGTTGACGGCGACGCAGCAGCGCGGGCAGTGTCTCCGGTCAGAAGAGCGGTCATGTTTTGGTGGACGAGGCNNTCGGCCGCCCAAACGTGGCCGAAGTTCTGACCGGAGGCACGAGCCAATAGTTAACTGGCTTGCCGAATTCATTTGATCTGCCGCAGAACTCTCGTGCTACTGTGCTCGATGCCAAGCCGTGACGCAAAGCGCATTAGTAACGCTGCCCTTGAGACATGAGTGCTTCTGTCGTGGTCGATCCACGCGGCTGGCCCGAGAAGCCCACCCTCTGATCGAGGCTTGATGGTGCGTCTGCAATACCGTTACGCGTCCCTGGTGCAGATCGCGCTGCTTCTCGCGGCTGGTGTGGCGCGAGCCGAGGAGGCTGCGCCCGCCGAACCCGTCACGCCCGCCGCGCCGACTGATTCCTTGCCGGGGTCCTCGATCCCGCCCGGTCTGGGATTGGCGCCAGAGGCGCCACCCGTGCCCCCCACGCCAGGCGGGAGGGCTCCTTCATTCGGCGCGCCCGCCCCAGCGAGCGCTTCGTCATTTCGTCTCGGTGGCAAATTGTTTGGGACGCAGGCCGTGGGTATTGGAAGGACACCCGGAACCGCGCCGGAGGGCTATTCCGGAACCGCCCTGCACATGCCGGCGCTTTCGGCGGGCAAGAACGCATTCTGGCCGGGCGCAGGCGCCAACCTGAGTTTGACATACGGCAACGCCCTGGTGACCGCCTTCGCAAGCTACTTCGTGAACCTCAAGAACAAGGAGTACCAGGGCTACGAAAACGCTTTTAGAGGGCCTGGCTTCGGCACTGCCTGGATTCTGATCACGCCCCAGCCCATCGGAACACTGCGTTTGCAGTTTCGCATGGGCGCGTTCAGCGAGGTCGCCGCCGGACCTGGCCAGTGGGGGTGGGGAATTTACGGCCCCCTGCTCGCCGTGCGCGGCTACGGCGAGGCGACGTATGGGGATTTTGACCCGACGCCCGATTTGCATCTTTCCTTCATTCTTGGGCTGGCCGTTGTTCCCGGCGTGCCCGAGAGCTTCCCCCGCGGCGACTACCTCGCCTGGATTGAGACGGGCACATCGAGCTACGTGCTCCACGCTCACGCTGGACTCACTTACAAGAATCAGTACACCCTGAAGCTGCACTACGCCTCCGACTTTGGGACGGACGAGCGCGTGTACCTCAGGACGTCCCTGAACGAAATTCCGAGGGACGGTCGGATGGACACCTTTCTCCTCGAGACGCGCTGGCAGAGCAACCCCTGGGGACAGGTCGGGTTGAGTGGCGGGCTTTACAATTTCGTGCACGCCGCCTCAGTCGGCGACGGGGTGTGGTGGGGTATCGATTGGACGCAAGGTGCCCGGGAAATGACCAGCAAGTTCATCGGGACGGGCAGCCACGGAAACGGCAAGGTTGCCGTGCTCAGCGCCGAGTACGATTTCAGCCTAGCGCCCATCCTCTGGGCCCCGCGCAGCTTCACCGGCCAGGCCCCGGACCTGCGCGTCGCCATTGCAGCACTGCTCCACTTCACGGTTGCGACCGACGACCCCCTGTACAAAAAGGCGAGCGGGTTCTACCTCGGCCTCGAGACCGAATACCGGATGACGTCGTTGTTCAGCCTGATGTTCAGGAGCTACGGCGAAAGCCGCGACACCAACTTCGGACGCTACAGCGTCTACAGCCTCAATCCCGGCATCGCGTTCCACTCCGACTGGTGGAGCACGGACCGCATAGAACTCTACTACAGCCGGCGCTTCTACAGCACCGCCGCAGACCCCAACTCCGCCCAGCCGCTCGACCATCACATGGTCGCGCTCGGGGGCTACATCACCTTCTGAACCGAAAGCGCTCGACGATGCAAACCCTATCCTCTGCACCTCGACACGGCTGGAACTCGATTTCACGAATCATCCTGGCCTTGCTCGCCATGCCCTCGCTGGCCATGGCCGCGGACGAGGGGCTTCCGAGACTTGGGCTCTCGCCGGGCGAGCCGCAAGTCCGCAGTGCGACCCCTTCGCTCCCGTTCGGCATCAATCCGGCCGAGTC
>PMBY01000015.1:0-257 GCA_003153875.1 Myxococcales bacterium | reverse complement strand
CTCCGGAGTTTCGAGTACACGGGCGCGGTGCCGACCCCCTGGGGCCAGCTCAACTTCATCTACGGCAACAAGACCGTGTCAGGCACGGTAATTATGGCAGCCACGACCTTCTCCGATGCGGCGGGCTACTACAACATCCCCGCACAGTTGGGCGTGAACGATGCGTTCATCACGGTGAATGCGACCAAGTATCTCGGCTTCCCCTTGCAACTGAACGTTGGCGCCTATACCGGCCGATACGGTGCGATGGGGGCGTA
>PMBY01000330.1 GCA_003153875.1 Myxococcales bacterium | reverse complement strand
GCCTTGAGCGGCTACGCCCAGCCCGAGGACCTGCAGCGGGCACGCGAGGCCGGCTTCGACAAGCACCTCGCCAAGCCATCGAGCCTGGAGAAGCTGGAGGAGCTGCTCGCGCACGCCCCGGTTACTGACCGAACGTGAATGCGTAGGCAGCCACGCCGTGGCCATAAACTCGCAACACCACCTGGTGTTCGCCGTAGGGGCCGCTCCACAGGTTGGAGAGATCGTGCCGGTCGATGGTGATGGACTTGAAAGCACGTCCGTCCACCTCCACGTCGGCGGTGCGCGCCGGCGTGCCCGGTTCCAAGCCCAGCACCAGGTTCACCTCGCCGGCCAGCGCGTGGAAACGAATCTCGCCTTCGGCTCCGGCCAGCACCTGTCGCTCGCCTTCCAGCAATCGCCACGAGCCGACGAGCGCGTAGTGATTCAAGGCCAGCACGGACGGGGCGATATAGCGATGAACTCCACCATCAGCTTGGTCCCGCCCATTGGCCAAGGCCGACCAGCCGCGCACACCCAGATAGGTTTCGGGTGACCGATCGCGCGCAGGCGATGCGACGGGTGCGCCCCCGCCGATCGCCGGACCGCTGACAGGGGCGGGCCGGCGCCCCAGCTCGGCCAGCAGGCTACCAATGGCGATGTCGGTCTTTTCATAGTCGCCCTCGCCGAAATGCGTGTAACGCACCATCCCCTCAGGGTCGACCAGGTACTTGGCCGGCCAGTNNGAGCCCGTGGCGCTGGATGGCGGCCGCCACGTTCTGCGGGCTCTTCTCGAACACGAACTCAGGCGTGTGGATCCCGACCAGTACGAAGGGCGCATTCTGGTAGCGCGTCCAGTACGCCTGCACATAAGGCAGGGTGTGAACGCAGTTGATGCAGCTATAGGTCCAGAAATCCACCAGCACAACCTTGCCGCGCAACGAAGCCAACGTGAGGGGCGCCGAGTTGTACCAGGGCCCGAGACCCACGAACTCCGGGGCTGGGCCCAGCCGCGGCAGCGAGGGCAGCTCTGGCGCCGCCTGTGCGCTCGGCTGGTTCGCCGCAGATGCAAGCGCCGGCTGCACCATACCCTTGCCCACCAATCGGTCCTCCAATGAGCTGGCCAGCGATCCGAACGACGTGTGCTGCGACAGCCACACCTGCCCGTCGGTGAGCCAGTCGTAGCGCAAGGCCAGCGCCGACAGAACCAGCAATCCTCCGGCCACGCGTTTGATGACACCACTGTGCCGATTCAGGGCGCGAGCGGAGCGCACCGCCTGTTGGCCGCCGTATCCCACCAGCAGCAGCGGCGTGGCGGCGCCGACCGCATAGGCACTCAAGGCCGCCAGCGCGCGCGGGCCCGGCTGATTGCGCACCAGCGCCAGCGCGAATCCCAGCGCCGGCCCTGCACAGGGAACCCAGACCATGCCCAGGGTCAGTCCCACGATCAGTGCCGTGAGCAGCGATTCACCGCCCAGCCCGGTGCTGGCACTGCGCTGGACGTTGCTCCCGAGCTGCTGGATGCGGGCTGCCACCCGGCCTGCCAAGAGCACAGCCGCGGTTCCCAGCAAGGCGGCCAGGGCCACAGCGATCCAGCCGTGCGAGGCGAAGAAGAGGGCGCCCAGAACCGCCACCGCTATCTGCAAACGCGTGTCAGTGCTGAGGAAGCAGACGCCGAACAGCAGCAGCACGTAGGTGCTGGCGATGCGAATCAGGTCGGCTGCCGACACGAAACGCGCCAGCACCACCTGGAGCACGAAGGTGAAGATCACGAAACTGGCCGCCATGCTCACCACGATGACCAGCGGCCGAATGCGCCGCTGCCCGGCCAGGCTAACTCCCACCACCAGCGGCACCAGGGGCAGAATGCAGGGCAGGAGGATGGTCAGGACTCCTGCCGCGAACAGAATTGAATAGATGCGCAAGGGCGAGGCCCTCCGTCCCCCTACTGTTTCGATGCTTCGCCGGCCTGTTGGTCACAACCCTTTGGCGGCTGCCTCGAACCCGACGCTTCTATTGGCCCGACCGGCTCCTGCCTCCCCCTGACTGTGGTTTCAACATGGCGCGGAGAATCTCGTCGATTGTCTCGACGCTGGACGGCTCACTGAGGTGCCGCTCAAAGCCGGCCTGTGCCGCTCGCTCCATGTCCTGGGGCGGGACGCCGCTGCTGGTGGAGACGAGGTGCACGTTCTTGAGTTGCTCGTCGGCCCGGAAGGCGCGGGCGACATCGTAGCCATCCATTCCGCGCAAGCCGAGCGCACAAAGCACGAAATCGGGATCGAACTGCCGGGCCTTGTCCAGCCCCTCGGGCCCGCTACGCGCGACCTCCACCTCGTGGTCCCAGTGCTCAAGGGCCTGGCGCAGGTTGGTCGCGGCGTCGACGTTGTCCTCAATTACCAGCACCTTGCGTCTTCCGGCGCTGGCGCCATTCGCGTTCGAGCCACCGCGCGCAACGGCGCCCTTCTCATCGAGCGGGAGCTTGATGGTGAAGCGCGCCCCTTGATCGGGGCCATCGCTATGCGCGCTGACCTCGCCGCCGTGCAACTCCACCAGTCCCTTCACCAGCGCCAACCCCAGGCCCATGCCGCCGAGACTCTGGCTCAGGCTGCGCTCAGCCTGCGCGAAAGGCTGAAACAGCCTCCTAAGCATGTCCGGGTCGATGCCCAGCCCGGTGTCAGCGACCTCCAGCACAGCGCTGTCCGGGGTCCGCGTCAGCGCCACCGAGACCTTGCCCTTCTCGGGGGTGAACTTGGCTGCGTTGACGAGAAGGTTTCCGATCGCCTGCGCCAGCCGCGTTGGATCGCCGGCAATAGAGATCGCATCGTTGGGCAGTTCCAGGACCACCTCGTGGTGTTCAAGGAAGGCGCGGTGGTCTTCCACGGTTCGGCGCACCACCTCAACCAGATCGAGGCGTGCGCGTTCCAGCCGGATCTTGCCTCGGCTGATGCGGGTGACATCGAGAAGGTCATCCACCAGTTGGGTGAGGTGACTCACCTGCCGGTCAAGAACCGCGAGCGCCCGGCGCGCTTGCGGCCCGCCGGGCGTGGCCTTTTCGAGGATGTAGATGCTGTTGCGAATGGGTGTCAGTGGGTTACGCAGCTCGTGCGACAGCAGCCCGAGAAACTCGTTCTTGCGACGGTCGGCTTCGGCCAGCTGGAGATTCGCCTCGCGCAGCGCCTCCTCGGCCTGTTTTCCCTCGGCGCTGTATTCAGCCTGTCCCGTGCGAATCGCTCTGAGAGCTTGCTCGGCCTCTTGCAGCCGGAGACGAAGTTCCTCATTCTCGGAACTCAGCCGCTGGTTCTCGACGTTGACGTCTTTGGGTGATCTCGCGGTCATCAGCTCTTCTCGCGCAGGTTTGATCCGGCAAGAAACTGAGGAGCTCTCGGCAAGAGACAAAGCGAAGAAAGGATTCTGCGCGTCCCCAATGACGCCCCCCCATGACCAGAGCTACGGCCTAGCACATGGCGCAGGCTACAGCAACACGCATGATCCCGATCCGCAGGGCTATACGCGCGTTCTGTTGCCCTTGCCTGACTGGGCTACTTCGATGATGGCGCGCAGCCGGTTCCGGGCCATCGCAAGCAAACTGGACGGACGGGGCCATTGCTCGAAAATGATTGAACCGCTGTAGCCGCGTGCGATTAGACGCTGCGCCAACCCCTCGATGCCAAGCGGGTTCTCCCCTGCCGGGCCAGTAAACAGCGTCATGTGGCTGTCATGGTCGCCGCAATTCTCGTGCGCATGCACGTGCACGATGGGCACCTGGGCCGACAAGCGATCGAGATACCCCAGGTAATCGTTGCGGGTGCCCTCGTGCAGATTGGCGTGGCCGATGTCGAGGCAAAGGCCGACGGAGCGCGCGCGCACCCGATCGCGAGCCCGCAGCCGGTCGAAGAGTGTGTTGATCTCCTCGGGCGCAGTGGCAATCGTGTTCTCGAGTGAGAGTTGCAAGCCAACCGCCTGCAAGGGAGCGGCGAGCAACAGCACCCCCCGGCCAAACGCCTCGCGCTCCACGGACGCCAGATGCAGGTTGACCAGCCGAGCGCCGATGTCGCGAGCGAAGGCCACGTCCCGCGCGAGTACGCGCAGACCAGGGGCGGTCGTTGGGTCGGCCGCCAAGGAGGCGTGTACGCTCAGCCGAATGTCGCGCCGCTTGGCCTGCTCGCGTACGAAGGCGCGCAACTCAGGCGGCACGTCCGCCGTCGCCCAGCTTGGTCCCTCCGCTGAACCATCGGGAAAGAACTCGAAGGCATCAAAGCCCTGCTCAACGGCAAAGGCAAAGGGCTGCAGCGGCGCCACGTAGAAGGCGGTCTGATTGCCGATGTGAATGCGCGAAGACTCAGCCATTTTCCAATCCCACTTGAGGACGAGCCTGCACGACGAAGAAACGTCCCTTGGCATATACGCCCTCTATGTCCTGCGCGCCACCCAGGGCTGCTTCTATCGCTGTGCCAATACCGGCCACAGCCATGAGGATGTGGTTGCGCAAAGATTCGTTCCACAGCAGCTCCTCGCGGGCATAGTCGATGCGAGCGGGACGACCAGGCGGAAGCATGAAGCTGTCGTAAAGCCCCGCGCCCGCAAGGCCAGCGAGATCCTCGCCATTGGAATCGGATCGGAAGATGAGACCGTGTCCATACAGGCCTAGGCTCTTGCTCGGGAAAGAGACCAGGCGCGGGACCGCTTCGCCCCGGCGCAGGCAGAAGCCCAGGGCGCGGCCCGGATGGTTGCCCACCAAGGTCTCGCCCAGGCCAGGCACCAACTCGGCATAGAGCTCGTCGCGATCACCCGTCATGGGATTGGCGGTATGGATGACGAAAGCGTAGTCGGCCGCGATCGCTTCCTGGATGAGCACCGCCATCACCAGTCCCTCGTCGGGAATGCCATTGGCCCGTCGGCTCCAGAAGGCGCGCTCGTTCCACTTGGACGCCCAGATCCGCGTCACGCAACCCCAGGCTTCGGACCAAGGCTCGGCCGCACGCAGCCCCGCTGCGTCCATGGCCGCGCGCAGGGCTTGCTCGATGTCGGGCGGGGATTGCAGGTCCACGATCGCATCGCGCAGTCGGGCCAGCAGCGACGGCACGGCCTCGCGCTCTGTACCGCGCAGGCTTGCGGTCGCAGCCCGATACACCTCGATCACCGCCCGGTTGCCAGGATCGTCGAGCACTCGCTCGCACAGACCGAAGGGCAACGCCACTGAAGCGGGGATGTGGATCCAATCGGGCAGACGTCCCTTCAGGCGCTGCAGGTTGCGAGATTTCCCCCCCACATTGTCTGGGCCAAAGTCTTTGGGGCTCAACGCCAGGATGTCCGGCTTGGGCGGTCGCACCAGCGGTCGCTCAGGCCGCGACGACATCGCCTGCTCGCTCGCGGGCTCGCCCCGCCCCACCGTGACATCACCCGCAGCCGTCACGCGCAGGCGCAGCCACTGACCGCTGCGCAGATCCGTCAACCGATCGGCGTCCCAGCAAGTGGCCAGCAGCACGCCCGCGTTGCGCGTGCGCACCGCCACATGCGAGACCAGGTCCACCGTGCTCTTGCACAGCAGCGCGGTCACGCCCTCGGGGATCTCCTCATCGCCCTTGATCTCGTCGGTGACCAGGATGGTGCGCACCTGGAAAACACGACCCTGCACCGCTGCCAGCGAATCCAGGTTCTCCACTATTCCCCGTGCTTCGCCGCAGCCGCGGCTCACCACCTGCCAGTTGCCCAGCCCCGCAATCCCGCGCAGCACCCCGTCGAGCTTGCGCAGCAAAGCCGAAGCCACGAAATCCAGCCGACCGCGCACCACCTCCTCGCTAAACAAACGCACCGACCAATCCGCAGCCCCGAACGCGCGCCCCAGATACTCGGCCACTGGCTGCAGCAAGTGCACGTCGCCATCAACCAGCGCTGCCAACTCGCGCCGCAGCCGTTCCAGCACCGCCTGCGCATGCAGGGCCCACTCGCGTCCCACGGGCGGCTGGATCCACAGGCGCCGCAAGTGGTTCAGTCCCAGCGCCAGCTCCTCGCTTGGCCGCGCGGCGCACAGATTGCGCAGGACCAGTTCGGTCCAGGCCAGCAACTGGTCGAGCGACAAAGCCTGGTGCAGGTTGCGTTCGATCACGACGCGGACAAAGTCCTCCAGGGCCAGATCGAGGTACAGCAGCTCACGCAGCCCCGCCGTGCCCGGCTGCAGTCGGCTGCCCACGGTTTCCCGCAGCTGGCTGGCCGATTCCAGTATCCAGGTCTCTGCCCCAGCCTCGTCGCGCCGGCGCCAAAGCGCGTCGAGGAGCTGCTGGCTGGACTCGTCGAGCAGGGGACGCGCGGCAAGAACCGCGGTGCCCAGATCAGTGGCCGCGTGGAGCGCACGCAGCACCGACAGAAACTCGCCGAAATCGTGCAAGAGCGCCTCGCGCAGATGGGGAATGTAGTCAGGCGCGCTGCGAATGGGCCGCTCGTAGCTCTGCAGGCGCTCGCGGCTCACACCTCCCGTCTCCAATGTGGCGTAGAAAGCCCGCTCATTGCCAAACCCGCGCAGAAACGCCAAGTAGGCCTCGCAAATCACGACATCGTCGGGCGTGGTGTTGTTGTGCAGCTTCTGGTGCCATTCCTCCAGAAAATGGCCCGACACCTCTTTGATGTCGTGTCGGTGCATGATTTCCAGGATCCCATCGCGCACCCGTTGGCCCCCGCTGCCCCGACCCACGCAGCCGGCGATCAGACGCAAGAGCGGGCGCGTGGCATTGGCCGAGGCGTAGTGCTCGCTCAGCTTGAGAGTCAGGCGATCCTGGGCGTGAGCCAGCTCGCGCGGCTGAGTATTGTAGCGCCGCTGCCAATCGAGCTGCCGCACGGCCGAGAAGCGCAGCCACACGAAGATCAGGGCCAGCCCTTGCAGACTCTCGGGTGCAAGGCGATCAAGGAGATCGGTCGCCAGACCAAAACGATGCATCAGCGACCACGAGTGATCGCCGGTCTCGCGCTCGATGATCGTCTCGGCGAGCTCCACCGAATGATTCTTGGCACAGGACAGGGTGAGAAACACGCGCTATCAGTTTGGATTCCAGCCATTCTGCGCGCCCGCTTCTTGGGCCGGGACACCTTTCGCGCCCATCGGGCATCCAATACGCGCAGGGGAGGAAGTCATGAGCAATGGAAGGCTAGTCGCGAACAGCACGCAATGGCTGCGCGGAGCGCTGGTTGGCGCGTGTGTTTTGACGGCTTGTGCCCACCGCGACCAGCCGGTCCCGGTTTCCGGCGCGGCGAAAGCCGCGAGCGCGCTGCGGAATGAAACGGGTGAAAGCGCTGGCGTGCGCATGATTGCGAGGGCGCGTGCGTGGAACGGAAATCCGCCCACGCTGTCGCAATACGTTCTTCCCGTCTGGGTAGAAGTAGAGAACCACAGCGGCAAGACACTGTCGCTGCGCTACGACTCTTTCCGCGTGAAGTCACTGCCCGACAATCCCGAGATGCTCCGCGCTGTGCCGCCCTCCGAGGTGAAGGGCAACGCGATCATTCCCGTCTCAGCGGTACCGCCCGAGTTTCGCCTTGAGGATGAGTGGATTGGCGAATGGGTCGAGTCGGATCTAGACCAGTACGTCGCCCACGCCTACTGGCGAGAACCTTTGCCCACAAGGGAGATGCTCCGCCGAGGGATACGGGAGGGCGTCGTGGCAGACGGGCGCAAGATCGCGGGATTCGTCTATTTCCAGAAGACGAGGCCGGACGTCGCGGGTCTGACCCTCAGCGCTGATTTGGTCGATGCGGCAACCAGCCAGTCTTTCGGTCGAATCGAAATTCCGCTGATAGTTGAAAGCAATCACTAGCCGTTCATGCGGCAGGCCTACATAGGGCTGCGCGTCGGTCTTCATGCTGGGCCAACGCATGGAGAACTATCCTGACACCGCGACGAACCTGTACATCTACGTAGACGACTGCGACCTGGCCTTCAACCGTGCGCTTGCGGCCGGCGGCAAGGCCAAGACCGCGCCCCAGGACGGATGACCGCTACGGCCAGCTTGAGGATGGCTTCGGCAATCTGTGGACCGTCGCCACGCACAAGGAAGACGTGCCGCCCGAGGAGATGCGTCGACGGGCCATCGAGGCCATGCGCTAGTCACGCTCATCGCTACGCAGATTCTTGTTCGCGCGTTCTAGGCGGGGCTCGCGTCCCGATGCGGGGATTCCTACGCTTCGGCCGCAGCAGCGGCCCGTATCGCCTCTCCCGCGCAGCGGGAGAGGCCGCCGGCCGAAGGCCGGCGGGTGAGGGTCCGCGCGCACTGAACCCCCTTGTCTCCCCTTGTGACTCGTGACCAACCTCAAACCCTCACCCGCCGACACGGTGGTCGGCGACCTCTCCCGCTGCCGCGGGCGAGGTGAATGCGGCCGCTGCCGCGGCCGGGGGAAAAGCAGCAGTTGCTGCGCTTCGCGGGGCAAGGAGGCACGGATCCTGCGACGTCATATTGCTAGCGGCGCTACGAGCCGGGACGACTCTCCATAACTTCCTCTAGCTTCTCGAGACTGGGGGGCTTGGCTAGGTGCTGGTCGAAGCCGGCCTCCTTGGCTTTGGCGAGATCCTGCGGCAGCGCATACCCGGTCAGGGCAATGAGCCGTACGTTGCGAAGCTGATCATCGGCACGGATCGCCCGTGCGACCTGGTATCCATCCATTTCTGGCAATCCGATATCGCAAAGCACGACATCCGGCTTGAACTCGCGCGCCTTCTCCAGACCATCCGGGCCACGGTACGCGACCAAAACTTCGTGCTGAGCCAGCATGAGCGCCTCGCGCAGGCTGTCGGCCGCGTCGACGTTGTCTTCGATGACGAGAACCCGCCGCGTGCTGTGCATGGGCTGGGTCGTGGGCGCTGACGTTTCTGCGGACTGCGCCCTCACCAAGGGAAGCTGGATGATGAACTCAGCCCCCTTGCCAGGCCCGTCGCTCTCCGCGTGCACCTCCCCGCCATGCTGTTCGACCAGACCCTTGACCAGGGCCAGGCCAAGTCCCAGGCCACCCCGGCCGCGATCGAGCGTGCGGTCCGCTTGCTCGAATGGCTCGAACAAGCGCGGGAGTAAGGCGCGCTCGATGCCCACGCCGTCGTCGCGCACCCGGAGAACCGCCATACCAAAAGGCGCGGCAGACTCCTCCAGGGCGACCAAGATGTGTCCGCCCCGGCTGGTGAACTTCGTCGCATTGGCGAGTACGTTGCCAAGAGCTTGCGCCAGGCGTGCGGGATCGCCGTCCACCCACAGCGGGCGCGAAGGCAAACGCACGTCCAGTTCGAGCCCGGCGTTGGCAATGAGCAACCGATGATCCTCGACCGTGCGTCGCAGAAGTTCGCCGAGTTCGAGAGGACGCCGCTTGACTTGCAACTTGCCGCGCGAGACCCGCGTCACGTCGAGGAGGTCATCGACAATCCGGGTAAGCTGCTCGACCTGCCGTGTGATGACCGCCTTGGCCCGCTGGGCCTGCTCGCTGCCCAAGGGAGCACGCTCGAGGATGAACAGGCTGTTGCGGATCGGGGAAAGCGGATTGCGCAGCTCGTGCGAAAGCATGGCCATGAACTCGTCCTTGCGCCTGTCCGCCTCGCGCAGGGCTTCGATGAGCTGCTCATTCCTTGCTTCTGCTGCCTTGGACTCGGTGACGTCCCGGTTCGATTCGAGCACGCGGTCAACACCATCATCACCGTGAATCAGCAGTAGCTTGCTCGACACGGTGATCGTGTTTCCCGATTTCGTCCGCTGCTTGAGTTCGCCTTCCCAGTGGCCGGCCTCGCGCAGAATGGCGGCGACGTCGGCAAAGGGCAACGCAAACTCGCTCTTGATCAGCCGCAGCGGGGCCTGTCCGCGCGCCTCGTCGGCAGAGAAGCCATAGAGCAGCTCGGCGCCCTGATTCCAGATCTCGATGTTGCCGTCCAGGCGCCACACAAAGATGGCGTCATGCGAGAGCCGCAGCAGATCGCCATAGCGGCGCTCCGCCTCTTCGGCCCGCTCCAGGTCGGTGGTACCCGGGCCGCCCGGCCCAGACCTCGCCACCCGCTCATTGTCTGGGCCATTTCTCGAAGGTGATTCCTGTCGCTCCATCGATCACGTTCAGCCCGGTGGCTGCCCCTGCTCGCAGAATCGGACGTGTGCCTTGATCCTGCGGTTGCGACCCACTGGTGAACAGCTGACCTTTAGCACAGCCCTTTCACCCTGCACGCCGCAAGGATTGCGGGATAGAGCGAGAGCTCGCGGCCAACAGATCGGCACAAACACTTAGAGAGCCCAGGGTCCGGGTTGTGACAGCACCTCGCCCATGGCATAGGCGCATGAAGCACCTCCCGCCTAATTCGCATTCGTGGAATGACCGAACTATTGATGCCGAACCGTTGCGATTTGTGCCAGCCTCCAGACAAGGGAGCCACAAACTGCGCGGCCATGCACTTGCCCCCGTGCACTTTTTGCGCCTACTGAAATAGGTTCTAAGTGGCCGGGGCTGCCAGCACCCGCTCGAGAGTCTCCAGGCTGGGCGGCTTGGCCAGGTGCCTGTTGAATCCTGCTGTCTGTGCCCGCGCCACGTCTTCGGGCAAAGCGTAGCCACTCAAGGCCACAAGAAACACACCCTTCAGCGCATCGTCTGCGCGGAAAGCGCGCGCGACCGCGAAGCCATCCATGCCAGGCAGGCCGATGTCGCAGAACACGACGTCGGGCCGGAATTCTTTCGCCTTCGCAATGCCCTGCGGGCCGTTGTACGCCACCTCGACCTCGTGCTCGCCAAATGCCAACACGTCGCGCAGACTGTCGGCTGCGTCGACGTTGTCCTCGATGATGAGAACGCGCCGGCGGCCTTTGCTGGCCCTGGCACCTGCCTGCGGCGCAACCGCATCATCCATCGCGAGCGGAAGGCGCACGACAAACTCTGTCCCTTGGCCGAGCCCCGCACTTCGGG
>PMBY01000285.1 GCA_003153875.1 Myxococcales bacterium | reverse complement strand
GCCACTCTGTCCTGGTCGTTGGCCAAAGAAGGAGTATTGGAGGTCGGGCTCGCTCTGCCTAGCGACACCACCCATCCCGTCGTGGTGACCGGCGTCGCCTATCTCGGTATCCAACCCGTGGGTCAGGGCACGGCCACGTTCGACGTGAAGGTGATCAAGCAAGGCCAGAACAGCGATCCCATTCCCCTCGTCATCTACCCCCTTTCCGGCACTGGAGGTGACGGCGGGGTGCCCGACGCGGCGATGGATGCCACCGGCGGCAGCGACGGAGCAGGCAGCGACGCGACGGGGAGCACGGATGGATCGGGCACCGACGCCTCGGCAACCGGTGGCACGGATGGTGCTCCCGCCGCGGACGCACCCGATGGGCAAGGCGCCGACAGCGCCCCGGACGCGCCCTTCACAGGCCAGGACGCCGCGTTCACCGGTGTTTTCGATGCTTCATCAAACGATGGACCGGTTGCCGACGGGCCGTCGGACGACGCCGCGGACGGTGCGGGTCGCCAGTGGTCGACGCCGCTCAACGTACAGAATTACGCCGGCGGCGGCTACCCAACGCCTTCGGTGGCCGTGTCACCTGCGACCGGCGACGCGGTGGTGGTTTGGGTTGACGAGAGCCATGGCATACAAGCCGTTCACTACGGGGCCGCAACCGACACCTGGGCCGCGTCGCCAGCCACACTCGAATCGCGCGGCACGCCGCTGAGCGTGCAGGCGGCATTCGATGGCAGTCACTACGTCGTGGTCTGGGCACAGAATGACCAGACCCAGAGCCCGTCCGTGCTTGGCGTATGGGCCAGCTATTCATCCAACGGCACGACCTGGAATCCGCCCGTGCTCCTCGCCGCGGCGGACAGAACCAACGCAGACTACGGTGACGTCCGCTTGGCGATGAACCGCGCGGGTCAGGGCTGGGTGGTCTGGGATGAGACGATCAGATCAAGCATGTCCAGTAGCGATCCCGAATCGGTCTATGCCGTTTTCCTCGACAAAACCAAGGCCAGCGCGCGCGTGTCCGTGAAAGCGGGCGCGACCAATGGTGAAGCCAGGTATCGACAGCCGCGCGTAGCCATCGACGGCAGCGGGAACGGCCTGGTCGTCTGGACCGAACTTGATCCCAATTCCGCGCTCGGCAACGACAGCACGTGGGCCGCGGCTCTGGCCGATGGCACACCCACGTTGCCGCAGCTCATCGAGAGCTACGACGCGAACATCACCTGGGGCGCCGACGTGGCCATGAATGCCGACGGTCAAGGCGTGGCCATCTGGGCCGAAACGCGATTGAGCGCCGGCTACACTGTCGCGGATGTCCTTGCCCGTCGCTACAGCGTGACCAAGGGTTGGGATCCCGAGCCGCCGTGGCTCTATGCCGCCAACTACTCGGGAAATCTTTCGGTGGACGAGAATCGTTTGGGGACGGTGGGTATCGCGTGGTCGCAGCCGGCCACCTTGAACGACTACCAAGCCATGTTTTCCACACAGACGGTGGGCGGAAGCTGGAGCACGTCGCAATTGGAAATCGACGACCTCGCCCCGGGCTACACCGCAACCGACATCGAACCGCAGGTGCGAACCGCGCTCGATTCGGGTGATTTTCTCATGGCTTGGCGCAAGCGGGTGGATGGCAGCACCTTCGCGCCGCATTTCCGTTGGCGCAGCAATGGTACCTGGGGTGTCGAAAGCGAAGTGGGCAAGATCGACAATCTCTATGCCGCCGAGATTCACATGGGCGTGGCTGATGATGGTCGGGCGATCGCAGCCTGGACCTACTACCACTGCTACTACGACATCTACCATCCCGACAAGTGCGCCGATGCGCCCCTGGCCGCGCTGCCAGCGAGCACCAAGGCTGCCATTTCGAACGTGTTCGTCGCAGTGTACAAGTAGCACCGCATTTCGCTGCTGGGCGTGGCCGGCGTGTTTGCCTCCTTGGCCCGTGGACGGGTGGGCTAGTGTGATTCTTCCGGTATTGCGGACGCGTCCTCAGACCCAGCGAGGGCCGCGAGGTTGCGCCGCGCCTGGGGATAGTCAGGTCGGTACTGAAGGGCCAGACGATAATGCTCGCGAGCCTCATCAAGGCGGCCCAAGCGCCGCAGCACCGTACCGAGGTTGTTATGGGCCTCCGGATATTCCGGCCGGTACTTCAATGCCTCCTGGTATGCGGCGACAGCCGGCAACAGCTCCCCGGTCCGCGCATAGGTGTTCCCCAAACTGTAATTCGCGACGACATCATCCGGTTTCAGTGTGACGACTTTCCGGTACTCCCCAATCGCGTCCGTCATCCGTCCCGCCCGCGCCAGGGCCACCGCATAGTTGCCGTGTGCCTCCGCGGAGTCAGGCTCCAGTCGCACCGCCGCCTCAAGATGCTCCATGGCCATTTTCACCCGTCCCACTTTCGAATACGCATAGCCGAGGTTGTTCTGCGCTCTAGCGTCCCGAGGATCGACTCGCAAGACGGCTTCAAACCGCTCAATGGCCTCGGAAGTTCGGCCAGCGCGTAGCAGAGCGATCCCGAGGCTGCGGGCCGCATCGGGATCACCCGGCTGCAGCTTGAGCGCCTCTTGATATAGTGGAATAGCCGAGTCGCCCCGCCCTGCCTGCACCAGCGCATCTCCCTTTCCTCTGAGGGCCTTGAAATAGCCCGGAGCAATGTGCAGCGCTTGATCGAACAGCTCGAGTGCCGCGGAGGCCTGACCCATCTTCAGAAGCAACTCAGCCTTGTTATAGTAGGCCATTGCGTGATCGGGCCTCAACTGCAGGGCCCTGTCGTAGCTCGCAAGCGCCTCCGACGTCCTTCCCGCGCTGTCAAGTGCGTTTCCGAGGTGGTTATGGGCCCGCACATTCCCGGGACATTTGCGAATCGTATCGCTCCAAAGGCTAACAGCGCTTCGGTAGACCTCATTGCGCCGCACCGTGCCCCAGCCGAGCGACGATGCGAGGACAGCAACCGCAAGTCCGGCGTTCTTGCTCGCTTTGGCGAAGAATCCGACCGTCGCAAGCACGACCACGGAAATCAATGGCAGGTACATTCGATGCTCTGCCATGGTTTGCGTGGTGAGAGGAATAATGCTCGAACTCGGCGCAAGAATTCCGAAGAACCAGCAGCCCAAGAATCCCAGCTTGGGCCTACGAATCGTTGCGTACGCGGTCGTCCCCAACAACGCCAGAAGCACACATGCCTGAGGCCATACGGCTTTGAAGGTTCTGACCACATCCGTGCCGTAGTCGAATACCAGACTCTGCGGCCAGACGGCCAGGCCGAGATAGCGAACAATGGCTCGACACTGGGTCAGAGCATAGGCCCACCACTGTACCCCGTACCCGAACCCCACGGTTTCGTTGCGATCGCTGTGTGAAGAGACGAGCAGCCCCAGCAGCAACCAGGTTGCCGCCAGGCCAAGGTACAGCCTCCACCGTTCCCTCAACGCTTGCTTGAAGGAACCTGACAGGAATGCCCGGTCGTAGAGCAACGCCATGATCGGCGCGCTGGCCATGACCTCTTTGCTCGCCATCCCCAGCAAACAGGCGGTGAAGGCCCAGCCGTACCAGAATGCTCTCTTGGCTGAGTCGCATGAACGAACGACGCCGTAGAGTGTGAGCAGATAGAAAAGTCCCACGATCAATTCGTTGCGTTGGATCACCGATGTGACTGATTCGGTTAGCAGAGGATGAACTGTCCAAAGCAGGGTTATGGCAAGCGCAATCGGTCGCGCTTTGCCTTCGAACCGTCCGCTCAGTGATGGCAGCCGCAGGGTTCGCAACACCAGGCTGAAAAGCACCAGCGCAACCGCGACATGAAGTAGGAGGTTGAGGACGTGATATCCCCCGACGTTGGTTCCGCCCAAAGCATAGTTCACGGCCAGGGACAGGTTGACCATGGGCCTGCCGTTGGCTCCGGCCGAGCTCAGCGGCGCCACCATGACCCGCGTAATGGGCCACAGGTGCCTGATGGATGGATTGTCGACGATTGCCGGAATGTCGTCGAATACAAACGGACCGGAGAAACTGTTGTGATAGGCAGCGCAGGCCGCGAGAGTGATGAGCAGAAAACAAGCCGGCGTTGCCCAGGGAGACTCGCCAACAAGAGCTTGTCGATCGGCCATCGGCCGGCGGCTGAGATGTGCCTTGTGCAGCGCCATTTTTCGCTGTTTTCAATCCAAACACGTACCACGGCGAAAGGAAAGCCCTTCGGCAAGTTCGCGGCGGCCGCGGTGGGTGCGCACGCCCGGAGGGCGACCGCACGGCGCCCCTACCCAAGATGAGATGCGGGTGTGGCTTCCAGCGCCTTGGCGACCGAATCGGCCAATGACTCTATGGTGTAAGGCTTGGCCAGCCAGCCCAAGCCCCGGTCAATGGCAGCCTGCATGCGGTCGTTGGGCGCGTGTCCGCTCACCAGCAGAGCGCGCTGACTGGGGAGGAGCTGCCGGATCATCTCGAAGATCTCAAGCCCATCCCGTTCTTCCAGCAAGCTCATATCCAGGATGACAAGGTCGCACGGGCTCTTGCCCGTGGCCACAGCCCGTTCAAAGCGCTGGTAGGCCTCTTTCCCGCTCTCCAGGGTCTCAACCTGGTATCCCAGGTGTTCGAGGACCCGCCGCCCGGTCCGCAAGAGAATGGGAGAATCGTCCACCAGCAGAATCGAAGACCGCCCCAGCGGCACCGGCGTCGGAGTGGACGGAACATCGGCCCGTTCCGCCGAAGCAAGCAAGGGGAAATACAGGGTGAAGGTCGTGCCTTGCCCGCGCACGCTGGTAACGTCGATGAAGCCGCCATGCTCCTTCACCACACCGTGCACGATGGCGAGTCCCAGACCCGTGCCGCTCGATTCGCCCAACGGCTTGGTACTGTAGAAAGGCTCGAACACCCGCCCCATCTCCTCCTGGGGAATCCCGCGGCCGGTATCGCTGACGGAAATGACTGCGTAGCGACCGAGTTCGATGCGTTCGAATCCGACCACGGCTTCGCTCAGCTGTCGCTCCCCTGCGCGCACGGTCAACTGTCCATCCCCCGCGATGGCCTCGACCGCGTTGTGGATCAGATTGGAGATCGCGCGCACCAGATGCGCCTCGGAGGCTTGCACGGCCAGCGGCTTCGACGGCAGGTGAGCCACGATTCTCACGTTTCGGCCCGCGTCCGAGGCGACCCAGGCAGAGTTCTCGGCGATACATTTCGAAACCACTGCCACCAGATCCAGACGCCCCTTGCTGATCCGGCCTTGCCGGCCCAGGGTCAAAAGATCCTTGATGGTTTGCGAAGCGCGCAGGCTCGCGGACCTCATGCTGATCAGGTCAGTGCGCATCTCAGTCACTCGCCCATCGGGATCCAGCTTGTCCAGCTCGGCGAGAAGAAGATCGGGAAGTGCCACGATGGGCCCGAGCGAGTTATTGAGGTCGTGCGCCACGCCGCCGGCGAGCACACTCAGCGATTCCAGACGCTTGCTGGTGGCCAATCGTTCCAGTTCATCCCGTTCGTGCAGACGGGTTCTTTCCAGCAACTCCTGGTGAATCTGGATGCTCCGCATGGCCACGTTGAGCTGGTCGCGCAGAACCTGGTAGCCGTGTGTCTCGGGCAAGCGTTCAAACACGGCAATCCCCAGACGCTGGGTCTCGAAAACCAGCGGAAACGCCAGCAGGGTCCTCCTGCGCGAGTCCGGATCGCTGTCCGGGGGAAACAGCTGTTGTGACGGAAAAGCCGGCGGCAAGGGAGACTGGGGCCGTCCATCGACCATGCAGAGGAAGGGCTGCATTTCTTGCGCACTGTCATCAGTGAATCGGGACAAGAATGCAGTGAGCACGCCGGTTCGGGGCAGCGCCCTGAGCAGCATTCGTTCCAGTGATTCCCAGTCCAGCGCGATTCCAATCTGCTCGCCGGTGACCAGGAGCTTGCGGTAGTTTTGGTCAAGCGTCACGCGATGCTGGGTCTGAATGGCTGTGCCAGCCGTCGCGATCATGGCAAACGCGTCGGCCCACAATTGCTCCAGGGTCAGATCGGACAGATCACGCAGTTCCTCGCGCATCCACTCGACCGCATCCTGAAGCGCGCGGTAGTGGGGATAGTTCTCCCCGGCCTGGCCCAGGAGATTTTCCAGGGCATCGGCAAAGCTGGAAGGCTGCCCGCTCAGCTCGGCCTGCATGGCCTCCACCAGAACCCTCGCGGCACGTTGGTGGTCCATGCCGGTGACCCGCAGGAGAAGCGCGAGGCTTCTCTCCAGCTCGGCTCCGTGCGCCTGCAGGAAGTCGCGTGGGCTGGGCGACGGGACCGGAGTGGACGCGACCTTGATCTGACGCTCACCTGGGCGGCACCCACACGACCGGCGCATCACGAACTCGGTCGCCACCAGGGTACGCAGGGCCACAGGCCGACCCGCCATTTGATCGAGGATGATCTGGAGCGCCGTTTCGGCAATGAACGCAAAGGGCTGGGCCACACTGGTCAAGGCAGGATTGCTCATGCGGGAAAGCGGCAGGTCATCAAACCCCGTGACCCGAATGTCGCGAGGTACGCTGCGCCCGTGTTTGCGCAAAGCTGCGACCGCGCCCAAGGCCATAAAGTCGTTGGCCCCGGCCACGGCATCGAATTGGATGCCCTGTTTCAGCAACGCCTCGACGCCATCGAATCCATCGCCAGGCATGAAAGCGCCGGGCACGACCAGAGCTGGGTCGAAATCGATCTGGTTGCTCGCCAGCACCTCCTGATAGGCGCGCAATCGAGTCTCGGCCTCGGGCTTGCCAGGGGGCCCCGCGAGAAAGGCCACCCGCCGACAGTGGTGGTCGCGCACCAGGTGTTCGACCGCCGCACGCATGCCCACGCCGTCGTCGACCGTGAGACTTGGGATGTCGGGGAGCTCGGTGCCGATGCTACAGACCGGCAACGGGGAATAGCGACGAACCAGCCGCGTGAGCTTATCGAGACCGCAGAAACCGGTCAACAACGAGGACAGAACGATCACACCGTCGGCGCACTCGGGACCGACCAGATCGAAAATCGCGTTGTGCGCGGCACACCCGCGGTCGGGTTCGTCGAGCCCCCGCCCGAAGATCATGAGGAGTTTCAGATCCAGGGTGGTGGCCCGGCTGGACAGGGCGTGTTGGATTTGCGTGCCGTACCCACCTGAGAAAAAGTCCATGTAATCAAGCAGTACCGCAATGGTCTTGCGGCTGCGTTGACGGTGGCTGGCGGGGGAATCCAAGGCGAGCTTGTCCACGACAGGCGACGACGCTGCGCCTGGTTGGGCGCTCGTTGCCCATATTGAAATACGGCTGAACGGCCAGATACTTGAGTCGTGACCGCCATCACACTTGGCGTGGTTCGAGGCATGCGAGCCCACCCAGTCCGGGGTATGCTCCCCCCATGAGGAGCCGCCCGCGGACCCGGTTGCTAGTGCACCTGGCCCAGGCTGTCTTGAGCCTGGCGGTGCTGGGGATCGGAGGGCTTGTGCTGGCAGATGCGGCGAGTCCGCAGCCTGCGCCTGCGGCCGCGCCGGTGGTGTACACCCCGATCCAGCCTGCGTCAGCCAAGCGACCGGCGCCAGCAGTGTACACGCCGACTCGTTCTGCTCCAGCCCCGCGACCCGCGTCCACGGTGTACGCGCCGACACCTGCTGCGCCAGCGCGAGTGGTGTCCACCCCGACTCCTTCCGCGACGGCGCAACCAACCACGCAGGTTTTCTACAAGCCGATTTCTTCTGCGCCAGCGCAACCAGCGACGCCGATGGTGTCCACCCCGACTTCTGCTGCGCCAGCGCAGCCGCCAGTGGCGGTCACTCCGACTCTTTCCGTAGCGGCGCAACCAACCACGCAGGTTCTGTACAAGCCGATTTCTTCTGCACCAGCGCAGCGACCGGCTCCGGTTGTGTCCGCGCCGACTCCTCCTGCGCCGACGCAACCAATCACGCCGGTGGTGGTCACCACGACTCCTTCCGCGGCGACGCAACCAACCACGCAGGTTCTGTACAGGCCGATGTCTTCTGGGCAAGCGCAGCCACTGCCAGTGCCGGCTGTGACGACGCCAACACTTCCTGCGCCAGTCGAGCGACCGGCGCCGGTAGCGACCGTCGCGCCCAGCCCGCCAGCGGCACCCGGCGCACGTGACGATGCTGCCATCGCCGAAACCGTACCGCTGCCGGCGGCCACGCGCCCGTCGCCGCGCCTGCTTGGGATCGCCACCGACGTGGGTCTGCCTGACGGGGCCAACCTCGGCCTGGTCCTTCGTCCGACTTCTTGGATCCGCGTGAACGCCTCGGGCGGCACCAATTCGGCCAGCTTGGGCTTCCGGGGTGGGTTCACCGCCATCCCGCAGTGGTTCTGGCATGTCGGGCCTTCGGTCACATTCGAGGCCGGGTACTTCCGCGTGGGGAACGTCAATGGGGTGCTGCGCAGCTTCTTCCAAGTACCTGCTTGGATGAAGGACTACGCCCAACAGGCCGGCTACACCTACTACAACGCCCATCTTGGGATTGAGTTTGGTCGCCGCAACATAACCGGCTTCATCCACGCCGGTGCCAGCTACATCGATGGCACCGTGCGCACGCCCCACTCGGTGACCATCGCTCCGACTCCGGGCACCACCTCAACCGATCCGGCGCAATTCATTTTGGGCCAGGACGCCAAAATCACGGTGTACACGTTTTCGGCCAAGGCGGGACTCATTGTGTACTTCGGAGGGCCCTGACCATGCGTTCAAACCATTCCTGTCTGGAATTGGCCTTGGCCAGTGCCCTACTATTGGGCTGCACTTCCTCCGTGGAAATCGACGCGCCTGACATCGAAATAACCCAGCCCAACCTGCAATTCCCCGCTGCTCCCGCGCACGCCGCGGCCGGCACATCCGTCCAGGGTCAATTCAAATTCGCGACCAACAAGCTCGGTGCGGCCAACAGTCCTGATGCCGGGTCGCTCAAGAAGCTCGAGCGCCTATCGATCACGCGAGTCATCCTCAAGGCCCACACGGGCATCCAGGACTTTGGCTTCCTGGACCACCTGACTGTGGCGGCTGCCAACAACTACTATGCCACGGAGTCGAGCCCCGACTGGCCCGTGATCCAGATTCTTGACTACCAGGCGTCCCCTGACGTGCAGACCGGGGCTGTGTTGCAACTACCCCTGGACACGCCGGTCAACATGCTCCCGCTCTGGGGACACACTTTACTCTACATCACCGTCACCGCGACCGGCGATCCCCCCACATTCCCGTGGTCGGTGGACGTTATGTTTTCGCTCTCACTCAAGCTGCATGAATAGCC
>PMBY01000198.1:1891-2671 GCA_003153875.1 Myxococcales bacterium | reverse complement strand
ATCTCGCCCGACGGCTTGGCCATGAGTCCGCGCATTCCGGCCAGCTGCCGAATCTGCTGGGCCGAGCCACGCGCCCCAGAATCAGCCATGATGAAGATCGGGTTGAAGGAAGGCACCCGCTTCTTCTCGCCGGTCTCCTCGTTGGTCACGTTCTCCGCGCCGATTTCGCTCATCATCTCTTCAGCGATCTGNNTCCTCGATCTCCTGCACGTCCTTCTGAGCCTGTTCCAGCAGCTCACCCTTGCGTTTCGGGATGAGGAGGTCATCCACGCAGATGGAGATGCCCGCCTTGGTGGCATAGCCGTAGCCAAGGTGGCGCAGACGGTCGGCCAACAGCACGGTCTCCTTTTGGCCGAAGACACGGTAGCAACTGTCGATGAGATCACCCAGCTGCTTCTTGCCCATCACGCGATTGACCAGCTTGAAGGGCAGTTTCTTGGGGACGATTTCGTAGAGCAAGGCGCGCCCCACCGTGGTCAGCACCAACTCGCCGCTGATGCGAACCTTGATAGCCGCCTGCAGGTCCAGCTCGCCGTGGTCGTACGCCATGCGCACTTCTTCCACTGTCGAGTACACACCCCGAACCGCCGCCGCACCCTTGCCGTCGCGGAACTCGCCGCGGGCAAAGGTCCGCTCGCGGGTCATCCAGTAGAGACCGAGCACGATGTCCTGCGAGGGCAGAATGATCGGTCGTCCGTTGGCGGGGCTCAAGATGTTGTTGGTCGACATCATAAGCACGCGCGCTTCCATCTGGGCTTCCAGGGACAGCGGCACGTGCAC
>PMBY01000198.1:1749-1883 GCA_003153875.1 Myxococcales bacterium | reverse complement strand
ATGGGATGCTCCTTGATCACTTCCTCCAGGATGTCCCACACCTCGGGACGCTCGCGCTCCACCAACTTCTTCGCGCTCTTGATGGTGGTGACCAGCCCGCGTTCTTCCAGTTTGTTGTAGATGAAGGGCTTGAA
>PMBY01000198.1:0-1727 GCA_003153875.1 Myxococcales bacterium | reverse complement strand
ACGATGACCGAACGGCCGGAGTAGTCAACGCGTTTGCCCAACAGGTTCTGTCGGAACCGCCCTTGCTTGCCCTTCAACATGTCGGAGAGCGACTTGAGCGGCCGCTTGTTGGGGCCGGTGATGGTCTTGCCGCGCCGGCCATTGTCGAAGAGGGCGTCGACCGCCTCNNCGGATGATGATCTCGGGCGCGTTCAGTTCCTGCAGACGCTTGAGGCGGTTGTTGCGGTTGATGACCCGGCGGTAGAGATCGTTGAGATCCGACGTGGCAAACCGGCCACCGTCGAGCGGAACCAGGGGGCGGAGGTCGGGAGGAATCACCGGGATTACCTCCAGCATCATCCACTCCGGGCGATTGGACGACTCGCGGAAGGCATCCACCACCTTGAGGCGCTTGGAGATCTTCTTGCGCTTGGCCTCCGAAGTCGCGTCCTTCATTTCCTGTCGCAGTTGCTCCGACAGCTTGTGCACGTCGATGGCCTTGAGCAGGTCGCGCACCGCCTCGGCGCCCATGCCGGCCACGAATCCGTCCTCGCCCACCTCTTCCACCAGTTTCAGATAGCGCTCCTCGGTGAGCAACTCGCCCACTTGCAGCCCGCTCTGCTTCGGGTCCACCACGACGAACGCCTCGGAGTAGAGGACTTTCTCCAGGTCCTTGAGCGCGATGTCGAGCAGGTTGCCGATGCGCGAAGGCAGCGACTTCAGGAACCAGATGTGNNCGGTAGTTGATGGTCTCGGGCTTCTTCACCTCGCCGTGCGACCACTCCCGGATCTTCTCTGGCGACGCCAGTGAGATCCGTATCGCGGAGAACGAGAGTGGATCCTTCGGCTTCTCGAAGAAGTTGAAAATATCCTTCATCGTCATAGTTCGCTACTCCCCTGCGCGCAGGTCGTCATCACATCTACTCCGAAGCGGCCGCGGCTGGCGGAGCGCCTGCTCCCGCCTTGGCTGCCACCTCTCGGGCCATGAGTTCGATCGTCGATTCCTGCTTGCGAGGCGCATTGGGATCTTCGATCAGCTCCACGTTCAAGCACAACGACTGCAGCTCCTTGAGCAAGACGTTGAACGACTCGGGTAGGCCCGACTCAAGGGTTTGCTCTCCCTTGACGATGGCCTCGTACATGCGGGTTCGACCGATCACGTCGTCGGACTTTACCGTCAGGAACTCCTGCAGGCCATAGGCCGCTCCATACGCCTCCATGGCCCACACTTCCATTTCGCCCAGGCGCTGCCCGCCGAACTGAGCCTTGCCTCCCAACGGCTGCTGGGTGACCAACGAGTACGGCCCGATGGAGCGTGCGTGAATCTTGTCGTCGACCAGGTGGTGAAGCTTGAGCATGTACATCACACCCACCGTCACGTCGTGGTCAAAGGGATCGCCGGTCTTTCCGTCGAACAGGGTCGCCTGTCCCGTGGACGGCAACTCGGCCAACGCCAGGGCCGCGCGAATGTCGACCTCTTTGGCTCCGTCGAACACGGGGGTGGCCAGGTGCACGCCTTGCCGCACACCTTGAGCAAAGCGGCGCAAGCCATCGTCGTTGAGGCCATCGATGAACTTCTGGTGATGCTCCTCGGTGAAGACCTTCTTCAACTTGCTGCGCAGAGCTTCGCCTTTCCATTCCTTCTGAATCATGCCCTCAATCTGTCGGCCCAGCTGCAAAGCCGCCCAGCCGAGGTGGGTCTCGAGAATCTGACCCACGTTCATACGCGAGGGCACGCCCAGCGGGTT
>PMBY01000050.1 GCA_003153875.1 Myxococcales bacterium | reverse complement strand
GGCAATTGCAGTTTCTGGATGGCATAGACCGTCGAGTCGACGTACGTCGAGCGCGCGTCGCTGCACTTCGGAAGGTTCATGTTGGTGACCAGGTTGCCCAAGGAATCTGGCTCCAGGATCACCGCGATGGGCAGGTCGGAGTAGTTCTTGAAGTGGTTGACGATGACGTCGATGAACTCGGTCCGGTAGCGTGCGGCGCCGTTCTCTGAAGCCTTGAGCTCTCCCGCGGAAGACTTGGCGGCACAGTCTCGGTCGGGCATGTCGTAGACCACGACCAACGACAGCGTTGGTTTGCCGCTTGCCTGCTGCTGTTTTCTCGCCTCGGCGAGCCACAAGGGAAGATTTGCGACATGGGCAATGGAGTCCAGCCACAGCCCAGTGGGGTACTGCTTGACCTTGCGAATGGCTTCTGCTTCCGCGGGAAACGCCTTGGCGGTTGCCTCGACGTTGTCGACGTATTCGGGGTTGAGGAAGAAGTTGACGTCCAGGAAGGGGTTACGGCGTGAGCCCTCACCTCCGCCCGGCGCCGGGACGGTGCTGCCCTTGCCTATGCTAGCGCAGGCCGAAAGAGCGATTGAGACTGACAAGACTGCGAGAACGCGCTGATGGATCATGAGATCTCCTGTCGACGAGCCGTGGCGAGAGGTTCTGCGGGAGGCCAAGCAGCCTCCTTGCACTAGGAGAGTCGCGAACCGGCAGGCGCGGGCCAGGTTTCGTTTCAGCTGCGCCGCACCGTTTCCACTGCGCCGATGTTGGACCTGGCTGCCATAAGGTTGACCCGCGCAGATCCGCATGGGACTCATAACTCTGTGGAGGTGGACTCATGAATGCACCCCGACTCAAAATCAGCCCCGTGGCTGTTGTTTCACGACGAACTTTGCCCGCACTGTACGCGCTCGCGCCGCTGCTCATTCTTGGCTGCCTGGCGCGAACCCCGCTCCGGTCGGTGGGCGGCTCCTCGGAACCAGAGGGCGGCGTTGAAACCGGTGGGGTAACGGGCGAGACGACTGGCGCTGCAGGCGCAAGCGGCTGGAACACCGCGGCTGCGGCCGGCGCGGGCGGGGCTGAGGTGACAGGCGGAAGCGAAACCACCGCGGGCAGCCCTGATACGGGTGGGGCGGCGGGAGGTTCCGCTGCTGGCACCGTGGGCGGAGGCGGAACCTCGTTTGTGGCTGGCACGACGACGATCTCCAGCGCAGGACACACTGCTGGCGGCGCCCCTGCGACCTCTGGGGGTGCAACGGCAATCAAGGGCGGCACATCAGGCGGCGGCAGCAAGTCCACTGGCGGCACATCCCGCGATGGCGGCGTGCCAACCGACGGCGTAGCAGCACCCGGCACCCCGACGATCACGGACAGCGGCTATGTGACCGTATCCGCGGGCACGACCGTTTTGGCTGGGTTTGTCTCATCCGCTGAAGGCGGATCGGGGTCTTCGATTACCTTGACGTACGGACCATCATCCTTCTGCGGCTCGGGCACAGTAGGCAAGAACAGCACCTACAATTGCTGGGCTGATGCTGGATTCAGTGTCAACCAAGGCCAGTCGGGTATGAGCGGATCCGCAGGTTCGCTGGTGCTCACAGGCAGCACAATTACTGTCAGCTACGTCAACAAGGGTGGATCGACGCTGGAACTCCAGCTCTACGACGGCAGCGACTACTGGTGTAGCTACCTGCCGGCGTCAACCACCCCGACTAGCAAGACGGTTCCGTTTTCGAGCCTCAATACCAAATGTTGGGACAACACTGGTACCCCCTTCACATCTGGCACCCCGATCACAGCGGTGGAGCTGGTCGTGCCAGGCAGCGCCTTCGCGCCCACGCCTTTCGATTTCTGCTTCCTCGGGTTGACCGTGCAGTAGGGGTACTCAGGGCGTCGGACGACGCATGCACTGCTTGTAGGGCACGCGGCCAGGGAGCGCGGGGATCTCCTTGCATTCCTCGCCGCGCGGGCAGTCCGGGTCTTCCTCGCAGGACACGGAAGCGGCCAGCCAGCCAGCCGCACCGATCACCGCGCCGACTCCGATGACGGTGGTGATCAAACCAAAGTTCGCGGTGCCGTTCTGGTTCTGGCGTTCACCCACCACCCAGGTCGTGCCGCCGCCCACCAACAGCGCGGCGCCGACGGCTGCCAACACCTTGGGACCCGCGTAGCTGCGCGCGCAGCCCGCGGCAAGACAGCCAACGAGCAAGAGAGCGATGGCAGCGCGCCAGGCATTTCGCAGGGGACTCACAACCCAGAAGATCGCCGATATCGCCCGTCTACACAAGGTGCCCACCGCTACCGTGACCGCCACCGCCTCTGTCACCGTCACCGTCTCCGTCACCGCCCCTGTCACCCACACCTCCCCCACCCCAAACGCGTCAAAGATGCAGCATAAGTTCGCCTTATGGTGTCGCGTCGGACTTGATTCCGGGCGAATGCTGGCATAATCCCGTCGGTACCCTCCATGCCCGAGATGAACATCATCCAGGCCGTGAATGACTGCCTTCGGGTCGAGATGCGCCGGGACAGCCGGGTCGTGGTGTTGGGCGAAGACGTGG
The DNA here is from genome assembly GCA_003153875.1 of Myxococcales bacterium. The sequence goes on along the minus strand of PMBY01000050.1, from coordinate 193 downwards.
GCCGTTTTGGCGGCGTCTTCCGCGCCACCGTCGGCTTGCAGGAGGAATTCGGCCCGGACCGCTGCATCGACACACCGCTGGCGGAAAACGGCATAGTGGGCTGTGCCATCGGCATGGCTCTGTACGGGCTGCGACCCGTGGCGGAAATCCAGTTTGCTGACTACGTATACCCGGCCTACGACCAGATCGTGAA
>PMBY01000342.1 GCA_003153875.1 Myxococcales bacterium | reverse complement strand
CGCGAAGGTGTTCATCACGCCCGCGGGTTACCCCAGTGGATCGCGCGAGGATCCGGTTATCTGGTGCAGTGGCGGGCAATACCACATGGTCTACAACTACTACGACCTGCGTAAGGCACGGCACATGGTGTCGCCTGACGGGATCAAGAATTGGAAAGACTTGGGAATCGCCTACGATCCCACCACCAACTTCATCCGCTACACGGACGGCACGGTGAACCACTGGTACAAACTGGAGCGCGCCGCCGTATTCATGGAAAACGGGCACGTCAGCGCATTCACTTTCGCGGCCATCGACGTGGACAAGGCCTCGGAACTCGGCAACGACACCCATGGCAGCAAAGTCATCGTGGTTCCCTTTGACGGTGCAACCTTCGACGCCGACACCGGCGTGGCGGGAAACGCCTGCAGCACGTACAGCGCCAATAGCGGCGTGCCCGGCACGGGAGGCGCGGGTGGCGCCGGTGGTACCGGCGGCACGAGCGGAACAGCCGGCACGAGCGGAACCGTGGTGCGCGACGCGGGACCAGGCGATGGCGCTACGCCCAGGGACGCTGGTGCGGCTGGCGCCGGTGGCGGCAGCGCCAGCGGCGGCACAGTGGTCAAGGGTGGAACCACTGCCGCGGGCGGATCCACGGCAACCGGTGGCAACTCCGCAGCGGGCGGATCCACGGCAAGCGCTGGCAACACCGCCCCCGCCGGAACCACGGCAGCCGGTGGCAACTCAGCCGCTGCGGGAACCACGGAAATCGGTGGTAGCACCGCCTCCGCCGGAACCACGGCCGCGGGTGGCACCACCGCCGCGGGCGGATCCATTGCAGTTGGTTCCACAGGCGGCACCACCACTGTCACGGGTGGCACCACGCCAACCTCCACCGGCGGCGTGACGGCTACCGGAGGCCTGCCCGCGATGGGCAGCACGGCCCAGCCCAGCGGCGGTGGATCCATCGCATCCACAGGAACGTCTGGACCCCCCGTGACCAATGCTTCATCGTCCTCGGGCTGCACCTTCGCCCCTGGGCCTGGCACGCGGTACCCCATGTCCCTCGCGTGGGCATTCGCATTCGCCTGTGGCCTTGCCTGGCGGGTTCGCTCGCGACGACGACGATAGTCTCGTAACTCGAAAAGATCCTCTTCGCTCAGGTCAAGCAAAGCAGCGCCGAAGCGCTTCAACTACAGGCAAGTATGGATCCACCGGCGATGCCCGGCGCCGATTTCGCGCCGGCCACGTCTGGCGTGTGGGAGCGCACGGACAGGCCATGACTCCTACTCGGTCATCGGCTGGTCACTGGCGTCGCATGTGTAGAAATTGGTGAACTGGGGATCGACTTTCTTCATGCCCTCGTTGCCGCCAATCTTCTCTGTCCATGAGCAGGCTGGCTTGCAGCAGTCTTGCATCGTGGTGGTGTGGTACCCGCTGAGGAATCCGGCGGCCTTGGCCTGATCCACAGTGGTCACCTTGGCGTCGACCTTGGCCAGCCCGGCTTCGGCGGCCAGCTTGCACCCGGTGACCCGCGTCAGGTTGTCCGGGCACGCCACCCGCTTGGCATAGACTGCCCAGTTCTGATGGTAGAGCGTGCCCACCTGGTTGCTCTCGATGCAGGAATTGATTGTAGTCGAAGCCAGGTCGGGCACCTTGGCGGACTTCACTTGGTTGCACAGTCCCGCGATCTTGGTCTGGCAGGCCGCAGAGTTGATGCCGTCGGCGTTGGTGATCTTCTGGTCGCCCGATCGGCATTCATCGTAACTGCGGAACTTCACCCCGCCATTGCCGGGCTGGCCATCGGTCGGATAGGCGTCGTAGAGCGCATATCCGGCTGAACTCTGGATGGTTCCGTTCATGCAGGCATTGAAGGCCCCGAACCCGCCGGCGCCCATGTAGATATCGAAACTGTCGGTGGTCGCACCAATGTTGAAGCTTTGAACAACGAGCGGCTTGGGCGCAGGGGCTTGGTTGTTCTGGCTGCCCCCTTCATTGAAGGGTTGATCGAATATCAATTGATAGCATTCGCAGCAGGGCTGGTTGCCGGTCATGCCTTTGTCGATACCACCGGTATTGGTGTCGTGTCCGACCGCCGCATAGAGGAACGGCGGGGCGCTCGCGTCCCAACCATTCGCCGCACCGTCGTCTTTCGCTGCCTGCAACATGGCCGGGCTGAATAGCATGTAGCGCGAACAGGCGAAGCCCACCTTGCCATCCTTGCTCGGGGCATTCTCGCAGGCGTTGCGCGGCTGGCACACGCCCCCACACTGGGTCGTCGCATCTCCAGACTTGCAGTTCGAATAGAAGTACTGGTTCTGACACTGATTGGGTGGATTCACCTTGTAGACAACCGGGCACGCCGGACATGTTCCGCCACAATCGATTCCGGTTTCGCCGGGGTCTTGTACGCCATTGGCGCAGGGTGCTGGCGTGCTCGCGGTCCCTGACGAGCCGCCCGAGCTCGTGGTCACACCACCTGAGGTCATCGAGCCCCCACCGGCCGCCGATGTCCCGCCGGTGTTCCCTGTGGCACTGCCGCCATTGCTGGTCGTGGCGCCACCAGTGTTGCCCGTGGTACTGCCGCCAATACTCGTCGTGATTCCGCCGGTGCTGCCAGTGGTACCGCCGCCATTGCTTGTCGTGTTTCCGCCGCTGTTGCCGGTCGTAGCGCCGCCGGTGCTCGCCGTGGTTCCACCCTTGCCCCCGCCGGTTGATTCGGGTTCTGAACCGCCGACGGGCGCCAACTTGCCTCCAGACGAGGAATTGCCGCCAGAGCCCGATCCGGGCGTCGTTGGTTTGCAAGAGCAGCTCCACACAACGACACCGCACAAGACTAGTTTGGGCCAAGCCGTGATTCGCATGTTCTATCTAGCTTATCCTAGGATGGGCGATCACGTCGATCACCTCGTCGAGAATCGCCGACACGACACGTAGCACCTTGGATGCTATGGTGATCGACTAGAATGGCGCCAGGAGATCCACCCATGAGCATCGTCGACACGCAAGCTTGGAAGAAGTTGCAACAGCACCAGGGCACCCTGGCGAAGAAGACCATGCGCGAGCTTTTCGTCGAGGACAAGGGGCGCTTCGAACGCTTCTCGCTGCGCCTCGGAGATCTGCTTCTCGACTACTCGAAGAACCGCATTACCAGCGAGACCATGGCGCTGCTGTGCGAGCTGGCGCGCGCCGCGGGTGTGGAATCCATGCGCGACAAGATGTTCGCTGGCGAGCCCATCAACCTGACCGAAGGCCGCGCAGTCCTGCACGTGGCTCTGCGCAATTTCTCCGAGCAGCCCATCTTGGTGGCTGGCCAGGACGTGATGCCCGAGGTGCGCGCGGCCTTGGACCACATGCGCGTCTTCAGCGAGTCAGTGCGCAGTGGCTCCTGGACCGGCTACACGGGCAAGCCCATCCGCGCGGTGGTCAACATCGGCATCGGCGGCTCGGATCTCGGGCCGGTCATGGTGTGCGAGGCGCTACGGCCCTATCGTCGCGACGATCTCGATCTTCACTTCGTGTCCAACGTGGACGGCTCGCACGTGGCCGAGGCACTCAAGCGGGTGAACCCCGAGACCACTCTTTTCTTGGTGGCGTCCAAGACCTTCACCACGCAGGAGACCATGGCCAATGCGCACAGCGCGCGTGCCTGGTTCTTGCAGCACGCGAAGGACGAGCGCCATATCGCCAAGCATTTCGTGGCGCTCTCCACCAACGCCAAGGAGGTCACCAAGTTCGGCATCGCGCCGGAGAACATGTTCGTGTTCTGGGATTGGGTGGGCGGCCGCTACTCGCTCTGGTCGTCAATCGGATTATCCATCGCGCTCGGCCTCGGCTTCGACAACTTCCACGATTTGCTAGCCGGCGCGCACGAGATGGATGAGCACTTCCGAACCACGCCGCTGGAAAAGAACCTGCCCGTCACGCTGGCCTTGCTCGGCGTCTGGTACAACAACTTCTTCCACGCCGAGACCCACGCCATTTTGCCTTACGACCAGTACCTGTCGCGCTTCCCAGCCTACTTCCAGCAGGGCGACATGGAATCCAACGGCAAGCGGGTCACCCGCGACGGCCAGGTGGTGAACTACCAGACCGGCCCGGTGATCTGGGGCGAGCCCGGCACCAATGGCCAGCACGCCTTCTATCAACTGCTGCACCAGGGGACCAAGCTGGTGCCCTGCGATTTCCTTGCCTCAGTGGAAACCCACAATCCAATTGGCGAGCACCACACTTTGCTGCTGGCGAATTTCTTGGCGCAACCCGAGGCGCTCATGCAAGGCCGCAACGAGGCCGAGGCGCGTGCCGAGCTGGAGGCCGCGGGCCTCACGGGCGAGGCCCTGGCTGCGCTCTTGCCCCACAAGGTTTTCCCCGGCAATCGGCCCAGCAACTCAATGCTCTACCAGAAGCTCGATCCGCGCACGCTGGGCAAATTGATCGCGCTCTACGAGCACAAAATATTCGTGCAAGGAATTATCTGGAACGTGAATTCCTACGACCAGTGGGGCGTGGAACTGGGCAAGAAGCTGGCCAGCGCCATCCTGCCAGAGCTGCGCGCGTCCGGCGACGTGTCCGCGCACGACTCGTCGACCAATGGCTTGATCAATGAAATCAAGCGACGGCGTTCGCGCTAACCGTCGAGTCAATCGATGAGTGCTCTGACCCTAGCACGCGCGCAGTTCGCGTTGACCGTGATGGTGCACTACCTGTATCCGGTGCTCACCATGGGCCTGGCTGTGGTGCTGGTCATCGTGGCTAGCCTGCGCCTGCGCCGGCCCGACGAAACCTACCACCGCATGGCGCGCTTCTGGACCCACATCTTCGGCGTGGTCTTTGCCGGCGGCGTGGCCACCGGCGTGGTCATGGAATTCGAATTCGGCACCAACTGGGCTCGCTATTCCCGCTTCGTGGGCGACATCTTTGGCGCGCCGCTGGCGGCCGAGGCGCTCATCGCGTTCTTTCTGGAATCCTCGTTTCTCAGCATCCTGGTCTTTGGCGAAAAGCGTGTATCACGGCGCGTGCACTGGTTTGCCACCCTCATGGTCGCTCTGGGTGCGACCCTGTCTGCCTTCTGGATCGTGGCGGCCAATTCCTGGCAGCAAACGCCCGCCGGCTTCCACATGGTGCTTGGTCGTGCGGAGCTGACCGACTTTGCCGCCGCGGTGTTCAACCCGTCGACCCTCTTGCGCTTCTTGCACGCCGTTCTGGGCTCGTGGGTCACCGCCGCGGTGTTTGTGGGCTCGCTGAGCGCGTACTACCTTCTGCGCGGCAAGCACCAGGAGTTTGCCCGGCGCTCGCTGCGCCTGGCCCTGGTGTTTGGCTTGGTTTCACTGGCGGCCGAGGTCGTGGTCGGCGATGCCCACACCCGTCAGGTTGCTCTCACGCAGCCGGAAAAATTCGCGGCCATCGAGGTTCTGCACCACACGCAAGCGGGTGCGCCCTTGGCTGTGGTGGGCCAGCCGCTGCCCGAGGTGCTCTTGCCCAAGCTGCTGTCGTTCATGACCTACTTCGACTTCAATGCCCGGGTCACCGGCCTGGACGCTTTTGCGCCCGAGGATCGGCCGCCGGTGACTGCGACCGCGATGTCGTTCCACACCATGTTGTGGTTGGGCCTGGGACTGGGCGTGGTGTTGGCCGTGGGTGTGTTCCTCTGGTGGCGCGGGCGCTTGTTCGTGTCGCGGCGGTATCTGAAGATCCTGTACTGTTGCCTGCCGATTCCCTTTGTGGTGAACGAGGTCGGCTGGGTCACGGCTGAAGTCGGGCGGCAGCCGTGGAGCGTGTATCACCTGCTGCGCACCGAGGATGCCTTTTCTCGCTCGGTGCCGGCGGCACAGGTGGCCATCTCGCTGCTGATGTTCGTGGTCATCTACATCGGGCTGCTTGGTCTGACCCTGCATCTGGTGCGCAAGAAGGTGCTGCAAGGGCCGGGGGACGGCGCAGAGGAAGTGCCGTCATGATCCTGGACCTGACTTGGTTCGTGCTGGTCGCAGTACTGGTGGCGGGCTACGCGATGCTCGACGGTTTTGACCTGGGCGTCGGTTTCCTGCATCTCTTGGTTCCGCGTTCCGAGCAAGAGCGCCGCTTGTCCTTGGCCAGCGTGGCGCCTGTGTGGGACGGCAACGAGGTGTGGCTGCTGACCGCGGGCGGCGCTTTGTTCGCTGCCTTTCCGCCGGTGTACGCCACGGTGTTCTCCGGATTCTATCTGGCCATGATGCTGGTGTTGTTGGGTCTCATCGTGCGCGCGGTTTCCATCGAGGCGCGCAACCGAGGGACCTCGCCGACCTGGCGCCGCTTCTTCGACCGCAGCTTTGTCGCCGGCAGCACGCTGGTGGCGCTGCTGCTGGGCGTGGCTGTGGGCAACCTGATGTGCGGGTTGCCGCTCGATGCGAACGGAGAATACGCGGGAACCTTTGCGGACTTGCTCAATCCCTTTCCGCTTTTCATCGGGGCGACCACGCTGGCCATGTTCGCCATGCAGGGCGCCTGCTGGCTGGCCATGAAAACCGAGGGTGCCCTGGGCAAGCGCGCGGTCACCGCGGCCCTGTTCGCCTGGGCCGCCTTCGTGGCCTTGTACCTGGATGCCACACTGTGGACACCTTCAGACGCACCCTGGCTCTTTCTGCGCGCGCGCCAGTCCTTCGCACCTTGGATTCCCGTGCCCCCGATGGTTCTCTGTCTGGTCAGTCTGCCGATCCTCTTGCGTCGCGAACGACTGCGCCTCGCGTTTCTCTGTTCGTCCGTCGCCATCGCCTGCGTGGTCGCCATCCTGGCCATTGCGTCCTGTCCCATCTTCGTTCTCTGCACCAACGACGTGAGGCGCAGCCTGACCGCATTCAACGCCGCCTCATCACCGCGCACCCTGCTGACCATGCTGATTATCGTTCTCTGCGCCCTGCCCTTTGTGCTGGGCTATACGGTATTCATCTACCGGGTCTGGCGGGGCAAGGTCAGGGCCGAGCCTGAAGAGTACTAGCGCAGGCGGTTTGCGCTGGTAGCGACTGCGGCTGGCGCCCTCTTGGGCCGGTTTTGCTGTACACTGTTGCAGAGTTCTGACCGTGGCTCTGGCTCGTCCAGGAGGAGGATTTCCATGACCTATAGTTCTTTACAGTTCTCGTCCCTCGGTTGTAGGCAGCAACTGCGCTCGCTATTGGTCCTGGCTCTCCCCTTGGCCCTGTGGGCTTGCAAGTCCGAGCTGTCCTCTGCCTTGCAGGCGCCAGATGCCGGCACCGGGCCGCTCCAGACGCCTGATAGCGGCACCGGATCGCTCCCGATACCAGATGCCGGCCCAAGCAATATGACCAGTTTCTCCATTCTGGTTAGCCCAGAGCGCGCAATCGACATTCTGTTCATGGTCGACAACTCCCCTTCCATGGATCCCAAGCAGAAAGCGCTGGCCGCGAACTTCCCCAACATGATCGCTGCACTGGGGAAGCTTCCCGGCGGATTGCCTGACGTGCACATCGGCGTGGTCAGCAGCAACATGGGAGCTAGCAATGGCGCCATGGGCGGCAACTGCGGCAATGGCCTGGGCGACATGGGCCTCCTGTGGGGCAACGATCCCACCAATATGATTGCCTCGGTCGCGGATGGCAGTCCATACGCGACAGATCCGACCCACCCGCTGATTGCCTCTGGGTGCGGCCTCTACCTTGGTCAACGTTGGATCGAGGATATCCAAATGCCCGCCCCGGCAACCGGGCGGCAGCGGAACTACGACAGCACCAGCCTGCAACTCGAAGACGTCTTCTCTTGCCTGGCCACCGCCGTGGGTGTCAGGGGCTGTGGAGAAGAGCACCAACTGCAAGCGACTCGCGTGGCCCTCATCCCCCAGGCAGGTATCAACGAGGAGAACGCCGGCTTCGTGCGTGCAAACGCTTACCTCGCCATTGTTCTCATCACCGACGAGGATGACTGCTCCGCCGACAACAGAAACAGCTTCAACGACAACATGTTCGACATGGTGGGCAAGCGAGACCCGAACGACACCACCAGCCTGCGATGCGCGGCGCGAGGCCATCTCTGTGGCGGCCAGCCCATACCCAGCTTCAACCCTGCGATCGGCTACATTGGCCTAGCGCCTTTCACGCATGCTTTCTCCGACTGCTCAGCCAAGTCTCAAAGAACGCCCCCCGACTACGCCTATATGCCGCTCCTCGATGTTCAGGACATGATCGACAGCGTGAACTGGGTCAAAGGAGTCCAGGCCCCGCAGAAGATCCTCGTGTCAGGCATTATCGGCTGGCCCCCGGATCCGAACGGCCCGAGCCTTTCCTCCACTGTTCAAACCACTGATCAATATCGGATTGACAAGGATGCCACCTCTCTTCCGGCATCGCAGCAGAACCTGTGGGACTACATGCCCATCTGCTCGGATCCGGCGCAGAAAGCCGCTGACGGCAATATCTACAAGGCCTACGGCGGTCTGCGCCTAAAGCAGTTTGTCGATGCGTTCGGCGCGAACGGACATGTGTTCAGCATTTGCAACTCGGACTTCACGAGTGCCATGCAACAGATTGGCAACGCAATTGTTCAGGTGTTGAAGCCTGGTTGTGTTCGATACCCATTGATCGACACGGACCCGAATACGCCCGACATCACCGAGCCTGAATGCCAGGCTATCGACCGCATTCCGTGCGCGACGCCGGGCGGGAATGGCTGTCTGCAAACCGGCTTCAGGGATACGCCCCTCACCGAGTGCAAGGATGGCCAGGGGAACATTCTCGATCCCGCCAGCCTCGACCCCAGCGTCGTTGGCCAGGCTGCAGTCGACCAGCTGCTCACCAACAACATCAGCGAGGCCTCGCGGCCTTGCTGGTATCTCTCCTACGACAACAGCGCCGCGGGTTGTGCGGACGTATACAAGGGCCAGCGGATCTCTGTCTTGCGCCAGACGGGCACAGTGGCGCCGCCTGGGACGTTCCTGGCGATGCAGTGCTTGACTTGCGCCTCACCGGACGGGATTTGCCCAGCCGCCCAATAACCGGGAGGATTTCCATGACCCATAGTTCTTCATGGTTCTCGGCGCTCGGCCGTTGGCAGCAGGTGCGCCGGCGGCTGGTTGCCTTGCTCCCCTTGGCTGTCTGCGCCTGCGGTTCCAAGGCGCCGACTTGGCCGCCGCCGCATGTAGGGCAAGAGACCGACTTTTCCTTCATGGAGAGTCCGGAGCGGCAGATCGACATTCTGTTCGTAATCGACAATTCCTTTGGGATGGGCCCCAAGCAGCGAGCCCTGGCCAACAACTTTTCCCGGATAACCGCCGCACTGGGGGCGCTTCCCGGCGGCCTGCCTGACCTGCACATTGGCGTGGTCAGCAGCGACATGGGCGCTGGCTCCGAGGCCATCGGCAGCAACTGTCGCGTGCTGGGGGACAGGGGCCTTCTGTGGGGCAACGATCCCAGCAATCTGATCGCGTCGGTCGCGGACGGCAGTCCATACGCGACCGATCCAAACCACCCGCTCATTGCCTCCGGCTGTGGCCTCAACCTTGGTCAACGTTGGATCGAAGATATCCAAACACCCCAGACAGGGGTCGGGCGGCAACGGAACTACGACGTGGCCAACCTGAAACTCGAAGATGTCTTCTCTTGCCTCGCCACGGCCGTGGGCACTGCGGGCTGCGGGTACGAGCACCAACTGCAAGCGCTTCGTTTGGCGCTCAATCCGCAGGGACTGACCGGCGGAACTGACGTCAACATGGAGAACAACGGCTTCCTACGGCAGCACGCCTTCCTCGCCATAGTGCTGCTCACCGACGAAGATGACTGCTCTGCTGATATCAGTGATCTCGTGAACGACGGCATGTTCCTGGAGAGGCCGATGGGCGAAACCGGCAGCCTGCGATGCGCGGCGCGCGGCCATCTCTGTGCCGGCCAGGCAATTCCTGACTACAACGACTCTGCCGTCGGTTACACGGGCTCAGGCTTCACGCACGCCTTCACTGACTGCGCATCCAAGGCCCAGCTTGACCCCGCCCATCCGGACTACACCTATATGCCTCTCATCGATGTTCAGGACATGGTCGACAGCGTCACGTACGTCAAGGGAAACGCCTGGGCGCAGAAGATCCTCGTGTCTGGTATCATCGGCTGGCCTCCGGACCTCAACGATCCGACCCTCTCGCCCAGTGTTCAGACCAACGATCAGTATCGGATTGGCAAGGATGCCACCTGGGTTACCGCATCGCAGGCCGTTCTGTGGGACTACATGCCCATTTGCTGGGATCCCGCCCAGACATTGCCTGATGGCAATATCTACAAGGCCTATGGCGGTCTTCGCTTGAAGCAGTTCATCGATGCATTCGGCCCCGACGGACAGACATTCAGCATCTGCAACTCGGATTTCAGCAATGCCCTGAACCAGATCGCCCAATCACTGGCAACGGCGCTGGCGTCCGTGTCGAAGCCCGGCTGTGTCCAAGACCCGCTGATTGATCTGGATCCGAATACGCCCAACATCATCGAGACAGACTGCCAGGTGCACGACCGCAGGCCGTGCGACCAGCCCAACGTCGGTGGCTGCCAGTCAACCGGCTACACGGAGAATCTCCTGCCTGAGTGCAGGGACGGCCAGGGGAACATTCTCGACCCCTCCAGTCTCGACCCCGGCCCGGACCTCAACAATCCGCTCCATCCCCAGGCTCAGATCAACGCTGTGCTGGCCACCGTGAACGATGCCTCGCGGCCTTGCTGGTACGTTTCCTACGACAACAGCGCTCTCGCTTGCGGGAGCGCGTACAGGGGCCAGAGGATCTCTGTCTTGCGCCCGACCGGCACCGTGGCCCCGCCGGGCACGATAGTGGCGATACAGTGCTTGACCTGCGCCCCATCGGAGAAGAGCTGCCCGGGCGTGAACCACTAGCGACCAGAGACCACGAGGAGGCTTTCCATGACCCATAGCTATTCACAGTTCTCGCCGCTCGGCCGTTGGCAGCACCTGCGCTGGGTGTTGGTTCTCGCTCTGCCTTTGGCCTCCTTGGCTTGCAAGTCCCGCTCGTCTCTTTCCTTCCAAGCGCGGGATGCCGGCATTGGGCCGCTGCAAACGCCGGATGCCGCCATTGGACCGCTGCAAACGCCAGATGCAGGCACAAGTCACATGACCGAATTCTCCATTCTGCTGAGCCCGCAGCGCGCAATCGACATCTTGTTCACGATCGACAACTCGCCTTCCATGGAACCCAAGCAGAAAGCCCTGGCCAATAACTTTCCCAAGATGATCACTGCGCTGATGGCGCTGCCCGGCGGCCTGCCTGACGTGCACATTGGCGTGGTCAGTAGCAATATGGGGGCTGGCTCGGGCGCGATGGGCGGCAACTGCGGAACAGGACTGGGCGACAGGGGCCTGCTGTGGGGCAACGATCCCAACGATCCGGTCGCGTCGGTCGCGGACAACGGCAACTATTTTGTGAATGCCGAGCCGTTCAACCCGCCCCCTGCTCTGATAGCCTCGGGGTGCGGCCTCTACCCGGGTGCGCGTTGGATCGAAGATATCCAAGCGCCCAGTTCAGGAACCGGGCGGCAACGGAACTACTCCACCAACCTGCAACTTGCAGACGTCTTCTCTTGCCTCGCCAAGGCCGTGGGAATTAGTGGCTGTGGACAAGAGCACCAACTGCAAGCGACTCGCGTGGCTCTCATCCCGCAGTCCGGTATCAACGACGCAAACAACGGCTTCGTACGTTCCAACGCCTACCTCGCCATCGTTCTTGTCACCGATGAGGATGACTGCTCCGCCACCCCCGACAACGCGACGAACGACAACATCTTCGACATGGTCGGAAAGAGAAACCCGGGCGACACCACCAGCGTGCGATGCGCGGCACGGGGTGATCTCTGCGGCGGCCAGCCAATTCCTGACTACGACCCATCGGCCGGCTACATGGGCACAGGGTTCACTCACGACCTTTTCGACTGCACAGCCAAGTCTCAGAGGATCCCAGCGGACTATGTGTACATGCCGCTCATCGATGTTCAGCAGATGATCGACAGCGTCAGCTGGGTCAAAGGGTTTATGGCCCCGCAGAGGATTCTCGTGTCCGGCATCATCGGCTGGCCCCCGGACCCGAACGACGCGAGCCTCTCGCCCAGTGTTCAAATCAATACTCAATGGCGAATTGGCAAGGATGCCACGTCGTTTCCGCAGTCGCAGAAGAACATGTGGGACTACATGCCGATCTGTTTGGATCCCACGCAGACGGCCCTTGATGGCAATATCTACAAGGCCTATGGCGGTCTGCGCTTGAAGAAGTTCATCGATGCGTACGGCGCCAACGGCCAAACCTTCAGCATCTGCAACTCAGACTTCACGAATGCCCTGACCAAAATCGGCCAGTCAATCGCAGCGGCAATGCCGACTGCTCTACAGCCCGGCTGCGTGCCAGCCTCCTTGATCGGCACAAACCCGAATACATACAGAATCATTGGGCCCGACTGCCAGGCGTACGCTCGCACCCCATGCGATACGCCGGGAGTGGGTGGCTGCCTGACTACCAGCTACACGGAGAATCCCTTGCCCGAGTGCAAAGATGCCTTGGGGAGCATTCTCGACCCCTCCAGTCTCGACCCGAACGTTGTTGGCCAAGCTCAGGTCGACGCTACGCTCGGCGCCCACATCAGCCAGGCCTCGCGGCCTTGCTGGTACCTCTCCTACGACAACAGCGCCTCAGGTTGCGCAAGCTCGTACAAGGGCCAGAAGATCTCTGCCTTGTACCCGGAGGGCACCGTGGCCTTGCCGGGCACGATGCTGGCGATGCAGTGCCTGACCTGCGCGGCCGGCGAGCCACAGTGTCCCGCTCAATAGTGGCGAGAGGCCGCGGCCAAGAGCCGTTCCGCGGCGGTCGCGGCGAGTCCGCGAATTGGGTTTTCTCTGCTGGCGTGTTGCTGTAATCTGACTGCGGAGTCTGGCTGTCGTTCTGGCTCGTCTACAAGGAGGGGTTTTATGGCCCATCGTTCTTCACGGTTTTCGCTGCTCTGCTGCTGGCGACCCTTGCGCTGGGTATTTGCCCTCCCGTTGCTTCTGTGGGCCTGCAGCTCCAAGGCGCCGAAGCCGGGGCCAAAATTCATAGGGGAGGAAACCGACTTCCAGGTTCTGATTAGCCCGGAGCGTGCCGTCGACATCCTGTTCATGGTCGACAACTCCCCGTCAATGGACCCCAAACAGAGGGCCCTGGCTGCTAACTTCCCCAAGATGATCTCTGTGCTGCAGTCGCTTCCCGGTGGCTTGCCTGACGTGCACATCGGCGTGGTCAGCAGCAACATGGGAGCCGGCAATGGCGCCATGGGCGGCAACTGCGGCAATGGCCTGGGCGACATGGGCCTGCTGTGGGGCAACGATTCCGTCAATACCATCGCCTCCGTCGCTGCCAACGGCAGCTACTTTGCAAATCCAGATCCGAGCAACCCTCCTCCTGCTCTGATAGCCCCTGGGTGCGGACTCTACGACGGCCAACGTTGGATCGAGGATATCCAAAATCCCAACCAGGCCGGGCGAATACAGAACTACGATCCCACCCTGCAACTTGCAGATGTGTTCTCTTGCCTCGCCAAGGCCGTGGGCGTCGGGGGCTGTGGAGAAGAGCACCAACTGCAAGCCACTCGCGTGGCCCTCATCCCCCAGGCAGGCATCAACGATGCGAACAACGGGTTCCTGCGGCCCAACGCCTACCTCGCCATCGTTCTTGTCACTGATGAGGATGACTGTTCCGCCAGCAACTACAACGCCGACAACGACAACATGTTCGACATGGTTAACAAGAGAAACGCGGGCGATACCACCAGCCTGCGATGCGCGGCACGCGGCCATCTCTGTGGCGGTAGCCCAATTCCCAGTTACGACCCAGCGGTCGGCTACATGGGCCTACCTTTCACGTACCCCTTCTCCGATTGCTCAGCCAAGACTCAAGCCGACCCCAATAATCCAGACCACGTCTATCTGCCGCTCTACGATGTTCGGGAAATGGTCGAGAGCGTGAACTGGGTCAAACAGGTCGAGGCCGCACAGAAGATCCTGGTGTCTGGCATCATCGGCTGGCCCCCGGGCGCGAACGACACGGCCCTCCCGGCCTCTCTGCAAACCTACTCCGACTATCGCATTGATAAGGATACCACCTCCCTTCCGGCATCCCAGAAAGCCCTGTGGGACTACATGCCTATCTGCATGGATCCCACGCAGCAATCCGCTGACGGCAATATCTACAAGGCCTACGGAGGTCTCCGCTTGAAGCAGTTCATCGATGCATTCGGCGCAAACGGCAAAGTGTTCAGCATTTGCAGCGCGGACTTCACCAACGCCATGACTCAGATTGGAAATTCGATTGCTCAGGTGTTGAAGCCCGGCTGTGTCAACTACGCGTTGATCGACACAGACCCGACTACCCCCGTCACCGAGCCCGAGTGCCAGGCGGTCGAGCGAGTTCCGTGCACTGAAGTATACAAGGACGGTTGCCTGGAGAGCCTCTTCAAGGAGACGCGCCTCAACGAGTGCAAAGACAGCAACGGGAACATTCTCGACCCCTCCGGTCTCGATCCCAGCGTTGTTGGCCAAGCTCAAGTCGACGCTACGCTCACCGCCAGTATCAGCGAGCCGTCGCGGCCTTGCTGGTACCTGTCCTACGACAGTAGCCCCGCCACAGGTTGCCCGAACGCCTTCAAGAACCAGAGGATCTCTGTCTTGCGCCCGATGGGCACCGTGGCGCCGCCGGGCACGATGCTGGCGTTGCAGTGCCTAACCTGCGCCCTGACGGATGCGATCTGTCCCCCCCTGGGCGTGGGCGAGTACCCGTAGCGGTGTGAGGCCGCGGTCCCGGGTGACAACGACCAGGGGGCAAGCCCCGGCTCCTTTCAGCCGTTGATCTTAACGGCCACGCCTCCGCTGATCTCGGTCAGGGTCTTGCCGGACATGGTCGCGTTCTCTCCTGCCAGCGTCGCCCCGGCAGCGGCCAGCTCGAGTTCCGACTGGGCGCCAATGGCTCTCACTGACTTGGAGCCTTGAATCACCACTGTGCCGTCCTTCTTGAGGCTGAGGCTCGCGTCGCCACACGCCAGATTGATCTCGTTCTTGGCCGTGATGGTCACGACACCCTCCTTGAGAACCAAGTCGCAGGTGGCAATTTCGCCCGATGTAACTCCGTAGCGCTTGACCGCCACAACGTTGTACTCACCGCCGACCATGGTGGTCTTGTCCGACCGTTCAACGGTCAACGTATCGCCGTTCTCGACAGTCTCATTCCGGCCCCCGTGGTACGTCGCTTTGTGCGCGCCTTTGATGTCGTCGGTGTTGGCACCCTCGACCGTCATCTTGCGGTCGGCATTGTAGGTCTGCGTTTCGGCCTCGGTCACAGTGATGGTTTCGTTCCCGTGTACGGTCACCTTGCGGTCCGCCTGCACCGTGAGGCTCTGGTCCTGCTTGACCAGGGTCGACATGTTCCGCTCGGCTTGGATGTGCAGCTCCTCTTGGCCCTTCTTGTCTTGCAAGCGGATCTCGTTGAAGTTCGCCTGGGTGCCGCCCTTGCTGCTGCGGGTCTTGATCCCGCTTTGGGTCTTGTTCTCCGGCAACGTGTAGGGCGGCATGTTGTCCGCGTTGTAGACGCTGCCCGTGACCAGGGGTCGATCCGGATCGCCTTCCAAGAATTCCACCACCACCTCGTTGCCCACGCGCGGGATGTGAATCGCGCCCCAGCGATTTCCCGCCCAAGGGTGCGCCACCCGCACCCAGCACGAGCTGTTCTCGTCGAAAACCCCTTCGCGATCCCAGTGGAACTGCAGCTTGATTCGGCCGTATTTGTCGGTCCAGATTTCCTCATCCTGGGGTCCCACCACGCGCCCCGTCTGCGGACCTCGCACCACGGGCTTCTCCAGCAGCGGCGAGCGAAACTGGGTCTGACTATCAATCGCACTCACTGTGATGGCACAGGACTCCTGCACCGGATCGTTGCCCGACCGGAAGAGGGAATTGCGCAGCGTGATCTCGGTCCTCGTCACCAGAAACTGCCGCTGCGCATAGGCCTCGGCATTGGCAATTGAGAACAAGCACCCAGTCGCCAGCCAGCGCGCGGTGCCCTGGCCCTGATAGCGCTCGGCCAGACAGCGCTTTTCCTCCAGGCGTGTCTCGGCCGGCCGTTCGCGTGTTTCGCGGTTTTCGTCTGAATCCCCATCGTCGGGCGGGTCTTCCTGGTTTTCGGCCAGCACGAGTTTGCCTGGGTAGTCGTAGATGGCCAGTCCTGGGCACTTCGCTTCCACCTCGACGTGGCGGCGCACGCTTAGCCGCGCGCCGGGGTGGTGCAGCCGGAAGTCGAAATCCGCCAGAGTGACGGTATCCCTCTGGATTTGAAAACTTTCCTGCCAGGTTTCCAGATAGTCGGGAGATGCCGAGGTGGTCGACGGCCGTCCCATCCACACTTCCTGGAAGTCCTCCCGCACTCCGTGCGAGCTGACTGAGTCCGCCAGCACCAGGGTGTGACTGTCTTCGCTGTGCTCGAAATAGTAGTAGATGCCCTCATGGGCAAGGATGCGGCTTATGAAATCGAAATCCGACTCCCGATATTGGGTCACACAGTCCCAGTGCCGGTAGCTGCGAAACAGCGACTCTCGAAATGAGTCGATCTTGTGCTGGCGAAGGATCTGCTTGACCACCTCGGGCACGGTCACGTCCTGAAAGATCCGGCAGTCCCGGTTCAAGGTCAGCAGGCACAGCTCGGGGCTGATGCTCACGCCGTAGTGCGCGTATCCTCCGCGCCACCCCAGGCGACAGGCCTCGGTGACAATCCCACTGAAATGGCGGACTTTGTCGCTGGCCACAGGCAGGCAGACGGTCAGCGTCTGCCCGAGCAACGTCTGTGGTTTGAGAAGCCCATCGGGATCGACAGCCTGGCGCACGGCCTCGGGTTCACTCAAGTTCACCAGCTCGACCCGATATTCGTAAGGCCGCCCCAGGGCTTCGTGGCCCTGCAGCTGGTACACGCCCAGCCTGCTGTCTTTCAACCCGGGAACCGTGACCGTCATCGCCGATGGCGAGATGTCGAAAGGAACGTCCATCTAGGCGAACACCTGCAAGACGTCGGCCAGCGACGCATCGCCGTTGCGCAACACCCGTCTCTGGGCCGGCGAGAGTTTCTCCAATGCCTTCGCGCGCGCACTCGGGTCAAGGGTCCGCAGGGGCCAGCGGCGCGATCCCTTGTGCTCGGAATCCGCCAGGTAGGCGAGCATCAGGCTGGGCGCCGGGCCGAGCGCGATGAGCAGCCGGCCGCTTTCTCGCGTCCAGAAGAACGACGGCATCTGCTCAGGCAGGTGGCGGCGCACCAGTGCCAACCAGAATGTCCGCAGCTCGTCGCTTGGGGCAGGGCAATCAAGAACCAGCACGCGAGCGGGCGAGTCAGGCGCTTTGGTGTGAGAACAGGCCGCAATGAGCGTGAAGAGAGCGTAGGCCGCCGCCCCGGGCAGCCCGCCCACGGCTGCGCCAAGGTCAGAGCCGCTCGACCGGGCCAGAAGCGCATTGACGTCCGGCACCCGGACGGCCAGCCGTGGACCGGACGCCAGGGCGTCGATCTCGGCCACCAGTTGCGCCAGGTCAAGTGCGTGCGCGGTCCTAGCCAACCGGACACTTGCCGCGCAGAAGGATGCGAGCCGCAAGGGAAGAAGAGAGCAGCCCGCGTGCGACGGCTGGTCGACAGCCGCGAAAATCACCACCGGGAAAGCCCGGCCAAGCGAGTCTGTGCCGGGCGCAAGAGCCCCGACGAACGACTGAGTGCCAGCCGCGGGAGAGAGCAGGAAGCACGTCGTCTCCGCGGGCAACTGAAGGCCCTGCAGGTGCTCTACTCCTTCCTGCAACCAGCGGTCGAGGCCGGCCCGCAAGAACGCACCGGCGTTGATTCGGATGAAGTCGCGTTGGGCGGGAATCTTCCCGTAGAACCCCACGGCCCCGGCCGCAGCCGGCGCTACTTGCGACACGCGGCGGCCTCGGGCGTGATGCTGCGTGGAAGCGCGAAGCGTGCAAACAGGTCGCGCACCGTATCGGGCTTGAAGTCGACTTGTACCCTAGCCGAACCGAAGGCGGAGGCGAACGAGAGCGAGAGCACATCCTCGTTTCTGCCGAGACTGGCGCCTTGGCCCAACAGGCGAAACAAGGCCCAGTCGCCGTCCTCGCTCGGGCCGAGGGCTTCCACTTGGTCGGCCTTGACGTAGAGGCGCAGAAGAGCGCGCCGGGATGGCCAAAGGATCTCATCCCAGCGCTCGACAGCATTGAGGCCCACGACCTTCTTGCCGCCAGCGTCGAGCACGATCTTGGAATACTGTGCCGACGGGCGGATGCGGACCTCGACGGGCATGCTCAGCTTTCCCGGATCCTTGGCAAAGAGCCAGCTCGACATGTCCTGCGCGCGCGACAAGAATTTCAAGAAGTCGTCCTTGTACCTGACCGAGGCTCCTTCCTTGACTCGGAAGACTGAGCCCGCGCGTTCGATGTCGGCTTGCAACGCCCCGGCGAAGTACTGCCAAAGAATGCCGCTGGCCGGCTGGAAGAATTTTTCCACATCGGCCAGGCGTGCCTCGCCGGCCGCCTTGTCGGTGGCGAAGGGAAACTTCCGTGCCAGCAGCTCGTCGAAGGCCACCACCACGGTTTCGCACCACTTGCGATTGGCTAGTTCCGCGCTCGCTCCCACCACCGCCGCCTCGGCTCCGCGCAAGGGCGGCATCAGAATGCGTTCCAGCAAACCCTGCTCCCAGCCCTGGTCGTTGTAGCGCGCGATCAAGCCGGACAGATTGGTTCGCTGGGTTTTCAGGGCAGCCTGGAATGCTCTTGGCTCCGGCATGCCCTGCTCGCCCATGGCGGCCGTCAGTTCCACCAGAATCTGATTGTACTGGTCGAAGCCAGTCGGCTTCACCGACCCGAAGCGTAGCAAGCCCTCGAACTCGCGCGCCACCTGCCTGGCTCCAGGATCACTATCCACCACATCGTCGGGCACCGCGCTTCTGGCCAGGGTCAGGGCCCTGCCCGTCAGCGATTCGTCCTTGAGAGTCAGATTCTCGCCCAGGTTGCGCCAGATGGTCTCAAAGGGCTTGTCCTTCACCAGCCGCTGCAGAAGCGCGCGGGCCTGTTCCAAGGTGGCTGGCTCGCGCACCGCCAGACTCAAGAGAAACGCTTTCCATGCCGCCACGTATTGAGCGAAGTAGTCCGACTGGAGCCGCGCGATGGCCGTGGCATCCTTGGCCTTGCGTTCCTGGCCGAGGATCCACCCATCCTCGTCGGCGTCCTGGGCCTTGTGCAACCGCTCCACTCGCTTTGTGACCATGCGATAGCCGGCCCTGGTGAAGGCGCCGCGCACCGCGCTTCCGGGCCGCTTCTGTCCTTCCTCGACCTGGAAGAACATCACCGCGCCTCCCAGTACGTCGACCACCTTGAGATCGCGCGGCATGGCCGGGTCGTTGATCAGCTCGGCCAGTGGATCCTCGCCCGCCCCGATGAGTGTGGCCCGCGCCGTGCTCACGAACTTCCGATCCCGATCGATGAGGTCGGCGGGATCCTGGATTCCCGCGGCGTAGAAACGCACCAGGCTCTCCACCACGCGCGGAGCCCGCGAGGCTGCCACGGGCCCGGTCAAGCTCTCCCAGCGAGCCGCCGCTTTCCGCCCCGCGCGCTGGGCCGCCTTGGCCCAGCCTGGGGTGCGCGGCGTGGGCTCATCGGGTTGCTTGGCCTCGGTGAGCAGCAGGTGCAGCACCAGGGCGTCCGTCATCTCGATGGGCGCAAGCCCGCCTGAGACTGCGGCCTTGGCCACATCGGCGCGCAGAATGGGACGCACGACCAGGCGTTCGATGGTGGTGTGCAGACTGTGGTGGACGGCGGAACGGGGGAAGAGCACTGAACCGTCGCTGCCCTCTTCCAGGGTCTTGGCCATGGCCTCGACCGATTCCAGCGTCGCGGCCGAAGGCAAGGGAGCCGAGTCCCGTCCCTGCCGGCCAGCCGCCAGTTTGTCGACAAAGCGGCGCGCCTCGTGGACGAAATCTCGATTCGTGCTGTACCAGCGGACAGGCAGGAAGAGGAATCCGGCTGCCCCGGCCAGCGCAAAGACGGTGAGGAGCAGCCGCTTGATTCGCTGTCGCAGCAGGACCCGGGTGCTGCGGATGGCGACGTCCTTGTCGGCGAAAACCACCTCGGTGAACGGCTCGCGCAGAAAGTAGCTCTTGGGCTTGCTGACGGCCCCGGCCGCGGCCCGCGCGGACACGCCAAAGGCGTCGGCCATCGACTTCATGATTCGGTCGATGGGGCGGCCCTCCTGTGTGCCACTGGTGAAGAACACCCCGCGCATGATGGGGGCGTCCCGGTACACGTTCTCCGCAAAGAGGTCGGTCACCAGATCAGTCAGGCTCTGCTTCAGGGTGGCGAACTGTCGCGGGAACTCGACGATGGAGAAGCGGGCCTCTACCCGCCGTTCCTCATACACGCGCTCCCTGGCTCTCTGCTCGAGGACCTCACACAGCTCGTCGAAATGACCACCGAACATCTCGACCCGTTCATCGACAGTGGCCAAGAGCGGCAGGGTGAAGCCCCAGATCTGGCCGCGCTCCTTGTCGCGCAGGTCGCCGAATGTCTCCACGAATCCGGCCACCAGGTCGCACTTGGTGACCAAGAGGTACACCGGCAACACCATATCCAGGCGCCCCATCACCTCGTCGATGCGTTCGCGCAGGGTCTTAGCCAAGGCGGCTATCTCGTCGCCGTCGCCCTGCAGATCCATCACGCTTACCGCAACCAAGATTCCGTTCACCGGCTTTCGGGGCCTGCTCTGGCGAAGCAGGCTGAGGAACGCGAGCCATTCCTCAAGGTCATCTTCCTCTGTGGCCCAGCGTCCGGCCGTGTCCAAGATGACGGCGTCGTTGCTCAGCCACCAGTCGCAGTTGCGGGTCCCACCCACACCCCGCACGCGTCCGCCCTTGGCGTGTGGAAATGGCACGCCCGAGTTTCGCAGCGCCGTGGTCTTGCCAGCCCCTGACGGTCCGATGATGACATACCAGGGGAGCGCGCCCAGAGCATCACCGCCCCGCTGTGCCCGGCGGGAAGACTTGAGGCTAAGCAAGGCCTTTTGAAATTCGGCCTGCATGGCCGCGATCTCGGCCTGCTGATCGGGCCGGATGTCACCCGCTGGGCCGCCCAGGCCGTTTTCCAGTGCAGAGGACGCGCGCTGCGCCGACCGCATCCGAACTAGATCGAAGGCCAGCAAGCCAAATCCCACGGCGCCGGTCACGCCCACGGCCATCCAAAACAGAGGCGCAACTCCACGAAACACGAGCGCAACCGCCCAGGTCAGCGCAATGAAGATGAGCCCAACGATGTACTTGAGCACGTCCTCACCCTTACGGCGCTATCTCATCCACGCGGCCGGCCAGGTCGCCGACCTGGCGATCGAATGAAACCCGCAAGCCCACGAAGACAATCAGGGCCAGGGCAAAGATCCCAAGCGACACCCACAGCAGGCGGCTGCGGCCTGCGCTGCGAAGCAACGGCTCGTCGGGCGCCTCGCCCGCGGGCGAAAGCGCGCTGGGCACTTCTTGATCGCGTTCCACCTGATTGCGTACGGTCTCGGCCAGGCGCATGAGCTCGACCTCGCCACCCGGCAAGCCGTACTTGCCCTGGAACCCGAACAACAAGCAAAGCTGGTAGACGCGCAAGACCGCCAGCCGGCGCCCGTCGGTCAACAGGCCGTCCAGGCGGGTGAAGAATCCCTCGCCAGCCAGGTTCTCACCGAAGTAGTGCAGCTGCAGCGGCTGGTTCATCCAGTAACCGCGTAGCGGCTCGGGCGCGCGCAACGCGACCTCGTCCATGAGCGCGACCAGGGCGTAGGCACTATCCTGCGCGTCCTTGTCGGAAACCCCGGCTTTGCGTGCTCGTTCCTTGAAGCTATCCACCAAGCTGCGCAGTTGGACCTGCACCGCCGCTGGCGAGGCGACCGGCTCGTCCAGCACGCGCAGGCGGCCGATGGCGCTGAAGCATTCGCTGGCCAGATCAGATACGAGCTCCATGGCCTATGTCTTGGCAGGAATCGCGAAGATCTCGAGCTTGAGCTGCGCGGGATCGTAGGG
>PMBY01000215.1 GCA_003153875.1 Myxococcales bacterium | reverse complement strand
TCGGCCCAGGTGTAGGCGGCGCCGCTCTCCGACACTACGGTTCCAAACTGCGGGTTGGCCAGCACGTTCACCCAGGGCGCCGGCGTCACCCGTCCGGGCGTGGTGGTGATCACATACTCACGGCCATCCGGGGTGAATCCACCCAACCCGTTGAAGAAGATGAGATCTGGGCGCGGTCCCACGGTGTGGTTAGCGGACGCGGCGGGCTCGACACGCCCGAAGCTGACCGGGAGCGGCGGTGGGTAGACACGTTCTGCTTGGCTGCGCTGGTCGATCTGGCTGGCCAGATCTCCGCGAGCGTCAGTTAGAACCACTCGTGCAACGGTCTGCACCAGGATGCGATCCTCATCGGCGATTTGGTCGGCCGGCCGCACGAAGATGCCGCCCGGCCGATCGGTGACGTTGCTCTCGCCGCCCGCCGCGATGAGCCCCATGATTTGATCATGCAAGACCTGCCGGTAGCCAGAGTGATCCTCGTTCCAGATCACGAGATCCACCTTCAATCCTCGCCGCCGCCAGTAGGCGTGGGCTTGCACCAACTGCCGGACCAGTTCGATGTTGGCCGGATCGCCGATTTTGAGCAAGACGATGGGCAGATCGCCAGAGATGGAATAGCCCCACAGGCCCGACTGCCCGCGGCGGTTCTTCTTGACCACGTTCGGGTCGGCGCGCAGCGAGGCGTTTGCGTACAGGATGGCCCCGGCCAGGCGTCCGTACAATTGCGCATCGGCTTCGCTGGCGTCGATCTGTCGCAATGCCACCTGGCTGTGTGTCCAGGCCAGGTCGAAGACACGGTCGGCCAGCCGCCGGTCCTGATATTTGTCGACCAATCCCAAACATCCGTCGCGTGTCTCGCCCACGCCGGAGACGATATTGATGGTCGCAGAAGCGTCTGGATCGAGCGTGATCCGCTGCCGGATTGCGACGATGGGATCGAGCACGGAACCCTGGCTGTCCGAGAGCCTGGCTCCGCTCTGCATGGCTTGCGGATCCACGATGGTACGGCCGCGTCCGATGAAACGGCTGCGGTCGGTTTCGTAGGAGATCTCGGCTGCCTGCACCCCATGCACGGCCATCAGATGAAACATCCAGGGCACCGGCTCGTCCTGCGAACGCGGCCGGCGGGTAGCCAGGATCGCCTGCCGGTCCCGAAGGATCTCACTTTGCACGAACAGGTTGCTGAACCCCGGATGTTCCGCATCCGCGGCAGGCAAGGCCAGGACGACCTCGGCGTAGCTGGTCAGGTCGATGGTCTTGCGCCTGCGGCCACGGTTGGTGATCGTGATCCGACGCAGCTCGATGTCGTCCTCGGGTGAAACCGCGATCTCGGTGTATGCATCAAGGTTGTCCTTCCGGCAGCGGAACTCGGCCCGAGCTTCCGAGAAGATCGCTTGGTAGCTGTCCGATCGCTTGAGCGACGGCTGATGAGCGGTCGACCAGAACTTTCCGCTGGCCACATCGCGCAGGTAGCAGAAAGTGCCCCAATGGTCGCGCGTGCTGTCCTCGCGCCAGCGGGTAACGGCCATGTCGTTCCAGCGGCTGTACCCACCGCCGGCGTTGGTGATCATCACGTGGTAACGGCCATTCGACAGCAGCTGCACCTCGGGCGCGGCAGTGTGCGGACTGTCGAAGGCCCGCATCGGCGTTTCAGGGCCGCTGGCAGCCGTGCGCGATTGCGCCAGCTCGGTAGTGTGCACATAGGGGGCGACGGCTTTGGGAATCCGCTCTTGCAGCAGCAGCGTCGTGGCCTGGAACGCCGGGTCCGCTTCGAAGTACTTCTGCATCGGCCGATCCAGCAGGACATGAGCCAGCGACAGCATGGTCATGCCCTGGTGATGGGCCATGAAGGACCTCACCACGGCCTGGGTCTGCCCGCGTGGCAAGCGGGCCGGCGTGTAGTCGATGGCTTCGTAGAAACCGAAGGGGCCTTCACACCCGGCGGCCACCAGTCGCTGAAGATTCTCGCACGCCTCTTCGGGCGCCACCATCAGGGCCAGCGCCGTCGCGTAGGGCGCTATCACCAGATCCTCGGCCAGCCCGCGCTTCAGTCCCAGGCCGGGCACGCCGAAGGCCCGGTACTGATAATTGAGATGAGCGTCCACTGTGTTGTATCCGGATTCCGACATGCCCCAGGGCACCCCGCACTGGGCCCCATATTCGCGCTGCCGCTCCACCGCGGTCCGACAGGTCTGGTCAAGCAGCGTGCCCTCATAGGTCGGCATCACCAAGAGAGGCATCAGGTACTCGAACATCGATCCGCTCCACGAGAGCAGGATCGGTCTACCGCTGACGCTGGTGAGCCGTCGTCCCAGGGCAAACCAGCTCTCCTGCGGCAGTTGTCCTTGTGCGATGGCGACGAAGGTGGACAGCCTGGCCTCGGAAGCCAGCAAGTCGTAGTAGCTCGAATCGCGTCGGCGCTCATCCACGCTGTACCCGATGGCCAACAGGTTGCGTGTTTCATCGAAGAGAAAGTCGTACTCCATGCGCGCCAGGTTGCCGGCGTGAAGGGCTGAGCGTTCCACGATCGCGATGCGCTTGCCGGCGCGCTGGCTGCATTCGGCCACCAGTCGGCGCAGCTCGGTCCACCATTCTGTGTCCGCGGCGCCCGGCCATAGCCGCGCTTCGATGGCCGGCAACAGTCGCGCAGCGGCCCCAGCCAACTCGCGCAGCGTGGGAATTTCGTCGAGGCCTGCAAATCCGTCCAGGCTGCTCGGAGCCTCCGGCAGCAAAGTCCAGGGGGCGATAAACGCGAGATCGGCCAGAATATCTTCGCAGTGCCGAGCCAGGGTCAGCGCCCACACCTTGGCTTGGTTCTCCGGGCCCGCGGCCAGCCGCTCGGCCAGCGATTGGGCCGCCTTGGCAATCGCTTCGATGGTGTGGCGAGCAGCCGTGAGCGTGCGCGGCGGGGCCTCCGCGGCAGCGATCACGGCGCTCTTGACCCGGGCCAGCTCGCCGGAGCCGGAGTCTTCCGTGGCCTCCACCACCATGGCGAGCGTGTCGGCCAGTCCGGCAAAGAGCCTCGATCCCACGACCTTCTGGTCGATGAGCGCGAGCAGTCCCTGTCGCAGGGTCAGAAGGTGACCGGCGAGATTGCCGCTGTCCACGCTGGAGACATAGTGCGGCCGCAGCGGCTGCAGAGACTGCGTGTCGTACCAGTTCAGGAAATGGCCGCGATGGCGCTCCAGGGAATCCATGGTGTGCAGGGCATTGGCCGTGCGCTCGATGAGTCTCCCCGTCGACAGGTAGCCGAAGTCGTGAGCGGCCAGGTTGGCGAGCAACGAGAGGCCCATGTTGGTCGGCGAAGTGCGATGGGCGATGGCCGCCGACGGATGCTCCTGCACGTTGTCGGGCGGCAGCCAATGATCTTTCGGACCGACGAAAGTATCGAAGAAGGCCCAGGTCTTGCGCGCCAATGCGCGGAGGAAGTAGGTCTCGGCCGTGGTCAACCTGGACGCGCGGCGCAGGAGGGGCTGACTCGACCACCAGGCCAGGACCGGGCTGGTGAACCAGATGGCCAGGATGGGCGTGGCAAGGACCAGCGCGCTGGGCCGAAAGGTGAACAGCCAAAGCGCCGCCGCCGCGGACAGCGCGGGGGCAATTCCCATGGTGCGAAAAGAGGTGGCGAGATTGGTGCGACGACTGATCTTCACGTCGCCCGACAGACTCCATTCCAACAGCCGCCTATGGCTGACCAGCATCCGAAAGGTCGTGCGCACGATGGCATCGAGACTGAAGAAGGCCTCGTACGGCAGGCACGCAAAAGCAAAGCCCGCCTGGGCGAAGCGCCGGGTGGCCGAACGGCCTGACCCGGTCAAGTGCTGCACCAGCAGCACGTCCTTGGGCTTGCGTAGCAGATCCAAGAGCGAAGCGGCGGCAGGAGGAATGAGTACGACCCCGAGCAGGGCGAGGGTCCAGAACCAGGGCCGGAGCAGATACGTCCAGCCGAGCAGCAACCAGGCAGTCGCGGCCGCAGGCACCAGGCTGCGCCGGAGATTGTCGAAGATCTTCCAGCGCGCGAGCAGAGAGAGCGGGTTCTTCTGCCAGTGCGTAGCGGGGTTACTCACGGGAGCCCACGGCAGCAGCCAGCGCGCAATCTGCCAATCGCCGCGAATCCACCGGTGACGGCGACTCACGTCCGCTCGGTAGCGCGGTGGGTACTCCTCGTAGAGCTGCACGTCGGTGAGCAACCCGGCGCGCGCGTAGCAACCTTCGACCAGATCGTGACTCAGGATGCGGTTTTCGGGAAAACGGCCGGCCAGAGCGCGCTCGAAGGCATCGACCTCGTAGATGCCTTTGCCGCTGAAGGATCCCTCCTGGAAGAGATCCTGGTAGACGTCGGAGACGGCGCGGGTGTACGGGTCGAGTCCCGGCTCGCTCCCCCACAACTGCGCGTAGCGCGAGCGATTCGCACCCGACAGACTCTCGGCCATGCGCGGCTGCAGGATACCGTAGCCGGCACAGACTCGTTGCGTGCGTGGGTCGAAACGCGGCCGATTCAGGGGGTGGGCCATGGCTCCGACCAATTGCCTGGCGGCGTCGCGGGGCAACTGCGTGTCCGTGTCCAATGTGATCACGTACTTGACCTGTTGCAGGCCAGCCGTGTTGCCGACCACCAGTGAAAAATCGGTATCCGGGGCACGGCCTCGCAGCAAAGCATTCAACGCTGCAAGCTTGCCGCGCTTGCGCTCGTAACCCATCCACAGACGCTCGCGTGGGTTGAAGCGCCGTGGGCGATGCAAGAGAAGGAACGGGGTACTATCCGGGCTGCCGTAGCGCACGTTCAGCTCTTCGATTCTCTTCTTGGCCAACGACACCAGCGCCTCGTCCTCGGGCAGCGTCTCGGCGCGAGCATCCGCCAGATCAGTCACAAGGCCGAAGCGCAGGTTCTCGTCCCGGTTGGCGAGAAATCGGACTTCCAGCGCCTCGACCAGGTCCGCAATACCCGCAGCGCTGGAGAGCATGGTTGGAATCGCGACCAGGGTGCGCGCTTGCGTCGGGATTCCGGCGGAGTAGTCCATGCGGGGCAAAAGGTGCGGTGTCGCCAGCAGGGTCGCGAGCCAGTCGACCAGCGCCACGGCCAGTTGACCGGTACACAGTGCTGCGAGGATCCCGACCAGAATCAGGATTCCCCTGTGTTCCCCGTCGGCTGCGACCCGGGCCAACAGGCCGCCTGTGCCGATGGTCGCCAGCAGGAGGATTCCACCCAGGTAGATGAGCAAGGGGAATCGGCCACTCGGCCCGCGCAAGGCCCCCGCGATGGAACCCTTCACATGCGCGGCCCGTTCAAGTTGCGGCAGCCCCTGGTCGATCAAATAGAAGCCGACGTGCTGGGTGCGTTCGTCGCTGGTGACGGTGCCCGCCTGGGCCAGACCGATCGCCTGGCGTGCCACTTCGCTCTCCGCCAGCGGGCTGCGTCTCGCGATGGTCTCCACGGTGCGGCGGTAGTGGTCCCGTGTGGCGGAGTCCATCCCTGGGTAGATGCCGGCGGGGTCCTGGCGCAGGGCCTGCTCGACCGCGCTCATGCTCTCCACGAACTTGCGCCAGTCCATCGCATCGAGGATGCGCAGGCTGCCGATGCTGTTGCTGATGGAAACCTGGTCGGCCGACTGTTGCTGGTTCTCTGCGTACACCAGCTGCTCGATGGTCAGATCGGACTCGAAAAGCCGCTGCTCGAGCCACGTGAGTGGCAAGGTCAGGCTGAGTCCCTGCAGCCGCAGCGCAAGCTCAGCGACGAACGAACTGGCCATGGGTGGGTTGGCTCGCGCCATGTCCGCGGTCACCAGAATTAGGCTCTTCGGATCCTTCTTGGCTACCGCGGCCATCTGCTCTGCCCAGACGGCGGCTCGATCGCGCTCGATCCGCGCAGCGGCGACCCGCGCACCCACGCGCCGCAGGTTCTCGATGAGAGCCAGGCGCAACATGATGGGAATGGCCCACAATTCGCCCAGCTTGAGGGCGGTCACAGTCTGGTAGGCCGCCACGAAACCCGTCAGGCCCTCTGGATCCACCCGTCCATCCCCGTGCGAGATGGTTTCCAGCGCGATATCGTACACGCGCGGAAGCCCCGCCGATGGGCCGCTGCTCAGACGAGGCAACTCCCGGCTGTAGTCTTCGGGCAGGTGCCGCCTGGCCGTGCGAATCTGTTCCTCGATCAGGTAGAAGTTGTCGAGCAGCCATTCCCCCGCGGGCACGATGCGACGGTCGGCGGCCAGGGCCGCGGTCAGCAGCCTGCAGGCTTCGGTGAGGATTCGTTCGTTGTCGGCCAGCCGCGCGAGCAAGCGGTCCGGCGCCCATCGTCGCGCCAGATGGTGCGCTCCCGCCAGGGTTCGCCCGTGCTGCTTCATCTGGTCGGCGCTGAACAGCTCGGCCCGCAGGGGCGGATCATCGGCCCGGGTGCGGTCAGCAAGGCTGTTCCCGCGCAGCCGCGCCATCCACCTACGCACGGTCGGGCCGACCTTCTCGCTCATCGCCCCTGTCTATGGCACACCCGGACCAGCCGCGCCCGCCCAGTCGCGCGGGGAGCCAGCCAGGGCGCAACGAACCCTCCCAGGGTTCCCATGGCATACGGTTCCAGATGTCATGGCCGGGGCTCACGCGATCCTTTGATGTTCTCCCGGCCATCATCGAGTCAGCGAAAGTACGAAGGCCAAGGTAAGCGTCGTCGCGACGACGATCACCGGGGCCGCCCACAGGCCAAGGAGCACGAACCGCCCGGTATGCATTTCATGTCCCTCCCGCCGCGCAAGCGCGATGACGAGCATGGTCGCGAGTGAGCCGAAAGGAGTGATGATCGGCCCGACGTCGGCTCCGACCAGGGCGGCGAGGACAGTTCCGGTATCGGAGTGGGAAGCCAGGAGTACGCTTCGTGCGATCAGCGTCGCCGGAAGGTTGTTCATGATATTCGAGGCGAACGCCGTTGCTCCCGCGGTAGCGAGAAGCTTCTCGGGCGAACCCGGTCGCATGTGAGCAAGCCACCCAGACGACAGACCGACGATGCCCAGATTTTCGAGCGCCTGCACGGCAATGAAAAGCCCGACGACGAAAGGGAACACGCTCCACGAGAGCTCGCCCACCGCTCGAATGCGCACGCGTCCGCAGGTTGCACCAGCGAGCGCGAGCACGCCGCTACCTGCAAAGGCGATCACGTAGGGCTCGATCCCGAGGAGCGGCGCGAGAAAGTAGCCGATGAGTACGACGACG
The DNA here is from genome assembly GCA_003153875.1 of Myxococcales bacterium. The sequence goes on along the minus strand of PMBY01000215.1, from coordinate 5,090 downwards.
AGAACGGCCACGCAAACCATGAAGTAGGAGCGATTCGGCACCACACGGGCCGGATCCGGAAGCGACTCGTTGGCGAAGTACTCGCCGATGTGGCGACGAAACTGCCAGCGCAGCAGAGCGTAGGTGGTGGCGAGCGCAATGAGCTGTGGCGCGATCATCCTTGCTGCGAACGCCACAAACGTCTGGTGAAAGGCATCCGCGAAGAGAATGTTGGTCAAATTGCTGATGGGGAGCAGCAGCGAGCCAACGTTTGCAACCAATGCACACAGTACGATATAGGGTGCCGCTGGGAGTCTGAGCCTCTTCACCAAGGCCAACATGATGGGCGTAAGAATGACTGCGGTGGTGTCGAGGGACAGTATCGCCGTGACGATCGCGCCCAGCACGAAGGCGTTCCGGTAAAGCGAACGCGCGTTGCCTTTCGCGAGGTGCGCGCACCGAAGCGCGGCCCAATCGAAGAAGCCGCTCTTGCCGACCAGGAGCGATAGCGCAAGCAGCGAGAGAAGAAAGAGGAGCGCGTTCTTCCCGGCAAGAGTCGCACCGATCGCCTGGCGTGGCGACACCAGGCCAAGAGCTAGCATCGCCGCCGCCCCGAGTATCGTCCACCAAGCCTCGCTCCATCGCCGCGGGCGCACAACCACGAGGGCAAGCATGGTCGCGAAGATGGTCAGCGTGACGAAAACGCGCACCGTGCCTGTCACTCGCTTGCCAATCGTATGTTGCGCGTCTCGGGCATGAAGAAATAGANNGTGGTGATGGCTCCCAGCGTGAGATTGAACCGGCCAGTACCGCGGGTCAGATCGGCAATCACCAGGACGGATACGACGCCGAAGATCCCGGCCCCAATGCCGTCGAGAACCTGAATGGCCACGTTGAGCCAATCCAGCCCACGCAGAGTCAGTCGCGAGGGGGACTTCGCGGCTTCCTTGGAGCCGTCGGGTTGTTCGCGCGCTCTCACGTTACCCTTGCGGGAGCGTCGGCTTGTGCCGCACGATCTCTCCCTCCATCAGGTAGATGACGTCCTCGGCGATGTTGGTGGCGTAGTCGGCGATGCGCTCGAGGTGCCGAGCGACCGAGAGATAGCTCAAGAGGCACTCGACGTGGTCGGGGTTCTTGCGGACTGCGGCCGAGAACTCCCTGAAGATCTGGCGATTGAGGTCGTCGACCTCATCGTCTCCGGCGCGCACTTCGCGGGCGCGTTTGGTATTTTGGCGCACCAGCGAATCCAGGCTGCCGGTCAACATGGCGAGCGCTTTGGTCCGCATCTCGGCGAGGTCCGAGGGCGCCTCGATAGGCGGCACGGTGCACAGAAAGAGCGCTCGCTCGGCGATGTTCACCGCGAGGTCCCCGATGCGCTCGATGTCGTTGTTGATCTTCATTACGCTGACGATGAGCCTGAGATCGGTTGCCACCGGCTGGTAGAGCGCGAGGATCTTCAGACAATCCTCCTCTAGGTCCACCTCGGCGCGATCGATCGTCAGATCGCCGTCGACCACGGTCTGTGCAAGACCGGCGTCACGCTCGTCGACAGACTTCACCGCTTTCTCGACCGCGTCCTTCGCGTTCGCCGCGAGCGTGAGAAGTTTGCTCTTGAGCTTCTCAATCTCCTGCTGCAGGTGTCTGGCCATGGTTCGTCCTTCCAGCAAAAATCAAACTCTCTTATCCATATCGCCCGGACACATAGTCCTCGGTGCGTTTGTCCTTCGGGTTCTCGAACACAGTCAGCGTCGGGCCGAACTCCACCAACTCACCGAGCAGCATGAAGGCGGTCTCGGACGCCACCCGCGCGGCCTGCTGCATGTTGTGGGTCACGATGACGATCGTGTATTGCCCGGCCAGCTCCCGCATGAGGTCCTCGACGCGTTCGGTGGCGATCGGGTCGAGAGCCGAACAAGGCTCGTCCATGAGCAGTACCTCGGGCTGGCCGGCCACGACGCGCGAAATGCAGAGCCGCTGCTGCTGCTCGGGCGAGAGGTCGAGCGCGGACGCATTCAGCCTGTCTTTCAGCTCATCCCACAGTCCGGTAGCCCGCAGGCTTGATTCCACGACAGGCGCAAGATGCGAACGACGTGTCTCTCCGTGGACGCGCAGGCCGTACGTCACATTGTCGAAGATCGACAGCGGAAAGGGATTCGGTCGCTGGAAGACCATGCCCACCCGCCGACGCAGCAGCGACAGGATGGTGGCAGGAGCGAGAATGTCCACCCCGTCGAGAAGCACCTGGCCGGCGATGCGCACGCCTTTGACGAGATCGTTCATGCGATTGAAGCAGCGAAGCAGGGTGGATTTGCCGCATCCCGAGGGGCCAATGATCGCCGTGATCATGCGCGGTTGGATCGAGAGGTTCACGTCCAGCAGAGCGCGGAACTTCCCATAGTGGAGGTTCAATCCCTGGGTTTGCAGCTTGCTCGCCATTCGTCGTTCCTATCCGAACTGCCCCACCAGGTAGTCGTTGGTCTTCTTCTGGGTCGGCTTGGTGAAGAGCTGCGCGGTCGGGCCGACTTCGATGAGGTCCCCGAGGAGAAAGAACGCCGTGCGGTCGGAGGCCCGGGCGGCCTGCTTGGTGTTGTTGGTAACCAGCACGATGGAGGTTCTCTCCTTGAGGGCGACCAGCGCGTCCTCGATCTTGCCGGTGGAGATCGGATCGAGGCCAGAGCAGGGCTCGTCCAGGATGAGCACGTCGGGTTCGAGCACCAGCACCCGTGCGATGCACAGCCGCTGCTGCTGGCCACCCGAGAGGACGTTGGCCGGCTCCTGCAGGCGGTCTTTGACCTCGTCCCACAGCACGGCGTACCCGAGAGCCGCCTGCACGCGTTCGTCCAGCGTGGCGCGGTCGCGAATGCCGGCCAGCCGCAGGCCATAGACCAGGTTGTCGTAGATCGACCACGGCAGCGGCACGGGCACGGCGTAGACCATGCCGATCTTGCGGCGAAGCTCGGCGACATCCACGTCTGCATCGTAGATGTTCTTGCCGTCGCGCAGGATCTCCCCGCTGTGGGTGAAGCCGGGGTCAAGATCGTTCAGGCGATTGAGGGAACGCAGGAAGGTCGTCTTGCCACTGCTGGCCGGTCCGATAATGGCGAGACGCTCGTGCGGGAAGATCTCCAGGTCGAGGTTCTTTACGGCCGGCTTTCCGTCGAAGCAGGCGGTGAACCCTTGCACCTGGATCTTCGGCGCCTGCATGACTACCGCCCCACCTTGGCCACGAACCGGCGCATCAGCCAGTAGGAGAGCACGTTTAGAGCCAAAATGGCGATGATGAGAACGGACGCCGTCGCGTAGGCATTCGGCATCGAGATCCCTTCGCGTGAGAGGATGTAGAAGTGCAGCGCGAGCGTGCGCGAAGAATCGAACAGGGAGCGCGGCAGACGGAGGGCGGAACCCGCGGTCAACATTACGGCTGCGGTTTCGCTGATGCTCCGACCGAGCGACAGCACGATACCAGTAGAAATGCCTGGAAGGGCAGAGCGCAGGACCACGTAGATAACGGTCTGCCAGCGGGTGCTGCCGAGACCGAAGCTGACTTCCCGATAGGCGGTGGGCACGGAGCGAATGGCCTCTTCGCTCGTGCGTATGATGGTCGGCAGCACCATGAGCGCGAGGGTGAGCGAGCCTGAGAGAACGGAAAGCCCCATCCCCAGCGTAATCGCGAAGAAGACGAAGCCAAAGAGCCCGAAGATGATCGAGGGGACGCCGGCCAGACAGTCCGCCCCGAAGCGGATCACGGCAGTCAGCCGCCCTTCTCGCGTGTATTCGGTCAGGTAGACCGCGGTTGCCACACCGATCGGGGCTGCCACCAGCACCGCCAGTCCCGCCACGAGGATCGTGCCAACCATCATGGGAAAGACGCCGCCCTCGCGTCCCATGCTGGTCGGAGATTGCGTGAGAAAGCTCCACGTCACGTGGGGCAAGCCGTGCGCGAGGATGAACGCGAGGATGAAGACCAGCACGGCGAACGTGATCGCGGCAAGAACCCACATGAAGCCCACGGCGACGCGCTGGGTGTTGGCCGGCGAAACCCTCATCCGACCCGCCTCCTCCCGGCGCGCCGGCGCGACACTGCAAGCGCGGCGGTGTTGAGCAGCGTGATGATGACGAAAAGCGTGACGCCCGTCGCGAAGAGCGCCTGGCGATGATCCCCGGAGGCATAACCCATTTCGAGTGCGATGTTGCTGGTCAGCGTGCGCACGGGGTCGAGTGGGCTGTGGGGAAGAGCCAGGGCGTTGCCTGCCACCATGATCACGGCCATCGTCTCCCCGATGGCCCGACCCATTCCGAGGATCACGGCGGCCACGAGACCGGACCGCGCCGCTCGCAAAAGAACCATGGTGACGGTCTGCCACCGCGTGGCGCCCAGAGCAATCGAGCCCTCGACGTAGGACCGTGGCACCGCCTGCAATGCATCGATCGCGATACTGGTGATGGTCGGCAAGATCATGATCCCAAGCACGATCGAGGCGGCCAGCACCGAGAGGCCCGGCCCCCCGAGCAGGTGGCGGATGAGCGGCACCAGCGTGACCACGCCCACGAACCCGTAGACAACGGAAGGAATCCCCGCCAGAAGCTCGATGGCCGGTTTCAAGGCCGCCGCGAGTCCGGGGGGGGCGAACTGGGTGAGCACGATGGCGAGGCCCAGGCTGAAGACGACGCCGATGACCGCCGCACCCGCGGTGACCGCGAGTGAGCCGCCGATCATCGATAGGATACCGAAGTGCCCGAGACTCGGTTCCCAGTCCGTGGAAAAAAAGAACTGCCCCGCGCCCACCCGCAGGATGATCGGCACACCCTCCCGGAAGATGAAAGCGGCGATGAGCGCGAGCCCCGAGATAGCGGAAAGCGCCACCACGAGCAGCATCGCGCCGATCAACTTGTCTCGCTTCATCGGGCCCTCACCAGCCCTTCCTTTTCAAGCAGTCTCTGCCCTGCGGGTGAAAGCACGAAATCGACGAAGCTTTGCGCCGCGGGATTGGCGGCGCCCTTGGTGACGAACAGCAGCGGGCGGACCAGGGTGTAGCGGCCCGCGAGCACGTTGTCGGTCGTGGGCAGTGCGCCCTCGACAGCCACGGCCCCGATCTCCTTGCCCACCAGCC
>PMBY01000421.1:9055-9692 GCA_003153875.1 Myxococcales bacterium | reverse complement strand
GCGCTCTGGCGCAGCAGGAACAAGGCGGTGAGAAAGGCCGCCGTGATGATCACCGCCTCGCGAACTTTCTGTCGGTGCCCCGACGGGAGCATTCCTGCGTGCACAGCGACAGCAAATGTAAGGCGGCCAGAGCAGACGATCCACTCGAAACGGTGGACTATTGCAGGGCGACTTCCTTGAGTAGGGCCAGCTCGTCGAGCGCACGCCCGGTGCCCAGCACCACGGCGCACTCGGGCGAGTCGGAAACCATGACTGGCAATCCGGTCTCTTCGCGCAGCAACACGTCCAGGTTGCGCAGGAGCGAGCCGCCCCCGGTGAGCACGATGCCGCGGTCCACGATGTCCGCGGCCAGTTCGGGTGGGGTGCGCTCCAGCACCGAGCGCACCGCCTCCACGATGGCACCCACCGGCTCGGATAGCGCCTCGCGGATCTCGTCGCTGGTCACCACGACGGTCTTGGGCACGCCGGCGATGAGGTCGCGGCCCTTGATCTCCATGGACTCGACCTCGTCCAGCCGGTAGGCGTTGCCAATCTGCTTCTTGACCAGCTCCGCGGTGCGCTCGCCAATCAGCAGGTTGTACTTGCGCCGGATGTAAGCCACCACGGCCTCATCCATCTTGTCGCCGGCCACGCGGAT
>PMBY01000421.1:547-8979 GCA_003153875.1 Myxococcales bacterium | reverse complement strand
AAGTCGGCGATGACCCCATCCTTCATGGGTCGCACAGCTACGATGTTTCCCGGCGTGCGGCCCAACATCTCCTTGGCCTGCTTGCCCACGGCCAGCACTTTCTTGGTGCCGTTGCCGGTTCGCTGAACCGCCACCACCGACGGCTCGTTGGAAACGATTCCCTTGCCGCGTACGAACGTCAGCGTGGTCGCCGTGCCAAGATCAATGGCAAGGTCGTTCGAGAAAAGACCGTAGACCCAATCGAGAAGCATTCGCTTGTGCCGTGTGCCGGTGGCCTGGCTATCGAGACTACACGCATAGCCAGACCACTAGACCTGCGGTCTTATCACACCGCCGCGCAATACGCCAACCACGGTTTGCGTCACCAGTCGTGCGTTTTGCCTGGCGACCGTGCTAGATTGCCGCACCTTTCAGCCCACATAGTCCAGTCAAACGGAGGCCTTGCTAAATGCTCGAGCAGATGCGTCAACAGTCCCGATCCCTGCTCATCTATCTGTTGTTCTCGATCGTGATTGTTGTGTTCATTGTCAACTTCGGCCCGCAGTCCATCGGCGGCTGTGGCATGCGAATGCCCCAGCGGGTGACCGAAGCCGCGGCCCAAGTGGACGGCCGCGTCCTGACCCTCAAGGATTGGACGTACGCCTACACCATCCTCAACGCCGCATCCATCTCTCCCCAGCAGGCCAAGCAGATCCGGCTGAAAGAGACCATCATGGATCTGCTCATCGATCGTGAGCTGTTGGCCGCCGAGGCCGCCCGATTGGGCTTTCGCGTGGGCGATGATGAGGTCGAGGATCTGATCGCCGAAGCCAAGATGATGAGCATGGGGCGAGAACAGAAGCTTCCCTACGTGGAGAGCGAAGGCAAGTTCTCCTACGACGCCTTCCGCAAGTTCGTGCAGTACCACCTGGGCATGTCGCCCAAGTCCTTCATCGAGCAGCAGCGCCGTGAGCTGATGGCGGCCCGCATGCGCGATCTCTTGCGTGCGGGGATTGGCGTGTCGGCGGACGAGGTCAAGGAGAACTACCTGCGCCAGTCCGACCGGGTCAACCTGGAGTACCTGCGCTTCCCGATTCACCGCTACGAGAACGAGGTCGAGCTGCGGCCCGACGAGATCGCGACTTGGAGCAAGGCCAACGACGACAAGTTGAAGAAGCTGTACGACCAGAGGAAGACGGCGCTCTATGACAAGCAGCCCAGGCAACGCAAGTTGCGCTTCCTGATGGTCGGGATCCCCAGCGACGCTGATCCGGACAAGACCGCCGAGACGGCAAAGCGGGCGGATGCCCTGGCTGGGCGCGTGCGCAAGGGCGAGCCACTGGCCAAGCTGGCCAAGGCGTCTTCTGATGATGCCATTAGCCGCGCGCGGGGAGGGGACTTGGGATGGCAACGCAAGGGTGGCACGACGCTTGGCTCTGAGGTCGAGGACAAGGTGTGGGCTGCCAAGGACGGCGAGCTGGTGGGACCGGTGAAGATCGCGGGCGGCCTGGCCTTGGTTGTGCCCGAGGCCACCCGCGAGGGCGACATCACCTTCGAGCAGGCGCGCCCGGAGATCGCCGAGTCGGAGTTGCGCCAGGAGCGTTCGCAGGCGCGCGCCAAGGCCGCGGCCGATGCGGCCCTGGCCAAGGCCAAGGCCGCGCCCAGCAAGAGCTTGAAGGATCTCTTCCCAGCCCCCGAGAACGACGAGAAGGCCAGCAAGAATGACGTAATTCATGCGGAGGAAACCGGACTCTATTCGCGTCGTGGTTCCATGGTGCAGGGCGTCGGGCCCGCGGCCACGCTGGCCAAGGCAGCCTTCGAGCTGTCGAGCGAAGCACCCCTGGCCGGGCCATTCCAGGAACTGGGCAGCTTCATCGTGGTCAAGCTCAAGGAGCACATGAAGCCCGACATGGCCGAGTTCGAGAAGGAAAAGCAGCGTCTGGCAGACGACGCCGCCCAGCGGAAAGCGCAGATGGTCGTGATGGATTGGGCGCGGCGGCGGTGTCTGGAGGTCAAAGAAGCCAAGAAAATCGACGTGAACCTTGATCTGCTGCGATACGAGGGCGGGCCCGAGGGCGCGGTGGCCTACGAACCCTGCTCGCCGCCGAGTTTTTGAGGATAGCGTGACGTCCCGCCCGAGCCGATGAACGGAAACCAGGTTCCACGGGACGGGACCAGGCGGCCTTCCGGCGAGTCCTCTCGGCTGCCGACGCGACGGCCCCGCTGGGTCACCGTGCTTGCCGTGCTGATGCTGTTGGCGGGCGCGCGTCTGTTTCTGGGCAGCCTGACCGACCTGCGCAGACTGGTCACCGGGCGCTCGATGGCCGAGGTCAGCCTGGACGGATTGGCCAACGCCGAGCAGGAGGTGCTTATCCGCGGGCAGATCGCCCTCGACGAGGCCGTGGATCGGGCCCANNTCGGGCTCGCCATGCCAGTGTGTGGGCGGGGTGGGGCGGGCTGACTTTGCACGGGGGCACCGGTGTCTTCTTGCTCATGGTGGTGCGCAAGGGAGTGGCAGGCGCCTTGCCAGTCTTGCAGCAAGTGTCTGCCCAGGCCCACGCGCGAGCCGGGGATACGCCCCCCGCGTCGGTCGATCTGGCCCAGCTGGCCTCCACCCTCATGGTTCAGGTGCCCCTGCTCACCAGCTCGCTGGGGGTTCTGTTCAGCGTTCTGCTGCTTGTCACCTTCGGTGGACGCCGCGGCCGACTGTTCTACAATGGCAGTGCGGAAGCGGACCATGGCTGACACCGAAGGGGCATTCCGACTTACTTTCGTCGAAGGGCGAGGGCTTCTCAGCCTGGCGGCTCGGGACATCCCTGCCTTTGGCCGCGTGGAGAAACTGGAGCTGGAGATCCCCAACCTGCGCTTCCCCTTCGATTTGTCGGGGGGAGTGACCCGGTTCAAGAATTATCGCCTCAGGCTGCGCGAGCTGGGGGTGTCGTTCGAGGCCAAGGATCTGACAGGCTTCTTGCGAGAGGCGCGCCTGGCGGACTATGGCCTTTTCGGCCCCGAGGTGGAGATCGAGGATGGCCTGGTTCGTATCGGAGCGCGGGCGGTGCTCGGGGATCGCCAGGCCGAATTCACCGCCACCGGTGCGCTCACCATGGTGCAGCCGGGTTGCGCCCGACTCTCCCTGTTCGACGTGCGGGTGTACGGTTTTCTGCCCGTGCCTCCGCCCTTGTTGGTGGCCGCGCTCTTCATGGCCCTGGGCGCTGCCCCGTCCCCCGAGCCCGAGGACGGCGTGGCCCCGCTGGTGCACCTCGAGGGTGCGACCGACTTGGAGATCGACGTGCGCGAGCTGGCCTTGCTTGCCCTTTTGCCCATGCACGGGTGGCGCATGCCCGAGCGCCACCACTTGGACGGTACCGCCTTGCGTGCCGAAGCGGCCTCGCAGCGCCTCACGGTTGCCTTCTTCCCGTCGCAGGATGCCCCCGACGCGGCAGGCTCCCCGGCCACGCCGGATCGGCTGGCCGACTATACCGCGGCCATGAGCCGGCTGGCGACGGCCGAGAGTGCCCTGCTGGCCGGGGACGTGGCGCGCGCGATCGAGAGCTATCGACAGTCGGCACCGCTGGAGACTGGGGATCAAGCGGGAACAGCCCGTCTGCTGAATCTGCTCACCTCGGCGACCGAGACGTTGCCCGAGGCTGAGACGACGGCCTCGGCTGCGTTGCTACGCTGGCCCGGGCTCGCCAGCGCGCTTACGGCCCAAGCCATCGCCGCGAGTGAGAGTGGTCGCCCGGGTGTGGCGGCCGAGTTGTGGGAGCGGCTGGCGGCGAGCAGCGACGGCTCGCGCATGGATCGCGCCTTCGCGTTGCTGGCGGCGGCGCACCAGTGGGCACGGGCAGGACAGACGGACCGCGCGGCCAGGGCACTGGAAGAGTCGCTCGCCCATCGTTCGGCGCTTGGCCCCGCGGCTCGGGCGCTGGCCCTGCGTCTGGGGGCGGAAGGGCGATGGGACGAGATTTTGCCCATGCTGGGGCGGCGGGCACAGGACGCCCAGCCGGGATCGTCGGACGACGCGGGCGCCACCGTGGAGATGGCCGAGTTGGCGGTGGCTTCTGGCGAGCCGGACCTCTGCGCCAAGGCGGTGGACTCCCTCGACGACTTGCTCCTGCGCGAACACTGGCCCGATCCCACCGTGCCGCGTGCCGAGGCGGCGCGCCTGATGGCCTCGTTGTGCTTGGTGTTGGGGGACGAGGAGGCTGCCATCGAGTGGTTGCACGAGTGTCTGCAGGGCGAAGCGCCCGGTGCCATCGCGCAGGTGGCCTGGCAACGCTTGGTCGACATCTATGCACAGCGAGGCGACGCCCGAGGGGCGGCGCAGACGCTGGAGGCGTGGGCCGCCGATGCGCGCACCCCAGACACGGCCGAACAACGGGCGGCGTGCCTGTGCGAGGCGGCTCGTCTGGTCCACGAGACGTCGCCGGCGGGCGACGGGGCGGTGAGCTTGCTGGAATCGGCGTTGCGCGTGGATCCGGCCTGCGCGCCGGCCCTGGATGCCCTGGAGGCGATCGCGGGCGAGACTGGCGACTGGACTGGGCTCGCCCAGATGTTGCACCGACGACTGGCCGAGGTGAGGCCCGACGAGGCGAAAGCGCTGCTGGAACGTCTGGGCTTGGTGTTGGGAGACCGGCTGCGGGACGAGAAGGATGCGGTGGCCACCTACCAGGTGCTGCTCGATCTCGATGTGGGCAACGCGGAGGCGCGTCTGGGCCTGGCCCGCCTGCTCTGGCGCGCCGGCGAGCGGGAGGAGAGCCAGGGCGAGTATCGCGAGTTGCTTGGTCGTCCGGCGTGCACGCCGGCTGTGACGGGCGAGGCCAACCTGCGCATCGCCCAGGTCGCACAGCAAGCGGGCCAGGCGGCCCAGGCCGAGGCCGCGCTCGCCGCGGCCCTCGCGCTTGAGCCCGAGGGGGCGCCGGTGGCTGTGCTGGTCGAGGGTCTGCAGGCGCTCGGCCAAGGAACCACGCTGGCCGGGTGCCTGGTTCTGCGCGAGCAAGCGCTGGAGGACGGTCCGGCGCGCGTCGCGGTCACGCGGGCACTGGCCGAGGTGCTGCTACAGTTGGGCAAGGTCGACGAGGCGGAGGCGGCTTGTCGCCGCCTTCTGGAGCAGGCTCCCGAGGATGTGCGCGGCCTCGAACGTCTGGCTGCCCTCTGTCGCCAGCAGTCGCGCAGCGACGAGCTGGCGCTGCTGCTGGAGCGGTTGTGGACGGCTCTTGCTGGTCAGCCGGCCCCTGAGGGCCTGAACCTGGAAGCCCCCGGGCTGGAGTTGGCCGGCCTGTTGTCCCAGAAGGACGACAGCCGCGCCCAAGCCGAGACCATCCTGCGGCGTTTGGTTGAGCAAGGCTCGCGCGTCGCCCGCGAGGCACTCAGCGCGCTTCTTACCAAGAAGGGGGCGCTGGACGAGGCGGATGCCTTGTTGCTGGCGCGGGTCGACGACGAGACCGATCAAGCGGCGGCGGCCCTGCTCTTCGAGCGAGCCCGGCTGCACCTGGCCCAGCCCGAGGGCGAAGGCCCCGCGCTTATGCTCTTGCAGTCGGTGGGGAGCGCCGTCTTGCCTGCCGATGCGCTGGATCTGCGGGCCGACTTGGCCGAGAAGGCCGGCGACACCATCGACGCGATCGCGTGCTGGCAACGCTTGCGGGCGCTCCGCAAGGACGACCGCGCGGCCCGGGACGCCGTCGATCGCCGGCTGGCGGCGGTGGTGATGCGTCCCACGGTGTCGACGGCAACTGCGCGGGCGATGCTGGAGGAGCTTCACAGTGCCAGTCCCTCGGATGGGGCGCTGGCCGAGTCCCTGTTCGACGTGTACGGAAGGCTCTCCGACATCGAGGAGCGCAACCGATGCTGGGGTGCCCTGTTGCAGGAAATGCCGGGGCTGCCGGCCTGGTGTCATGCGCGCTGGCACCTGGCCCAGGCCGAGGTTGCAGAGCGGGGCGGGAACGCATCCCTGGCTGAGGAGGAGCTGGCGCGCGCGAGTGCTCTCGACAGTGCGGCGCCGGCCCGCGCCGGCCAGCTCACGCTGCAGGCGCGCCTGGCCGCCGGGAAGGGCCAGCTCGACGAGGTTCGGGCTTTGCTCAATGAGGCGCTCACCCTCGCGCCCAACCATGCGAGCGCTCTGGCCGCGCAGGCCGAGTTCGCCTACCGCGCACAGGAATGGGACCAGGCCCGCCAGGCCTATGCGCATTTGGCCCAGTCACCCGACGCGGCTGCGGTGATCGCTCCTGACAAGCTGGCCTTGCGTCGTGCCGAGCTGGCCGAGATGTTCGGGGACTCTGCGGATGCGGAGGGCGCCTACCAGGAGCTGGCCCGTCTGGATCCGCACCATGCGGGCGCGCGCGAGGCGCTGGCGGGTTTCGCGCTCGCGCGCAACGACCACGCCGGCGTGGTCGCCAAGTTGGAGGAGGTGCTCCGCCTCCTGCCGCGGGATGCGGTCGCGAGTCTGACCGACACGCGGCAGCGACTGGGCGAAAGCTACCTAGCCCTCGGCAATCTTGTGGCCGCACGCGAGAGCCTGGAGATGGCGTTGGCCAGCGATTCCGAGAGCACCGGAGTGCTCGAATCCCTGGTGGAAACCTATCAGCGGCTGGGCCTGCAGCGCGAAGCCGCCACGACCTGTGAGCGCCTGGCCCGCAAGCTTGACGATCCACCCAAGAAGGCCGAGGTCCTCTATCGCAGGGGAGAGATTCTGCGGGTTGCCCTGGGCGACCTGGNNACGCTGGCTCGCCTGGTGACCTACTACTGGGAACGGGGCGATCTCAGCAACTTGGCCGAGGTGGGCAGTGGCCTGCTTCGCACGACCGCGCGGCCCCTGCCGGGCGAGTCGGACCTTCCCTTCTTGGTCGCGGTGGCCGCCATCCTGTCCGGCAAGGAAGAGGAACTCGTCAGCAGCGCGCTGGCCGAGGTGCGCTTCGAGGTCGACCCGGTAGCCCGCCGTCTGGGCGAGTTGGTTCGCCTGACCCACAAGCCGGCCGCGCCGACCGTGCCTGTATCCGGCGGCAGTGAAAGCGGCGTGCGCAAGCTGCCTGACGAGCGAGGCATTTTCGAGAAACTGGACGCGGTTCTTGCGACCGTGCGTACGACCACGCCGCTGCAATTCGAGGCGGACTTGTGCGCCGCCGCGCTTCGCGGTGTGCTGGGCGATCCGGCGGATGTCGGACTCGCCCTGCTCGCGGCCTATTCGCAACAGCGCTGCGGTCGGTTGGCCGTGGCGCGCGCGGCGCGGGATCTGGCGCTGTTTCTCGATCCGGATCTGGCGCTCAAGGGCAGCATCGAGAGCCTGGGCGCACAGAATCTCGCCCTCCCGGCTGCCTGGAGCCCGACGGTGGCAGAGCATCCCTTGTGCCACGGGCCCTTGCGCCGCGTGCTGCGCGCGCTGGCGCCCGCCTTGGCCGAGGTGCCTCGTGCGGGGGGCGCTCCCGTCGAAGGGACTCCACTGCAGCCCAAGGCCGAGGGTGTCTTCCGGGAGCTGCGGGACCAGTTGGGAGCTCCGGTTTCGCGAGCCGTGGTGCGGGGTGCAGGGGCTGATGTCACCTTCGCCGCCACGCAGCCGCTGACAGTCGTCATGGGACAGCGGGCCGAGGAACTGGATGACGGCGAATTGCGCTTCTTCGTGGGGCGCGCGCTGGAGCAGGCGCGAGCGGGAACGCTGGCCGTGGCGCGTCTGTCGGTCGACAATCTGCGCGGGCTTTTGCGCGGGGTGATTCGCGTGGTGTCCATGGGAGGCTCCGATGGGGAAGTGAGCGAGCCGGACAGTGAGAGCGAGCGCGCAGCCACCTGGGCGGCGCTGCTGTCCCAGCCCCAGATCGCTAGGCTCATGCCCACAGGAAAGGTCCGTGCCGACCTGCTGGTCGATGCCGGCGAGGCGCTGTCGCGGCCGCCGGATCTGGAAGGCTACGTGCGGGGCTGTCGCCACACCGCTGACCGGGTCGGACTGCTCTGTTGTGGCAGCCCTTTGGTGGCGCTGCGCGCGCTGACCGGTCAGTTCAAGCGCGAGGGAACCTCCCCGGCCGACGAGGGCACAAGACAGGAGCGGGTGCGCAGCTCGACGGCATTGCGGGAGATGGTCGCGTTCATGTTGTCGGATGACTACGCAGCCCTAGTCGAAGAGTGAAATGATCGGTCGCAATTCGAGGACAAGCACTTTCTTCTCCCCTCTCCCGTCGGGAGAGGGGCTGGGGGTGAGGGTGATGTTTTCCCTGGGCCAGACGCTGAAGCGACGCCGGTGTCGTGCCTCAAGTCCGCGGCATGGGTTCACGTCCGACACAGTACCCTCACCCCAGCCCTCTCCCGTTGGGAGAGGGAGAAGTGTGCCGGCTGACCGCCGCTCCGCATTGATGGGCAGAAATCCGGGTGCAAGGGCCCTGCAATTCAGGCCCATCCCAGGTGCTGCGGTCCCCAGATCACGACCGGTCATTTAAAATGATTGGCGTCTTCGATTCCGGGTTCGGAGG
>PMBY01000421.1:0-510 GCA_003153875.1 Myxococcales bacterium | reverse complement strand
GGTTGTCCCTTGGTCGTGTTGGCGTGCAACACTGCTTCGGCGCAAGCCCTGCGCACCCTCCAGCAACGGCACCTGCCTGCGCACCGGCCGGACCGGCGCATCCTGGGTGTGGTGCGGCCCTCGGCCGAAGCGCTGGCCGGACTGCCCCCGGGCGCCATTCCGGGCGTGACCGAGCCGGCCCTCACCACGGGCACGGTGGCGGTGCTGGGCACAGTGGGAACCGTTGCCTCCGGCTCCTACGAACTGGAGCTGGCAAAACTGGCACCCGCGCTGCGCCTGATTCAGCAGGCGTGTCCGCTGTGGGTTCCCCTGGTCGAAGCGGGTGAGCTGTCAGGGCCTGGCACCGAGTATTTTCTGCACAAGAACCTGGATCCGCTTTTCGCGGCGCCCGATCCGCCGAGCCGCGTGTTGCTCGGGTGCACGCACTACCCGCTGCTGCTGCCGGCGATTCGCACCATGGTTCCGTCTTCAGTGGAAATCATTGCGCAAGGCGGGCTGGTCGCCGATCGC
>PMBY01000431.1 GCA_003153875.1 Myxococcales bacterium | reverse complement strand
GAGGAGCGAACGCGCACGCGGAACGAGATCGGGGTGAAATCGACGAGCGTGCCCTCGAAACGGGAGCCGCTTTTGAAGAGCTGAACCTGAATGCCTCTACACGGGTGCCGCACGACCCTGCGGGAGTGGACCTCGGTGCATTCCTCGGGAAGCTCGATGACGATCCCCTCCTCGTCCATCGACGTCACCTGACCAATACCCTGCAACAGCTTCTGCTCGTCCGGGATCAACAGGGCGGAGAAGACGTAGTACCTGGAGATGGCACGGGCGGCGCTCGGGTCGACCCAGGTGCATCGTAGGCGGTTCTCCTGGCAGGGTTGCGGCCGGGCCTCCACACGCAGTGTATGTCCATACCTCGCGTGCTCGAAGGCGAGCAAGACGATCTTGTTCTGGAAGTTGAGGTAGTTGAGCTTGTTGATCAGGCACTTGCGGCTGACCGGTCGCGGCGCAGCGGCGGAAGAAGCTGGCTCGATCATTGTGAGCGTCTTCGGCGGTTCCGACGCAACTTCGCCGTCTACTGGGGCGACGCCCTCGATGACACTGAAATGCGGTTGAGCCTGGTCCATGACTTTGATCCAAATCTCAGAGATCCGTTTGTGCTGCTTGTGCGGAAAATCGTTTGCTATCGGACTTCGCTCACAGTCGGCGGCCGACCGTCGTGACGATCAATAGTGTCGTCGGAGCGCGAGCGAACGCGGGAAGGCTAGAGCATTGTATTCGAGGACCGGCAGGCGCTACCAGGTCGCAGAAACGACAATTGTGTGACAAAGATCACAATCCTGTCACTGTTGGATGGGCTCGAGAATCTCAGGCTTCCTGTAATCCGATGTAGGCGTAGCTACCGCTTGTCGGCAATTCGGGTACCTATGCCACGCCAAGCTGCGCACGGAGACATTCCAGACTTTCGCGTACGCAATAGCGGCAGCGTTGAAATCATGGAGGAATTTCTGGCGGGCGCACGAGCCCGCGAATTGGAAAGTATCTGGTCAAACCGTTCGGCGTGCGCGAGTTGCTCCTGCGCATGGAGGCGCGACAGCGCGCCAGAGCGCGCCGGACGAGCACACGCCCGCCGGGCGACTTGGACGGGACTGCACGGCGCGGGGTTGCTACCGCTTCAACGGAACGAAGTTGCGCGCCACGATCTGCTGGCCCTCGCGGGACAGCATGAAGTCGATGAACTTCTTCACGTCGCCTTTGGGCAGGCCGATGGTCCCCAGCACCAGCGGACGCGACAGGAGGTATAGGCGCGATCGGATGTTCCGTTCCGTCGGCTCCACGCCGTCAATCAGGATGGGCTTGACCTTCTTGCGCAAGTCCGGGCTGACCAATGCCAGCAGTCCTTGGCTGACCGTGCAGATTCCCCTGGCGTCATAGGCCACCTCCACGATCTGGTCCAGCGGCTGATCGAACTCCTTGAGCCCCTTGACATAGGGCTCATCGTCCAGGGCCAGCTCGCGGAACACCTGCACGGTTGCGTGGCCCAGCATTTCGGCGTTCGGGTAGATTGGTGCGTCCTGGCCCCCGACTTCCTTCCAGCGGGTGATCTTCCCGGTGAAGATCCCCTTGAGCTGCTCCTTGGACAGGCTCTTCACCGGGTTGTCGGCATGCACGAACACCGCGATGGCGTCGTAGCCGATGACGTGGCCGATGACCTTGGCCGATTTCTCCTCGCTGGTCAGGGCCCGCGACGCCCCTGCCACGGTTACCTTGCCCTCGATCAGCGCTTTGACGCCCTTGCTCGACCCGATGGTTTCGACCGAGGCGAACTTGAGGCCGGTCCTGGCCTCGAAGACCTTGACGGCGCCCGCTTGCATGATGCCCACTCCGATGGTCGAAGACCCGCTGTACGAGAGGGTGTCCTCGACCCCTCCCGCCGGTGGGGCGACAACGAACAAGGCCATCGCAATGGTTGCAGAAAGTCCTTGCATGTTCTCTCTCCGGAGGGACGCAGTGTCACATGGACTGCGTGACAGTCGTGTGACAACTGTGCATAGATTTCTCCTCCACAGCGACCATCTCCGCCGACATATCCGGACATCTCCGGTGCCGGGCGCGTCCCCGATTTTTTCTATTCGTCACAAATGTTCCACATAATGGCGCGTATGATGAACCGCTTTGGACGGTCTGGACAGCACCCCAGAAGACAACTTGGTCGAGGGGCGAGGCGACTGCCGAGAGGAAGCCGTTCGCACCATCATCGACAGGCGGCAGATCACGCCGCATTTTCAGCCCATTGTCGATCTGCACCACGGCACGGTGCTGGGGTGGGAAGTTTTGTCGCGCGGCCCGGCGTCTTTTCCTTCGGCGGCCGAGATTTTCGGCGAAGCGAGGACGCTTGGCTTGCTGTCACGGCTTGAGGGAGTCTGCCGCAGCATCGCATTGCGCACGATTGCGCGGTTCCCATCGTCGTTGCGATCACGTTCGTTCTTCATCAACGTCAGCCCGAGTGCGATCGGCGACCCGGGCCTGACCAATGGACACATGCAAGCCGAGTTCGCGAACTTGGGGCTCGATCAGCGAAACTTCGTCGTGGAAATCACCGAGCGGGCGTCCAGCGAGGACTACGATGCTTTCGAGCGGCAGATTCGCTACTACCTGGAACAGGGGTTCAAGATCGCGCTCGACGATCTGGGCGCCGGCCACTCAGGCCTGATCACCCTAATGACATGCCCGCCGCATTTCATGAAGCTCGACATGACCCTGTCGCGCGACATTCATCGCCATTCCTACAAGCAGCGCCTCACAAAATCGCTGATCGCGTTCTCGGCCAGCCTGGATGCGTCGCTGATCGCCGAGGGGGTGGAAACCTGGGAGGAACTGGAAACCCTGGCGCGCTTGGGCGTGCGCTACGCCCAGGGCTTCCTGTTCGCGCGGCCAGCCATCGTGCCTCCCGAGGTCTCCGACGAAACGTGCGTCGAGTTGCGACGGATCACGCGCCAGTTTCACTACCGCGAGTCCGACCTCAACGAGACGGTCGGACCCCTTGCGATTCGCTGCGGGACCATGCACGAAAACGAGAAGCGGGGCGAGGACGTCAATCGCATTTTCCGCGAACAGCCCGCACTCGATCACCTGACCGTCTTGCGCGGAGAGCGCCCCGTGGGCCTCATCACGCGCCAGCACTACTTCACCAAGACGGGCGGCCCCGTTGGCTACCACCTCTTTCAATGGAGACCCGCCGAGGACCTGTCTCGACCGGCGCCGCTCATCGTCGAAGATTCGATCAACGTGACCGCGTTGGCCAAGCTGGCGATGGAGCGGCCACCCGACGAGCTGTACGATCCCGTGATCGTTGTCGATGCCGCGGGAAGTTTAGTCGGAACTGTCACCATTCGACAGATCATCATTCGCTCGACCGCGCTGGAGATTCAGTTGGCCCAAGGATCGAGTCCGCTAACCGGACTGCCTGGCAACCGGAGCATAGAAAGCTGGATTTTGAACGCGCTCGATCAATCGAATGCCCACGTGCTCTACGCCGACCTCGACCGCTTCAAAGAGTACAACGATTGCTACGGCTTTCTGCGCGGTGACGAAATGATTCGGTGCCTGGCGCGCGTCTTGTCGCGTAGCCTCCCGACCCTGTCATCGGAGGCCAAGCTGGGACATATTGGCGGCGATGATTTCGTCATCGTGTCGCCAGCCGCGGTTGGCGCCGAAAGCGTCGAAGCCCTTTGCCGTGGATTCGATGGGGCGAAGGTCGAGCTGTTCGACCCGGCGGACGTTGAGCGGGGTTTCTTTCGCGCTACCGACCGCCGTGGCCAGCCGGTCGAGGTGCCGCTGGTCACCCTGAGCGTGGCAGTTGTCCCGTGCCAAGCCGCACAGAATGCCGATCACCCCGGGGCACTGGCTCAGATGGCAGCGTCGCTCAAGCGCAAGGTCAAGGAGATGACCTCGGCTAGCCGAAAGAGCGAGTTCTTGTTCGAGCGCCGCGGATTAGCTTCGCGACCTGAGCGGACGACGGGTTGAGCATCGGAACAGAGTGGAAATCCCGCTCCGGATACTCAGCGCGAACGTGAGAGCGCGCTAGTCCGCGCAATTAGGAATCGGGCCGGCGCTCCTCGCGGAGACGTCGGCCCGATGCTAGGTTCGCGAGGTACTACGGCATCCGCGTGATGCGTCCGTCGGTGGACGCGCTCACCGGCGCCGGCAACGTGCGCAGGTAGGCGATCAGGGCATCCAGGTCGATGGGACCGGTGACGCGATTGGTGCCGCCCGTGAAAGCAGCGAAACCATCGCCGCCGGCTACCAAGTAGTTGTTCATGGCCACGACGTAGTTTGTCGCCATGCCGATGGGCGTGCCGTCCAGCTTCTTAACCGAACCTGGAACCACGCGGCTGCCAGGCGTGGCCGATGCCGACCAGGAATAGGTGAAGCCCGAGATCTGAAGGATCTTGGAGTTCGACCCACTGTTGCTGCCGGTCCATTGTTGTTCGAGCGCGGCGTAGATCTGCGCGCCGGTCAGGGTCAGGGCCATCACTTGATTCGAGAAGGGCTGCGAGGTGAAGCAGTCGTTCCACGTGATGGTGCACGGGGTGGTCGCGCAGGATTGCGGCAGGTCGGCGCGCATGCCACCCGGGTTGGTGACGCCGAAGTCAGCATACATGGCCACGCGATGGGCTTCGGCGATGAGGTCGCCGAGCGGCGCTTCGCCAGCCGCGGTCTGGCTCTTGGTGATGATTCCCGTCGAGGTGGTGACCGGAGCGGTGGCGATCGGCGCCACCATGGCCTCGGCCTCGGTGGTGAGCGCCAGCATGGCAGCGTCGGGGGTCAGGCCCGGGCCGGAATCGGCGTAGGTCGTGGGAATGTTCGCGGTCTTGGTCAGGATCTGGTCGATCTGACGGTCGATCGTGAGGTCGATG
>PMBY01000034.1 GCA_003153875.1 Myxococcales bacterium | reverse complement strand
CGAACGTCGCAGGTGACCAGCGTCGTCTTGAGGAAGTGCGCGAGGCAGGCGTAGAGCGCATCGTAGGCACTGAGGCCATGGCGGGCCGCCAGCTCGAGCGCGTCGCTGGAAAAGGGCTCGACTGGGTAGAGCTTGAATGCAAGGGCGAGCAGCGCGGCCTGGTTCTTCTTGGCTGCTGAGACAGAGTAGTCACCCCGCCGGGCCTGCTTGAGGAAGACGTTGGCACATTCGACGAAGAACAGCTCGGGCACGCACAGGCGCAGGTCTGGGCAGACGGCGGCGCCATTCAAGAAGCGGGCCACTTCTTCCGCTCCCTGCTCGTTGCTGAAAAGCCTCACGCCCACGCTGGCGTCGAGCACCAGGCTCTGCACCGGCTTGCTCACCGCGACCTGTCTCTCCTGAGCAGCACCACGCTGTCAGGCCTGCCCTTCACAGGCCGCGAGGCCCGGCGACGGCGGTGGATGGTCTCCAATACCTCTCGACGAGCCCGCTGGGAGTCCACGTCGTAGAGCGCATAGTCGAGCAGACGGACCACCTCGGCGCTCAGGGAAGTCTGCCTCCCCGTGGCTTGCTGCTGGATCCGCTGATAGGTCAGCTTGGGAACATTGCGTACGTGCAGGATCGGCATGGGACACCTCTCGGATGATGCCATTTTAGCCTGCCATGGTTGCACAGTGCAACCATGCTGGTCTGATGCGGATCTTCTCCGGCACCGGGGTCACTGTCATCTCCGACTCCACCTTTGCCACGCCCTACAACCAGCGCCCGCGCGAATTCGGAGTCCCAGGACATCATCCACGACATCGACCAGGCTCTCCGCGCAGTTTCCCGGTCCAGGCCGCGCGGTCGCAGCCGGGCGAGGTGAGCCCGGGCGCAGGTCACGGCCGTGAAGAAGCGGCGACTACCAGTGATTCCTGCGGACCAGCTCGCGTAGCGGCTGGCGCACGAAGGGCACGGGCTCGGCTGCGGGATAGCCCATCGGGGTCATGGCCACGATGCGCACGCCGTCGGGCACGCCCAGGATTTCCTTGGCCTTGGGCTCGTCAAAGGCACAGACCCAGCAAGTGCCCAAGCCTTCTTCGGTGGCGGCCAGGATGATGTGGTCCATGACAATGGCCATGTCTACCTCGGCGGCGTTGAAGCCGTCCTTGCGCTTCCAAGCCTTGGCTGGCTCGACACACCCGGCGACGATCACCGGCGCCTGCCAGAACCAGTCGCTTCGGTACGCGGCCTTGAGCTTGGCGCGTACCTCGGGGTCAGTGACAACCAGAAGTTGGAAGGGTTGGATATTGCAGGCGGTGGGGGCCACGCGTCCCGCGTCCAACACACGGTGCAGAATATCCTCGGGCACCTCAGTCGGGAGGTACGCCCTGATGCTGCGACGAATGCGGATCAGTTCCTGAAAATCCATGGCGCTTTCTATACCAGGGGCGCGGCCTGCTTGTCGCACGTGACAAGAAAACCTTGCCCAGCGTAGCTGGGACGGATGGTGGCTGGCCCGAGCGACGAATGCGAGAACAAGCGTGCCAACCCCTCGGCCTGCCAGCGGCTGCGATCGCGCCAGGCATGATTACCGGCGAGAACCCGCAGGACGATTGCCAGGTTGAGCAGGCCGGCCACGGCCAGCGCAGGCAGCAGGCCCAAGGCACGCAGCAGCCCTCGCCCGCCACGCGTCCGTCGCAGGTGACCAAGGACAATTAGGTCAAAGCGAAAACGCCAACGTGGGGTCGTGTGCACCATGCGGCCGCCTTGCGCCAGGCAGTCCGCCATGTGTTCGATGGTTCGGCGCGGATTGGCCAACGCCCAGATCAGGTTCACACTCACTACACGGTCGAACTGTCCCTTTTGGGTGGCAAGAAAATCATCGATGTCCGAGGCCACGAAACGCGGTCCGGCTGCCCAAGACCGCCGACGGGCTTTCGCCAACATGGCGGTCGAGGCGTCAACCGCCACCACCTCGACGTCGGGATGGCGCTGGGCCAGCCGCACCTCCAGGGCGCCTGTGCCGCAGCCTGCATCCAGCACTCGCATGCCGGGCCGCAGGTCCAGCTCCGCCACCACCTCGTCGAGCATGTCCTGGTAGGGAGCAAGGCCGGTCACCAAGTCGAAGCAAGTCGCATACAGGTTCCACAACACGGCCGCAGCCTACCCCGAGCTGCGCCGAGGCTCGACGAATTGCAGTGACTGGCGCTGGCCGCGTGCCGGGAAAAGCGCGACAGGATGCATTAGCGCAATGCATTTGCGGCCGTCCCCACCAAGGTCCAAGCCGTCAGGATTTTCTTGACAGCCTGCCCTTCGTGTCCAACCTTGGGACCACAAAGGACTGCAAAATGGCCAACAAGAATACTCCCAAGACAGCACCTTCCAAGACTGCGACCCCGGCAGCTCCTGCGGCCAAGGCGACCGCCTCTTACAAACCGACGCAGGAAGAGATCGCAGCCCGCGCTTTTGAGATTTATCAGCGCTACGGCGGGAATGACCAAGAGAACTGGCTCCGCGCCGAGCGCGAGCTGATCGCACGCGGTCGCCGCTAGTCGCCTGGGGAGCCTACGGCTGCCCTGGGTGGATCCCCTAGACGCATGGCGCCTAGGGCCAGGGCGCACAGGCCACAAAGCGAGAACAGGGTCTGGTTGGTGGCTACGATCTGATGACCGGTCGTTGCCAAGAGCAGAAGACCGTAGCCAAGCAGGCGTGATACCCCATCGCCGGTGAGGCAGGCCGCTGCGGCCACAGTCACGCTCGTGTAGGCCGCCACGACCATGGCCGCGTAGGCCGTGCCGACGACCCCAGCAGCGCCAGGTAGGTCGAAGCGAAGCCCATAAAGCGCGACGACCTGCGCCAGGCCGAAGTATCGCACCATGGCCAGGGACAGAAGGCAGAAGGAGATCAACCCGGCCCCAACCATAGACACCACTTGCAAGGCGCGCAGCGGGCGGGAGGGAACCAGAACCGGCGCCAGCAGCAAGCCGAAGAATGCGCTGGCCTGTGCCATGCGGACACACTGGCTCACGAGAAAGGGCGACCATCCCATGCGCTCACAGAACTTGGTCGCTGTTTGCAGAACCAGGGGAGCGGCAAACAAAGTCACCGCAAGTTTCAGACGGACAGGGCAGCGCCTGTGCCACAGCCCTACCGCCACCAACGCAGCCAAGAAAGCGTGACTGATGAGAAGGTAGACGACGTAGCGGTCAGGAACCGGCAGCGCCAGAACACCGATCAAAGACAGGATCACGAAGAAGATTCCGATGGTGCTGACCGTGATGCGCATGGAGCGAGGAAAGATCGTGTCGCCCCGCAGGGCATGCAGCAGCACCATGGCGATCAACACCACGCCGAGGACGCCGCCCAAGTTGGACATGAAGAGGCCCACGTCGGACAGGACGCGGGCTAGTCCCCAGGTGGGTTGGCTGGGCAGAAACACATGCGACCCGAGACGGTAGAGCACAAGGTCGGCCAGTGCGGCCAGGGCCAGGACGGCGGTCAGGTTGGGGCTGGGAATGGCTTTCGGCATGGACGACCGGCCCAGTATAGGGCCTTATCCTCACAATAGTCGCGCAGCCGTCACCGCAGCGGTAGCCTATCCGGACGGGCCCCCAATGTTTCACAGCTCCGTGGCAAGCATTCTCTGCGCCTGGCTCGCGGCCGCGAGCGGCGCGCCGCCCTTCGTGGTGGCCTTGGATCCGGGACATGGCGGATCCAACCGCGGGGCGCCCACCGCCGAGCCCGAACAGTACGAGAAACACCTGACCTTGGAAATCGCCCGCCTGGTGCAGCGGCGCTTGCTGGGCGAGCCCGGCCTCAAGATCGTGCTCTGCCGCACCG
>PMBY01000225.1:1425-2530 GCA_003153875.1 Myxococcales bacterium | reverse complement strand
AGGTTGCGCATGGACATGGTTCATTTCTCCTTTTCTCTGGTTTGCGGATCGTCGATGAAGAAGCCGGCCACCTGCCAGCCATCCGTGAACATGCTGACGAGGGCATCATCGCCACCGTCGGCAAATTCGAGGCGAAAAAGCCAGAGCGTGCCCCCTGGCCGTCGGAGGCTACCGAGCGAGGTGGGCTGAAAGCCGGTAGCCAGGCGCGCTCCCAGGTTGGTGCTGAGTCGGCGCAACATGGCGGGCTGGACCGCGGCCTTGAAGACGGCCGAACCCTTGGCCACAAAGTCATCGTAGGTGTTGCCCTGAATGGCCTGCAACAACTCCGCAAGCAGTGAACTTGCGTCGGCTTGTCCGGGTCCCGCACTGGGCGGTGACTCGGGTTCGCGTGGCGATGGGGCGAGCGCAGGGAGGTTGAGCCGCATCGCTCTCTGCGCGCCTGGGACCGTTTGCGCGGTCACGCCCTCCGCCGCTGCATAGCCCGCCGGGGGTGGCGATCGGCGATGGCGAGACACGATGGCGCCCACCATCACGACCACGGCCGCCATGAGAGCTACAGCCGTGGCGATAGTAACTGGGCGAAGGTCAAAGATTCTCGGCCTCGCAAGGCGGGAGTGAGGACGCAGGCCTTCCCGGCTAGGCCCCGTGGCTGCCGGCCGTGGGAGCAGCGGCAACAGGGCGGCCACCCAATTCTTGCGGATTTCACCGTAGCGGGCGTCCAGCTGTCGCCGTACGCGATCAATCCCTTCCTTGATCCGCCAGCGAACTGTCCCGTCGGGTATGCGCAAGCCGCGCGCGATATCCACCGATGAGGCGCCGTGAAAAAAGCGAAGCACGATGGTCTGACGAAAAGGCTCCTCGAGTCCTGCCACCACTTCGGCCACGGCGCGATGGATCTGGGCATCGCCAATAAGCTCCTCGGGACTTGCGACCGGGCCGATGTCTGCAGCCGCCACGGCCAACTCGCGACGCTCGCGACGGTACGAGCTTCGCCAGCGGTCGATCGCCAGATTCCGCGCTACCCGGGCCAACCAGGCACGGCCGGTGTTCTCGGCCGGGCGTTGCCAGGCCGCGACCAGGGTTTCCTGAACGATGTCCTCGGCCG
>PMBY01000225.1:0-1341 GCA_003153875.1 Myxococcales bacterium | reverse complement strand
GCGTATCGGAGATTATCTCGCTCCCGTGGTATGGGACAGGTTCTCCCATGCAGCCAGGACAACCAAGTCGCACTGCACTTGGAGCAGCGGTTCATCGCGCCGTCCACCAAGTGCTGGAGCGCGGTCGTGTTTTCACCGATCCGCTGGCCGTGCGCATCCTGGGGCCAGACGCCGAAGCGGCTATCCGCAATGCGGAAAACGATCTGTCTGCACGAAAGCTGCGGCTCTTCATTGCGGTGAGATCGCGCTTTGCCGAGGATGCCTTGACGGCCGCTGTTGCACGCGGCGTCCGCCAGTTGGTGGTGCTTGGCGCGGGGCTCGACACGTATGCCTACCGCAGCACTTTTGCAGAAAGCCTGCGCATCCTCGAGGTGGACCACCCAGCAACCCAGGCCTGGAAGCGTCACCGGCTCGCTCAGGCGGCGATCCCGGTGCCCGGCACGCTCACCTTTGTTCCGGTCGATTTCGAGCGGGAGAGCTTGGCGGATGGTCTGGCCGCCGCTGGCTTCGATCCGACGCGACAAACCTTTTTCACGTGGTTGGGCGTCGTGCCCTATCTGACGGAGCAAGCCGCGCTTTCGACACTCGCCTTCATCGCCAGCCTGCCGGGCGGCGCTCACGTCGTGTTCGACTACAGCAATTCCCGCGCCGCCGGCCCCGACCAGGATGACCACACTTCCGGCCGAAAGGCGCTCGCCGCACGGGTCGCATCTGTGGGTGAAACATTCAAGAGCCATCTTGAAACGGGCGCGCTCCACGCCAGACTCGCGGCCCTCGGTTTTGCCCAGATCGAAGATCTCGGCCCGGCATTGATCCGGGAGCGCTACTTTGCAAACCGAGTAGACTCCTTGTCCGACAAGGGCGGCCACGTTGTGCGCGCGACGACGATTGGAAGACCCTGGTGACGTGCCGGTGTTCAAATCGGCTGGGAAGAGGTGCGGACCAGCCGAACATACTAGACTGTGACTATGTCAACCGGGCGTTGTTGCCGAGCGTGCGGCCAGTCGCGGTTGGGTGGAAGAGCACCAAGCACCCCCTCGATTTCGACCACCCCTCGCTCGATCTGCGCGAAGACGCAGCCAAGCTGGAGGAGGGAACGCCCAACAGCATGGGGATCTATGGGCTAGAAGCGGCGCTCGAACTGTTGCTGGAAGCCGGCATCGCGCGCATCGCCGGCCATGTGACCGAATGGCTGGCCGCGCTGGAGAAAGAACTGCGTGTGCGGGGCTGCGATCCACGACCGGCAGCATCGCATCGGGCGGGCATCCTGTCTTTCGCTCCGCCGCAGGAGGCAGCCGCAGCCTTTGTGGCGCGCGCGCAGGCAGCCGGCGTCGTGCTGTC
>PMBY01000038.1 GCA_003153875.1 Myxococcales bacterium | reverse complement strand
CCGAGGCCGATGGTGCCTTCGCCGGTGCCACCGCCGCCCGTCCCGGTGCCGACCAGACCTAGACCACCCACGCCGTACGCCTCACCAATCTGGTTGCCGATGAGGCCACCGAGCACGTTCTCCGCATCGTTCCCGGCCGCCGTGTCGCGACCAAAGATGGAGGCCAGGTGCGAGCCTTCGGCCATCTTCAACACGCCGAGGATGCCGGCGTTCTTGGCCTGCTCTTCGGCAAGCTTCTTGGCCAGGTGGGGATCCGGGTTGTCCTTGGGGCCCTTGAGACCGTACAGACCTTCTTTGTTCTTGGAGGTCTTCTTCCCCATCTTGCCTTCTTCGCCCTTGTGCCGCTTGCCCTTGCCACCCTGTTCGTCGGGCCCCTTCTTCTTGAGCCACTCGGGAATCTCTTCTTCCTTCTCCTCGGGCGGCTTGATGAGGAAGTTCACGAAGCGACTATCGGCGTTGAAGAGGTCGAGAGAGAGCGATTTGGGATCGGGCGGGACAGAGAAGATCATCAGAAGGAACAGCACCAGACCGATGGCCGTACCCACGGTGTAGGCCTGCTCACTCCAGCGCCAGACCAGGAAGGGCACCGGGAAGGTACGCGGCTTGGGCGTTGCGCTCACCAAGAAGCTGGTCTCGCCGCAGTTGATCTTCGCGCGGCCCCGGTCGCCCAGGGAGAAACTGGCGCCTCGCTGCTGCACGAACTGCGGCAGAGAAACCACCTGGTTGTCCATGAGAACCTCACCCGTCATCGACGGTGTGACGTTGACAAGGAAATCGGAACCCGTCGTGGACACCAAGGCAAAGGACTGACCGCCGATATAGTCGGTTCCCAGAGGCGCATCCGATTCCGCGGCCGCGCCCACCACGAAGTTGGGGTTGGTCCTCCCCCGACGCTTCAGGCCCATGTAGCACAGGGCAATTCCCGCGCCGATGCCGCCGAAGACCACAAAGTCCATGGCCGGCGACTGGGCCTTCCACTGGAAGTTCTTTCCCTCGCCGCCGTCGTCCAAGAACTTGTTGTAACGGCTCTTCTCCGCACCGAGGTTCAAGATGGTGGCGAAGAAGGCCACCAAGGCCACCACGATCAGGGCGCCGCCCGCGACCAGCATCGACTTGGACTGCCCTTCTGTGCTCCGCCCCGTGGGGTCAGACAGATGGCGGGTCTGAATCACAACGCCGCGGTACACGGCCTGGACCTCAACGGCGTGGGTCCCATCCTGGACCTCGACCTCGGCTCCGGCGTGGCTCGCGAAGCCGCCCATGCCGGATCCCGTGGGAGCATATCCCTGGGGTGCGGGGGCTGAATACTGCGCAGGGGCTGAATACTGCGCCGGGGCCGCGTAGGCGGCAGGAGGAGGAGCCGAGGGCTGCACCGGCGCCGCATACTGCTGCGGTGCAACTGGGGCAGGAGGCGCGGCGACCACCGGCGCGACAGGCGCGGGCGTGGGCGCCCCCGCCTCTTCGGCCGCGAATGTGATGGCTACGCGAACGTCGCCGAACTGGACCTGATCCCCGGCCGTCAGCTTGGCCTTGGCGATGCGCTCGCCGTTGAGCAACGTCCCTCGGGTTGAACCCAAGTCGATGAGCTGAACGTCTTCGGGTCCGTTTACTTCCAGCACGGCGTGCATGCGCGACACAGACTCGTCGTCAAGCCGCAGATGAGAGGAGGCCAGCTTGCCGATCTTGATGACCGCCTCCGTCAGTATCTCTTCTCGTACGACCTGATCTCCCCTGAAGATCTGGAACTTGACGGGGACTGCGACATTGGCCATTTGGTCTCCTCCGGTTACAGCAGGCCATGGCCATCCGTGGCCACGCCTGTGCTCTCGAACCCCGCCACAGGGGCCTGCGCCCCAAGCGGCTAGATGTCTTCGAGCGACTTGAGCATTTCGGGAATGAAGTCTTTGCGAATCTCGATCAGGCTGGAATGTTTGGCTTTGTTGATGGCGTTCACCAACTCGCCATCAGGCCGCTGCAGATCGCCCTCGACGTTGTCGTCTTCGAAATCGTAGACGGTCTTGGACTTGAACTGCTCGCCCTTTTCTTGAGCGAGAGCCGTACCCAGTCCCCCGATGGTGAGAACCGCAATCATTGCTATGAGTCGCATCGGTTAACTTCCTTCCTTCGGCTGCATGGGAAGACAAGCACGGAAAGCTCGCCTCCTATTGACAACCAAGATCGAATTCGGTTCCCAACAATTATGGATCGAGTTCGAACGATGAAGCGCAGCGGCACGCCTACTTCTTCTTGTCGGCCGGCTTCTGTGCCGCGTTATTGGCACCTGTGGGCTTGTCGTCGGCTTTCGCTGGCGCAGCACTTGGCTCGGCCGGGGGCGTCGGCGCAGCCGGCTCGGTCGCAGATGCGCCAGGAGCAGGTGCCTTGGTCTTTGCTGCGGCTTTGTCCGCCACAGGCCTTCTCTGCTGCTGCGGCCTTGTCTGCCACGGCCTTCTCTGCGTCAGCAGCCTTCTTGACCTTCTCCTCCTCCTTCTTCTTCTTGTCGTCCTCCTCCTGCTTCTTCATCTGCTCCTGCTGGCGCTTTTCCTCCGCCTCCATCTTCTTCATTTCCTCTTCCATCTTCTTCTGCTGCGCCTCCGCCTTGCGCTGCATCTCCTCCGCCTCTTTCATCATCTTGGCCGCTTCTTCCAGGGCCACGAACACCTCATCGATATCCTTGATGCGCTTCTCGGCGTCTTTCTTCGCCTTGGGCGAAGGTGCCCGCGTCAGGAAGTCCCGATAGTAGGCCTGTGCCTTCTGCAGCATGGGCTTGTCGCTGCCGCCCTTGTACTCCTGATAGAGCAGGCCGAGATTGAAATACGAATCCGGGCGTTGCGGATCGAGACTGCGAGCCTCGTTGTACTTCGCCTCCGCTTCGTCCAACTTCCTGTTGCCGCGCAAGGCAACCCCCAGCCCTATGATCGCCTCGTAGTTGCGTGGCTTGGCCTTGAGCACAGCCTTGAAGTTTTCTTCCGCGATGTCGTAGTTGCGGAACTTGAGCGAAACCGCAGCCAGATTAAGCCGTGCTTCGAAAAGGGTGGGATCGCTCTCCACCGCAACGGTGAAGTTCTTGATCGCCTCGGTGTNNTTCTTTCCCTTGCCCTTCTTGGCTTTCTTGCTCGACTCATCCGTGACGGTCGCCTCATCCTCAAACTTGCCGGTCGCGATTTCCTGCGCCCGCTTGATGGCCTGGGCACCGACCAGCTTGGCGGCCTCGGGCAAGTCCAAGTCGAAGTAGATGAAGCAAAGCCCGGCGTATGCCTGCAGGCTGTTCCCATCCACTGCGAGAACGCGCCGTAGTTCCTTCACCGCCGCGTCGTTGAGCGACTTCTTTTCGGAGCCGCTCGCGAGGCGAGCCCGTTCGCGGTAAATCTGCGCCATGTTGATGCGGGCGGCGATGGAGCCGCTCCAGGGATCAGCCTCGATCGAGCGCTTGAAGAGCGACTCCGCATCTGACTTGTTCCCTTCCTGCCAGCTCACGTAGCCCAGATTCGCCAGGGCCGGCGCAAAGGGCTTGCCTGCAGCCGTAAGCTTCTTCCAGATGCTGACCGCGTCGCCCTTCTTGCCACACTCAAGATACACCGCGGCCTCGTTGCTGCGCGCCTCGAGAAGGGCGGGCACCTGGTCGGCTAGCTTCCTGAAAGCGGATGCCACTCTGGAACAATCGTCGCCGGGGATGGTCCCCCCCTTCTTGGCCTTCATGTAATCCGCGACGGCCTTCTCGTAGTCGGCCCTGTCCTCCTCGGTGACCTGCCGATCGGTCGGCTTGCGCGCGATGAGGGGAACCTCGACGGGACCGGATAGGCCGCCGGTCGACTTCTGGCCGGGCGCCGCCTCCGCTTCGTCAGGGAGGACTTCCCGCTTGGGACTTCCGGAACCTCCGGCCGTCGCGCAGCCGACGGCCAGGGCAAGCAAGGCTGCAAACCCAAACAGGGTCTGAGACGAGCACATTCTGAGACTTCGACGGGTAATCATCGCTGGCTCCTAGTCCTTGGAAGTAACCTGTAGGTTGTCGGGTAGGTCCGGGATGACACCGCCGGGCGTGATAGGCGTCGAGACATAGCCAGGTTCCGGCTTCATCTCGGCCGCCAAGGGATACTCAGCGGGCTTCATCTGATTGAGCTCCACCTCGCACATGGTCGACCACTCGTTGTACCAGGACTCCTTGGTGGCGGCCTTCAAGCACAAGTCGTAGCCGACGACGGCTTTCGACTCGATGGGCTCGGCTTTGTCGACAAGGGCGTCGCAGAAGATCTCGCGTGGCCGGTTGCCCCACTCGTCCTGCTCCTTGAGATCCTTGGGGATATCCGCGGTGTAGAGCTGGTTGACGAAATCCGCATAGACTTGTCCGATGCGTGCCGAGGCCGCGATGGTCCAGTGCGCGACGTGGTGGTCGAGCACGAAGTCATACAGACCCTTCTTGTCGGCGCTGGGACCCGTCAGTTTCTCAGCCAGAGACGTCTTCTCGGTCATGTACTGGAGGAACTTCTTGCTCGACTCCTCGAACTTCTTCTTCTTGGCCGCGGCGACCTTGGGCTTGTCCCACTGGGTGGGCTGCTGGAAATCGAGCCCGGCCGGGAACTTCACGCGCAGGAACTGCTCGTACAGCTGTTCGGCCCCGTAGAAGGCCGAGCCGGCCGCCGCATAGCGGGCGATCACCTCGCGCGCCGCACGCTCACTCGCGGTAGCGCCCGGTATCTTCTTGGCTGCCTCGCCGTGACTCCACAGCTTGAGAACCTCCTTGAAGTGGTCCTGGCCGTCCTTGGCGTACTTGGAGTTGCGATCGTAGACCGTGATCTTCGAACTGGTGGGCGGCCCACACTGGGTGCGCAGCTTCTCCTTCAGCTTCTTCTTCTTGTCCTTGATCTTGGAGTTGATCTCGGCAAAGACCTTCTGCCGACCGGTCGCGGTCACGCGCTCGACCTTGATGCAGGCGCCGTTGACGCCTTCCTGCGGACAGGAACGCTTCCACGAGATCTCGCCCAGCTTGAAGTGGGCAAGAATCTGCTTGTCCACGCCGCCCTTGGCTCCCCATTTTTTCAGGTAGGCCGTGAGATGCTTGACCAGATCGTCGGTCTTGTTCTGCTTCTCGTACACCTCGCTCATCTGGAACACCACGTTGGCCGCGTCCTGTGCATCGCGGGTTCCGTAGTACTTGACGAAGGTGTTCATGTCGTCGACCGCTTTTTCGAACTCACCCAACCCAATGCGGAAGGTGTAGGCGTTGCCGAGTGCGGCCCGTGACTGCTTCTCGCCTGGGAACTTGGTGGCGAACTCTTCGTAGCGTCTGGCCGCCTCGCTGTAGGAGGCGATCTGGTGATAGCCGCTGGCAATTTGGAAGAGGGCGCGCTGGGCCAGCGGATCCTTCGGATGCTTTTCGATCAACTGCTGGCGAACCCTGATGGCCTGGCCCACCAGACGGGCATTCTGGAAGCAAAGGCCGGCGTTGTAGAGACGTTCGGCATGCTTGGGGTGGTCGGGAATGGTCTCGGCGGCGGCCTCGTATGAGGTGCCGCATTCCTTGTAGTTCTTTTCCTTTTCGTACTGCTTGGCTTCCACCACCAGGCTGTCGGTCTTGAGGCCGATCATCTGCTTCTTGAACTCCTCGTCCTTCATCAGGACAGGATTGCCCAAGAACTTCTCCACGGTGGCAAGCAGCTCTTTGTACTTGCTCATGATGTTGAGACAGTCGAGCAGCAGGTTGGCCGAGTAGATGGCCAGTTCGTCGGTCACATGCTTGTCGACGATGTCCCTGAACAGCTTCACCGCATCGTCAAAATGGTTGTAGTCGTAGAAGATCCTCGCCTTGCGGTACTTGATCTTCACCAACTCCGGCGCGTCGGGCACGTACTTGATGTAGGTGTCAAAGGCCGCGATCATCTTTTGCTGGCCAGCCGGGATCTGGCGTGGCTTCATGTCCTTCTTGTCTTTGTCGGGCATGGCCCCTGAGTCGTCGATGTTGAGTGCATTCTTCCACCCAAGCACCGCCGCATAGGCCGCCTCTTTCACGTACTTGCCCTTGGGATCCAACTGGACGACCTTGGTGTAGGTTTCGGCAGCCTCGGCCCACTGCTCGGTCACCCACAGGATTTCGCCGAAGAAGAAGGTCATCTCCGGGGTGTCCTTCTCGTTGTTGAAGTGATCCAGGTACTCCTTATAGATGAGGCGCGTGAGCTGATAGGTGTCCGCGTTCTTGGTCCGCTGCGCTTCCTTGTGCCAGATGAGGGCAAGCTCTTTCGTGGTGTCGTGGTAGTTGTTCTTGCACTCAGTCAACACGTCCTTCTTCATGCCTTCCATTTTCTGGACGTACTCATAGGCCGTGCCCAGACGCTTGACCTCCTGCACCTGATCGCGCTTGCTGCCGGCCGACAGCGTGTTGCGCAGAATCTTGTATTGCCACTCGCACAGACGCGTTGACTTCTCATTGAGTGCCATGATCTTGCGATAGATCTTCGACGACTCGGGGAACATGCCCTGTTCCCAGTACAACTCAGCTAGGGCCTCGAGCATCTTGGGGGCATAGTCACCACCCATCCGCTGGAAGAACTCCCAAGCCTTGTCTGGAGCAGCGCCGGGGGTACGCGCGTAGGCCTTGACCAAGTCCTTCTTGGCTTCCTTTTCCAAGGGGCCGCGCTGAGCCTTGTCGATCTTGCCCGCCCGGCAAAGCTCAATCACGTTGACGAAGATTCCCAGGGCCGACTTGAAGTTGCCCAGGTTGATCTCGGCCCAACCCTTCTTGTACACGGCGAATCCATAGACCGACGACTTGGGGAACTGCTCCACCTTCTCGTAGAACTTGAGCGCGTTCTCCATCTCGCCCTTGGCGAAGTAGTACTCGGCAAAAGACAGGTAGGCGTTGGGAACGTACTTCGACTGTGGGTAGTCCTTGATGAGACGGTGAAAGAACTCCCGAGCCCGGTCGTCCTTCTTCATCATCTGCAGCAAGTAGGCGAGGCGGAACAACACCTCGTCCATGCGCTCGTACTTCGAATGCTTCGACGCCTCGACGTAGTCCTTGATTGCCTCATTGGCCCACTTCTCGGAATTCTTCTCGGCGTCCTGCTGTTTCTTCTTCAGATCCGCGGCCAGCGAGGTGTTCTTTTTCTGCTCGGCTTGGAAAATCTTCTCGTCGAAGCTGCGCGCCTGGAGGCTGTTGAAGCGCTGCTTTTCGGCGTAGAGCTCGCCCAGCCGGAAGTAGAAATCAGCCTTCTGGGGGTCGTCATTGGGCGTGATCTTGATGAGCTGGTTGAGGCGGGTAATCTGCTTGTCGGTGATCTGCTGGATCTTCGCCTGCTGTTGCCCGATGAACTGTTCCACCGTCAGCACCGGCCCGGTCTGTTTTTGTTCTTTGGGCGGTTCTTTTGGTTTTGTCAGCTCAGTCTGGGCCGCGCCCTGGACTTCCAACTCTTTCTTCTTGAACTTTGCGTCAGCAGATGCCGTCCCCGAACCCGCTCCCAGGCTGATGAGAACGATGCCGAGCGAGGCACAGCGAATGGAACGTCGATGATCCTTCATTTTCATTTCCCTTGCTTGGCTGATCTGGGTCCGGTCAGGGTTACTCGCCCGCCGGTGCTGCCGATTCCGGTGCCGGTGCCGGCGCTTCGTCACCCTCAGGCACTGCACCTTCCTGTCCTGCACTGGCCGGCGCCCCTTCGGGTCCCGCACTTCCGTGCACGCACTTATTGAGAAGCTTGTAGCGGTAGTAGCCGAGTTCATCACGCCAATACTCGCCCATGAACGGCCAGAACTCGTGTTCGTCGTCGATACGGACGTTACTGATGTCCTTCACGCGGCCGCTGCTGTCGCTCTGCGACTCGGACTTGACGTCTTCCTCCAGCGAGCCTTTTTCACCCTGGAGAATTTCGTACTCAATCTTGATCACGCGGGTGATGAGAACGCGGAACTCATTCACCAGGCGTTCGACGCGCTTGCGAGCGATTTCGCCAGCTTCATTCACCGCCAAAGCGCGGGTCACGCCGATTTCGGAATACAGATTGGTGGCCACCGAAGTGCTCTTCCACGCCGCATCGGCCCTCTCGAGCTGAACCAGCTCGCGGTCCAACTCACGAATGGCGTCAAAGCGACGCACCAAGCTGCGGTCAGAAAGAACCGCGCGCGCCGCCCGTTCGACCGCCGGAGGCAGGCCCGACTTGCCGGCACGAATCTTCACCGCCAGCCCGTAGAACTGGTCGTTAGCAGGGTTGCCGGTCAGCGCCTTGGCGAGGCCTTCGGCCACCTGGGGAACCCAGTCGTTGAACTCCTGGATGGAATTGGCAGCCCGTTCGAAGAGACAATTGTAGAAGTAGATGGTCGCCTTGACCGTCAAAGCCTCCGCCACGGACTCGGGTTTGACGAAGTACTCAAAGAAGGGAGCGCGCAAGGTGTGGATGTCGCCAAGGGCCTTGGAATACCCTTGCTGCTTGAGCATGAAGTTGGCCCACGAAGCCTCGAAGAGACTGTTCGGCCAGTCATAGGACTCGGGTGAAACCCGGTCGAAGTACTTGGTCGCCATCTCGAACTGGCCCGTGGAGTAGAAAACCCGAGCAAGCGAGAGATTGGCCAGATCCTGGAACGGCTTGACCTTGGGATCCTGGCTCTCCTCCGCAGCCCGCAGAACCGCCTTGAAGGCCTCGACCGCGGGCTTGGCGGTATACTGGCGCACGTAGGTCGCACCTTCGAACAGCTTGGCCTGTGGGTAGAAGGCGCTCTTGTCCGGAACCAAGTTGAAAAGCGAAACGGCCTCCTGGAACTTGCCTTTGTTGTAGTTGTACTTGCCAAGCAGGAAATACAACTCGTCACGCACCGCTTCGAGCTGCGGGGCTTCCAGTTCCTGCCGGTTGTACTTTCCGATCTTTTCCAGAACGACGGCGGTATCCACCGGCTGGTGAGTAAGCGACGCTAGCCACTGCAAGGTCTCATTGTAGTTGGGATGGGCGGGACCCTTCTGGACGATGCGATCAAAGTAGCTCAAAGACGCCGAGAAGAACTTCAGCTTGAACAGCGTCTTGCCCATCATGAACTCGGCGCGCATCTTCGCGCCCGCGTCGCCCGCCCCTTCGCCCTCGATGGCCTTGTTGAACTCTATCGAGGCCATGTAGTAATCGCCGCGCTGGTAGAACTTCTCAGCTCGCTCCAGCTCGGGCGTACCGCCCTCACTGACGGACTTGGTTGCGGCCGCGCCGGAACCCGAGGAAGTCTCGCCCGCCGGCGTGGCGCCGGCCGGCTTGCTCTTTTTCCGTCTCTGCGCCCAGGCATCGGACGTCACCGCCAGGGTGAGTGCGAAAAGCAGGAACAATACGCAACCCTTTTCACGGCTCATGGATGGACCTCGCGTCGGTAACGCCCACCTCAGACGATTTCGGCGGGCAATTGGTGGAAGAGATTAGTCAAGTGTTTGAAGTCGCCTACCCGGCCGCACGACCGTAAGCTAGTTTGGGTGTTTGCAGGGCTCCAACTCGTGAACCGCAGCGATTGAGTCGATGACCCTACCGTCGGTGCTATGCCTAGAAACCGGGCCATCCTAGGCACGCGGATCTGAGGTGTCAAGGGAGAACGTCCCACCACGAACCGCGGTCAACTACGCGAATCTTCGGAACAAAATGTTGCCATGCGAGGCTGCGATTCCCTGTTGACAGGCGACCTCGCGTAGCTAATATGTTCCATCCTTGGTGCCTTACCGTGCTTGCCCTCGGCTTCGGCCGAGCGGACAGGAGGAGTCCTTCGATGAGCGCGAAACTGCCTTCCCCGTCTCGTCACTTGTTGACCGCCCTGGTTCGCATCTCCTTACTTGGAGCGCTGCTTCTCGCCCTTGCCGCCTTGGGCAGCATGGCGTGCGAGGACAACGGGATTGGACGTCCCTGTGACATAGGGGCGGACGCCGGCCAGTCGCAGGTTGTCTACAACAACCAGGCTCTTGAGTGCCCCAGCCGCATCTGCTTGAAGCCCGTCGTTCAGGGAAGCACCATCAATACGGGCCCGTACTGCTCGGCGACATGCTCCAAGGACAGTGACTGCGACGGCCAGAAACGGGACAATGCGGAAGTGACCGATTTGCGCTGTCAGCACGGGTACGCCTGCGGTGTGGCTTTTGTCGTCGGCCCGCTCTGCTGCAAGAAGCTCTGTCTCTGCAAGGACTTCATCGGCACCAGTTTTTCGACACCTCAGACTTGCGACACCAAGCTCGCCGAGAACCACGGAAAAACGGCCTGCCAAGAAGGGCCGTGACCCATGGCAGGGGCGGTTGCCCTTCGGGGCGGCAACCGTCCGCGGACCGCGCAGCGGTTGGGTCTCGCGCAGAGGATCTGGCCGCCGCTCTTCTAGAAACGCGCGGCTATCGCATTGTCGAACGAAACTGGCGCCGCCCCGAAGGGGAGTTGGACTTGGTGG
>PMBY01000027.1 GCA_003153875.1 Myxococcales bacterium | reverse complement strand
TGCTGCGGGTCTCGGCCGCCCCGGGCGAATGCGTGTCATTTTCGGTGAAGGACAGCGGCATTGGCATCGCCACGGATCAGCAGCAGATAATCTTCGAAGCATTCCGCCAGGCCAACGGCACCACCAACCGCAGCTACGGAGGCACCGGCCTGGGCCTCACCATTTCGCGCGAGCTGGCCAGGCGACTGGGCGGCGACATCTCGGTCGAGAGCACGCCGGGCAAGGGGAGCACCTTCACGCTCACAATCCCGAGGGTGCTCGCAGCGGTAGCGAGCGAAGGATCACAGCCGGCGGAACCGCCGAAGGGTTCTACGCCGGATCGGCCGGCTGCCCCTTCACCGCCGACGCGACCGGCTCCAATCACGCCAGCGTCGCAAAGCAAGCAGGCGCGCCAAGCGTCGCAGCCGACGGCGCCGGCCGTCGAAGACGACCGCGAGCGCCTGCAACCCGACGAGCGGTCGATTTTAGTCGTCGAGGACGACCCAGCATTCGCCCGCATCCTGCGCGACTTATTGCACGAGCAGCGGTTTCGCGCCCTGGTGGCGACGACCGCAGCCGAGGGTCTTCGCCTTGCAGAGCAATTCGTCCCCAGCGCCGTACTCCTCGACATCAACTTGCCGGACAACTCGGGACTCTCCGTGCTCGAGCACTTGAAGCGCAACCCAACAACACGTCCCATCCCAGTCCATGTCGTCTCGGGTCTGGAGTACACACAGCAGGCCCTCGAGATGGGGGCAATCGGCTACTTCCTCAAACCCGTCAAGCGAGAGCAGCTCGTTGAGGCGATTCGGAAGATCGAGCAGCGACTCGAACAGAAACTCCGGCACGTGCTCATCGTCGAGGACGTCGCCGTTCAGCGGGAGAGCATCGTTCACCTTCTGCAGGCCGAGAACGTAGACATCGTCCCGGTCGCGACCGGCGCCGAGGCGCTGCAGCGGCTCCGGGAGAGCACTTTCGACTGCATGGTGCTCGATCTCACGCTGCCGGACATGTCGGGCTACGACCTGCTCGACCAGATGGCGGCGGGCGAAGCCTTTTCTTTCCCTCCCGTGATCGTCTACACGGGACGTTCGCTCGAGCGCGGGGATGAGGAGCGGCTGCGTCGCTATGCGAGTTCGATCATCATAAAGGGCGCCAGATCGCCGGAGCGCCTGCTCGACGAGGTCACGCTCTTCCTGCACCAAGTGGAGGGCAACCTCCCGGCGGAGCAACGACGCATCCTGCGGGAGGTACGCAACCGTGAGACCGCGCTCGATGGCAAGAGCATCCTCGTGGTCGACGACGACGCACGCAATGTGTTCGCGCTGGCCAGCGTGCTTGAGCCCAAGGGCGTCAAGCTACGCTTCGCACGCAACGGCAGGGAGGCACTGACCGCCCTCGCAGGCCCTGCGGACGCTGGCGGCACAGGAGTGGACTTGGTGCTGATGGATATCATGATGCCCGAAATGGATGGGCTCACGGCCATCCGTGAGATCCGCAAGAGGCCCGAGTGGACGAAGCTGCCCATCATCGCACTGACTGCCAAGGCGATGCCCAACGACCGCGAGGACTGCCTGCGCGCTGGCGCAGACGACTACATCGCCAAGCCGCTCGATGTCGACAAGCTGCTCTCGCTCGTTAGAGTTTGGATCCCCAAGTAAAGGCACGGCGTTGTCGGGAGAGTTCGATATCGAGCTGTCACTGCTGCTTGAAGCCATCCACCTCAAGTACAGCTATGACTTCCGCCGCTACGCGACCTCCTCGCTCAAACGCCGCCTCGTGCAGGCGTTGGAACACTTCGATTGCCGCTCCCTGTCCGCGCTGCAGGAGCGAGTGCTGCGCGAGTCCGAGGTCATGCACAGACTGCTCGCGTACCTGACCGTGCAGGTGAGCGAGATGTTTCGCGACCCGAGTTTCTACCGGGCATTGCGCGAGAAGGTCGTGCCGTACTTGCGCACCTACCCCTCGCTCAAGGTCTGGATCCCGGGCTGCGCCACGGGCGAGGAGGTCTACTCGCTCGCCATCCTCCTGCGCGAAGAAGGGCTCCTCGACCGCACGCTCATCTACGCGACCGACATCAACCCCGAAGCCCTGAGCAAGGCTGAGGCAGGCATCTACGACCTCGACCGGCTTGCCGGCTTCAGCAAGGCCTACCGCGAGGCGGGCGGCCGCGCCTCCCTCTCGGACTACTATACGGCCGGGTACAACGCGGCGGTCTTCGACAAGACGCTGCGCGCGGGCGTCCTCTTCTCCGACCACAGCCTCGCCACCGACAGTGTCTTCGCCGAGCTTCACCTCATCACCTGTCGCAACGTCCTTATCTACTTCGACCGCGCCTTGCAGGACCACGCGGTTGCGCTGTTCCGGGACTCGCTCTGCCGCAAGGGCTTCCTCGGCCTGGGTGCGAAAGAGTCGCTTACCTTTTCGAGCCACGCCACAGAGTTCTCAGAATTCGCTCGCGAAGAAAGAATCTACCAAAGACGATGACGGAAAAATGACGGACAAGTTCACAACTCCCGAGCACGAGGCACCGGACGCTGTCTTTATCGGCGGCTCCGCGGGAGCGATCGAGGTTGTCTCTGCGCTGCTGAGGTCGCTGCCACGCGATTTTGCAACGCCCATCGTGGTGCTTGTTCACCTGCCCAGACACAGGCCGAGTGCGCTGGCGGGTGTCCTGAGCGGGACATGCCAGCTTCCCCTGCGCGAGCCGCAAGACAAAGAGCCGCTCGCGCCTTCGACCGTGTATCTGGCGCCGCCGGACTACCACCTGCTCATCGACCCAGGGCCTTCATTTGCTCTCTCGGTTGACGAGCCGGTGAACTTCTCGCTGCCGTCCATCGACGTGCTCTTCGAGTCCGCCGCGGATATCTTGGGTTCGCGCTGCGCGGGCGTGCTTGTCTCGGGCGCGAACCCGGACGGCGCGCGCGGGCTGCGTGCCATCCAGAAAGCTGGTGGCCTTGTTGTCATTCAAGCCCCCGACGATGCGGCCCACAGCGCGATGCCAGAAGCGGCAATCGCTCTTTGCCCGGGTGCGCGCGTGTTATCCGCAAAAGGAATCTCCCTATGGCTGCAACAGCTTTCGACATGGCAGAGTCCAGGCAGGCGAAGCGCGCAATGAGCGACCTGCCCAAGCTCCTCCTTGTTGACGACCGGCCGGAAAATCTGCTGGCGCTTGAGGGCTTGCTCCGGCGCAACGACGCCGAGATCCTCAGTGCCGAGTCCGGCAAGCGCGCTCTCGAACTCTTGCTTGAGCACGAGGTCGCGCTGGCCATCATCGACGTGCAGATGCCCGAGATGGACGGCTTTCAGCTTGCGGAACTCATGCGAGATTTTGAGCGCACCCGCGAGATCCCCATCATCTTCGTGACCGCGGGACTCCACGATCGAGCGCGCGTCTTCAAGGGATATGAGTCGGGCGCGGTGGACTTTCTGGTCAAGCCGATTGAGCAACCTATCCTCGCGAGCAAGGTGAGTGTGTTTCTGCAGCTCCATCGGCAAAGGCAGCTG
Source organism: Myxococcales bacterium (assembly GCA_003153875.1). The sequence goes on along the minus strand of PMBY01000027.1, from coordinate 2,602 downwards.
CTCGCCCTGCGTGTGATCGAGTTGGAGAGGGCACTTAGCGAGCGCCGAAAGGCAGAGGATGAGCGAAAGCGTTCCGAAGCAGCGCTCAGGCAGAGCGAGACCCGGTTGGGCCTGTTGTCGCGCACGGCGGGCCGACTCCTCACTTCCGACGCCCCCCAGAGCGTGATTGAGGGGCTCTGCCGTGAGGTCATGGAACACCTCGATTGCCAGACTTTCTTCAACTATTTGGTGGACGAGGTGGGCTGCCGGCTGCGCCTGAACGCGTGCGCCGGCATTCCCGACGAGGAGGTGCGCAAGATTCAGTCACTCGACTTCGGCGTAGCGGTTTGCGGCTGCGTCGCGCGCGATGGGCAACGGATGATCGCGGAGGACATCTCCAATTCCGCCGACCCTCGGGTCGCGCGGGTCAAGTCCTACGGCGTGCAAGCGTACTGCTGCCACCCCTTGATCGCACAAGGCAAGCTTCTCGGGACACTCTCATTCGGCACGAAAACGCGGACGCGTTTCACAGCAGACGAGGTTGAGATCATGCACTCGGTGGCCGACCAGGTTGCCACCGCGGTAGAGCGTGTGGAGGCGCAGCGTGCCCTCCAAGCAGCCAACGCGCAACTGGTCGAGGCGGATCGACGCAAGAATGAGTTTCTGGCGGTACTCTCCCACGAACTACGCAACCCACTCGCTCCCATCAAGAATAGCCTCTACATCCTCGACCGCGCCGCCGCAGGCGGAGAGCAGGCTCGCCGTGCCCTGGGGGTGATCGATCGCCAGTCCACGCAACTTTCGAACCTGGTGAACGATCTGCTCGACGTCACCCGGATCACTCGCAACAAGATTCGGTTACAGAAGCAGCGTCTTGAGCTCAACGAGTTGGTCCGTCGTGCAGTCGAGGACAACCGCACCCTATTCGAGCGGAACGAGGTGGTGCTCTCATGCGATCTCGCGCCAGCGCCGGTCTTTGTCAATGCAGATGCAACCCGGGTCGCACAAATTGTGGGAAACCTCCTCCAGAATGCAGCGAAGTTCACGTCCCACGGGGGGCGAGCGCGTGTCTCCATTGTGGCGGAAGCGCATAATGCTGTCATTCGCGTGGTCGACAACGGCGTCGGCATGGCGCCCGACACGGTCACGCGTCTCTTCCAACCCTTCATGCAAGCCGATCATACTCTGGACCGCAGCAAGGGAGGGCTAGGGCTTGGCCTCGCCTTGGTCAGGGGTCTGGTCGAACTGCATGGGGGCAGCATCGAGGCTCAAAGCGAAGGGCTCGGCAAGGGGGCGGAGTTCACCGTCCGGTTGCCCCTCGATGTGGGGGCGGCGCTGGAGAAGCAGGCCGCTCGTGCGGGCAACGTGCGAGTTCCACGGCGTGTCCTCATCATCGAGGACAACGTCGACGCTGCAGACAGTTTGCGCGAGGCGCTCGAACTCGGCGAGCACGCTGTCGAAGTCGCCCACAGCGGGCCTGAAGGGATAGAGAGGGCTCGCTCGTTCCGGCCTGACGTCATCCTTTGCGACATCGGCTTGCCCGGCATGGATGGCTATGATGTAGCGCGGGCCTTCCGGCAGGATCCGGCATTGCAGCCCATCTTCCTTGTGGCCTTGAGCGGCTACGCATCGCCAGAGGACTTGGAGCGAGCCGCCGATGCTGGCTTCCAGCGCCACCTCGCGAAACCGCCGAGCGTGGATGCGCTGGAACGCCTCCTGTCGGAGCTGCCGGAGACCTCGGCCTGAGGTGATCCCGGTAGGGTCGAGGGCTGGCGCGGTGGCGACAGGACTGGGGAGTAGCTGTTGACCAGCGGCCATCGGTTGTTCACGTGGGTTTCACCCACAGTTGACCGAACAGCCCGGTAGCGTCTCGGCCAGAGTCACGCGAGACGATTTTCTGGAAACAAGCCATCGGGCGCTGAATCCAACTCAGTGAGATGATCAGGCAGACAGAAACCAATGCTCTGCAACCCCAACCGATGTCGCAAGACCGACAGGACGGGCTGCGATCGGCGTTCAGAAAAGGCCGCTCTCGGCGCCCTACCGTGAGCGATGTCGTACCTCACATTCGTGTGGCGGTTGCCATCATCGAGCAGCAAGGACGATACCTCATCACCCAGCGACGTTCGACAGACGTCCTGGCTGGTTTGTGGGAGTTCCCGAGCAGCAAAGTCGAAACCGGCGACACCGATGAGGCCGCGCTGCGACGGGAGTTGCGGGAGCGGGCCGGTGTCGCTGCGGATGTGGGCGACGTTATCGCCCACCACACCCACCGCTCCGAGGGTTGCGTCGTTGACCTGGTTCTCCATCGGGCCACCATCCCGCTCACAAAACAACCTCGTCCGCTTCGGGTGGCCGAGCTTCGCTGGGTAGCGCCTCATGAACTGGAGAACTACGCGTTTCCCCCGGCTGACCAGGCCACCACCGACCTGCTCCTCGCCGGCTCCCCCGCCGCGTACTGAATCTTCACCCACCCCTTCCATCATCAAAACAAGAGGAGGCGGTGATGCGTCTATGCAGGATTCGGATCGCCAGTGGTCTTGGCGTCGTGCTCGGTTTGGCGGTGGCTTGTGCCTCAGCGAGGGCTCCGGTCCACGCTCGCGCACAAGGCTCTTGCGAGCAG
>PMBY01000269.1 GCA_003153875.1 Myxococcales bacterium | reverse complement strand
CGCATTGGCCGCAACCGCTACCTCAAAGTGTTGTTCATCCCGTTTGAGCTGGAGCCGGTTTCAGCCGCGCAGACCTCCTGGTACGGCCGCACGCCCAAACGCGCAATCGGCCGTACAGCCCGCGGACTGAGCACGCAGGCCTGGTGACCCGGATAGCTCCTGGTACCGCCACTCGAAAGTTCCTGGCTGGGCAAGGGCGCGCGCGAAGCGCGCGGGGCGTGTAGGGTGGGCTGTCCGTCCCGAAGCCCCCGAAGGCGAACGCGGGCGCACACACAACTTCCGTGACCCGCTGACCGACAACTCCCCTCTGTGGAGGCAGCGGCACGCGCACAGCCGGCGTCCGCGGGTCCGGTCTATTCGCGCCGGCGGCCCGAACTCGGCACCCTGCACCGGGTGGTGCGCGAGAACCTGCGAACTCTCTACGCCGCCGCCCAGGAGGGTTTCGCAGGGGCCGCATTGCCGCCGTTCGTGCGCCAGGAGCTCGAGGGCTATCTTGACTGTGGCCTGTAGGCACCCGGCTGCCCAGACGTCCCAATTGTGCGGTAGATTATTGCCTTCAAGTGGCCACTTTCCTAACTCCACCGATTCGCCCACCCGACGCCAGACTCGACACGCCTCGCGCGAGCTGCGCCAAAGGCGCTCCGGTTCCCCAGGCCGCGCTTGTTTCGCTTACGCGTCGAAGATCGGGCCAGCGACGACTGGCTCAACTGACCGCAGCCTTCACCGACGCCGCAATGGGGTAGACTGCGCCTCGTGGTCCAGACAGGCTTCTCACCGGACGGATCGAGGGCCGAAAAAGGCCCTGCTTGGCCGTCCAGGCACGCGCGAGGGTGCGCCGGTGCGGGAAGAAAGGGGTTCTCGGATCGGAAATGCCCCCATCGATTCGCTTGTGCACCGGCGGAGGTGCTCAGATTGGAGGGCGGAATCTGGCCGTGGGGCTGCGTACCCCTATACCCGAGCTATCGTGTATCCTTCCGAAGATCCCTTGGCCAGTGAATGTGAACAGGAGAAGCCCCAATGAGCGCCCCTATTCGCTGCCTTCTCGGCGCGATCACAATGTGCATGGTTGCATTGCCACGATCGGCTGACGCCAACGCCCCAGCCGGGCATTACGTGGTCACGACTGGCAACGGAACCGGCAACGGAACGGTCTACGACACCAAAAGCAAACTGACCTGGCAACAGACCGCCCCGGCGACCACGTATACTTGGGATGACGCCAAGTCGTACTGTGCCGGCGTGGGCGCGAGCCTGGCAGGCACGGGCTGGCGCGTTCCGACGGTTGAAGAGCTAAGAACCATTGTGGACCCTACGCAGGGGAACCCATCAATAGATTCGACGATCTTTCCCTCGACACCGGCAGATCGCTTCTGGTCTTCGTCTCCGGTGGCCCGCTCGCCGTCCAACGCGTGGGCCGTCTTCTTCGACTCCGGCCAAGCCTATAGCTTCGACGTGTCACTCAAGAGCTGTGTTCGTTGCGTGCGCGGGGCGATCCTGCTGGCGCAACCATCGCCGGCGTTCAATGCCGAGGCAAACAGCCCAGCACCGCCAAGCATGCCGACGGTCGCTGCCGGTCCGGAGTTCCGGCTTCACCGCCACCGATTACAACTTTCTGCTATCGGCGGTTGGGCTCTGAAGACCCATCAGGTTGCGACGGTGCAATATACCAGCTCGGTGGGGGGCGTGACGGTAGGTTCGGGAACCCAGGACATTCGCGCTTCGCTGGGCGGAGGCTGGGGCGTGTTGTTCACCTATGGCTTCGCGCTCTTCGACTTCCTCGAGATCACTGGAAGCGTTGGCGGACAGTGGCCGGGCCTCGACACGGGAGATGTCAGTGGCGTGTCCGGAGGGTTCAGCAACCTCATTTTCCTCGCAGGGCCGCAGTTCAACATTCCCCTACACCATTTCGTGGGTGGATTTGGCGACAGCGTGGTGCGGCTCACGCTCTCCGGTGGTCCGAGCTGGCACCTTATCCCGTCCTTGGAAGCCGACTTGTCGGCAGCTCCAAACGGCAGCGATACGGTCTTCAAGTACTCGTCGGCAACCTCGTGGTACGGAACCGTCGGCATAGAGGTTGGAATGCCGAGATCTGCCGAAACACTTGGTGGAATGTTTGGGCTCAGCGTTGGGTACTACCCAGTGACCTATCGGCTCCAATCGGCAACCCAGGACAAGGCGGCGATACCAAGCAGCACCGTCAAGCCGGAATTCCAAAAGACAGCGGGTGACGCCATCAATGTGACCCTCTACTTTGCAGTCCTGCTCTAGCAAGGACGTATCCGTTCAGTCCCGTCGAGGATCAGGAACTCAGAAGAATTGGTTGCTGATCCAGAATCCTTGGCCTAGCTGCGACTCAAGACATTGAGGAGTTTTCTGGTTGCAAAACATCCCCGCGTACGCGGGGGAACCGCCGGTGGGGGCCACCGCCGGCAACAACTACCTCGAGTGTTCATCAGCCGATCAGTTCGTGGCGTGCTGCTGCCCAATCCTGTTTGTCAAGGCCATGGGCACGGCCGCGAGCCTCGTATTTTGCGTACGCCAGCTTGGCAATGTCCGCATCGGAAGCAGTCCTCACATCAATGTGCCGCGCGGCTGGGGCTGGCGAAGATCCGTGTGGCTGCTGCATTTGAGANNATAATGGATGAAATGGCGTGGCGGGCGGTCCCGCGTATCCAGAGACAGGCACAGCATCTCTTGTGCCACATTCAAGCGCGTGTGAATGTGGGTAGTTTCGTTGCAGCCAGTTCGAGCGGGCCGGCCGGTTCAATCAGAATGGAGGCTGACGGCGGTCAATTCGATGGGACAAGGCCTGACCAAGCAGGGCCCGAGAAGGATGGAAAACCCCTTCATTCCGCCGGCGGTCTCGCAAGGCCAGATGTGCGTGTTTGCTCCGACCAGTCAGTTCAGCAGCCACTACGCCATTCCCGTGGGCCTCGGCGTCGATCTTCTCCCGAAACACGGCTTCGATGTGGGCGCCGAATTCATGTTTCCGGCGTTGGGGCGTGGCTCTGCTGTCGCGGGAAAGGCGACTGACTCTCGCACCCTCATGCTCTACGCCGTTTGGCGGAATCCATAGCCCATCTGAACTCAGTCAGGATGGCGTGTCACCCGTTTTCAATCCGAGCCGCCAGAAAGGCAACAGATTTCAGTCACTCAAACATCCAGCCAGGCATCCAAGCAACGAACGGTGAATCCTAGGCACAGCTTGACTCGGTCGCAAGTGATCTCTTTCACTGTGTCTACGCTTTGTGAGGAGCACAAATGGAACGTCTGACGGCTTCGGTCCTGCAGAAGATGCGCATTGCTGCGATGGTGCTCTTTGGTGCTTGTGCCGCAGTCGGCTGTGGCGGGGTTTCTGCAAGCAGCCCTCCTCCAGCTACGGGCGTACGCGCCGCCGACATCGACGATATGTCAGCTGGTCTCATGGAGCATCACCGCCACCACCACCACGGCGGAGTGACGCTCATGATCGCGCTGAGCCTCGACACGCTTGGCGTCTCGCCCGAACAGCGAACGGCTGTGGAGAAGGTTCGTAGTGATCTGCATGCTCGAATGGAACCGGCGCGAGCCGCGGAGCAAAAGCTGGTAACTGTGCTGGCTGACGGCCTTGCTGCGGATAATCTGGACCCGGCGAGCGCGGATGCTGCAGTCGCTCAGGTGGCGGCCGCGGCTGCAAAGGTGCACGATGCGTCCACGGATGCACTGAACGAGTTGCACACCGTATTGACGCCAGCCGAGCGAGCCGCGCTTGTCGACAAAGTCGAGGCGCACTGGGCAGTCTGGCAGAAGGCCAATGCCGAGGAGACAGATCCGAGGAATCCTGAGCGTGGTCTGATCGAGATGCTCGCGACTGATCTGGGCCTGACGCAGGATCAAATAGACAAGATCCGTGCGGGCCTCGGCGTGGGGATGAAGGCGGTGCCGCGGCTCGACCCGCAGGAGATCGCTGCGCACCTCCGCGCATTCGGCGAGGCATTCCGCCGGGAAAAATTCGATGCAAGACTGCTCACCACTGCGAACGGGGCAAACGCACACCTTGCTGGCTGGGGCGCGGCGCACTTGGCGCACTTCATAGAGGCGGTGAGCCCCGTGCTCACGCCGGACCAGCGCGCCAGATTTGCGCAGAGGCTGCGTGAGCACGCGGCCCATACTTCTGGCAATGGAGGAGAACAATGAGCCAAGTCAGCCGGATAGGCATGTTGCGTCGGTTGGCGTGCACGGTCGGCATAAGCGCTGCGCTTCTAGGCACCGCTGGATGCGGCCTGGAAGTGGGGGCCGTATATCCCGGGATGGGGTACAGCGATTACCCGTCCGACGCGTACATAGCGACGACTGAGCCTGTGTACTTCGATGGTCGGGCTACGTACTGGTACGGCGGTCGATGGAACTATCGGGATGGCGGTCGGTGGAACCACTACGACAGGGAGCCAGCGGGGCTCTACCAACGTCGCATGCAAGGCCCACCTGTGCGGCGCACGTACGAGGCGCGCGGTGGCCGTCCGGGAGCTGCGCCCCACAGGCGTTAGGGGACGGCATCGGAACGGCGGCACATGGGCGCACCCGCGCTGCCCCATGAAGGCTCGGAGCGCTAACTCCGGGCCTTCGTCCTTTCTACGATCCGCGCTGCCCGCCAGCCTCGACCCGAATCCCGCCTACCGCCACTTTCACGCCATGGTGGTTCCCGGGCTCCGGTGATTGCGCTGAAATGGGGATCCCGCCAGGGCCGGTGGCAACAGCCGATGCGTAGGAAGATATCTTCGCCAGCCGGCGAGCATGGTCTTGAATAGCCGGTAGACGCTGGGGCCGTTCCTCTCGTAGTCGCGACGAAATGCCCAATCAAGCAGCAGCTTGGACTCGTCCCGTGAGATCTTGGGATGCCGGAAGTTGAACTTGAACTGTCCATGGATGTCCGCGTACGGAACCTCGAAAAGCAGGGATCCTTCTCGCGGGCTCTTCTCATGGAGAGGTGTTCCCGGCATCGGCGTGTAGAGCATGGCGGCCGAAGCTGCCCAGGGCCAAAGAGAGCCTAGCCATCGACCACTTGGGGGCCAGCGAGATAACGACGGCCCCCGGCCGGAGGGCGCCCTTGATCGCGTGCAAGGCAGCGGTGACCCGATCGACGGATCGGCCTACGCGCTACACCCCGTACGGATGCAAT
>PMBY01000510.1 GCA_003153875.1 Myxococcales bacterium | reverse complement strand
CGATTGGTGGGGCTCTGCTCGGGGCTGAGGTTTCGCCGTCCATCGCACGGGTCCGCTTTATCGATCTGGGCGGACTGTCGGGCGGGCTGCTGGTAGGAGGGTTGTACTGGGCCATGGCGGGCAAGGATGCGCGTCCACCTGGGATCACCGCCGCGTTGGGGATCGGCATGGCAGCAGGGGTCGGCACCGCTTGGTTCTTCACGCGCCACATGGAAGAGGATTTTCCTCGCACCGGACAGGCCCCGAGTGCGCTGGCGAGCATGGTTCCCACCATCGCGCCGACCAGCAACGGCCCGGGCTTCGTCTTGGGCGTCGCGGGAGCGCTGTGAGCGTCACTAGCGATAGCCAGCTCGGCCGTGTACTCTGAAACGTTGTGACCCGGTCGAAAAGCGGCTTAGCCCTGGGGATCATCGCTCTCGGACTTGCGGCCTGCAGCAATGGCGCCGGCCCTGGTGCAGGCGGGACCGGGGGCTCGAGCGGCGGCGCGATCAGCACCAGTAGCCACGCGACTGGCGGCACGGCCAGCAGCTCGATCGGCGGCACGACCAGCGCTGGCGGCTCCTCCGCGTCGGGTGGCACGACCAGCACCAGTGACGGCGCGACGGGTGGATCGACCAGCACCGCTGGCAGCGCGACCGGTGGCACGACCAGCGCTGGCAGCTCGTCGGCGTCGGGCGGCACGACCAACGCCAGCAGCAGCGCGATGGCCGGGATGGCCGGGACGACCGGCACGAGCAGCGCGACGGGCGGCTCGTCGGGAGGCACGCCCAGCACCGGTGGAAGCACGACCAATGATTCGGGGACAGACGCAGGTGCGGACGTTTCGGCCGATGGCGCGGGTGGCTTGCCCGATGCCGGTCGTGACGGGTCCGCTGACCGGGACGCGACCAGCGACACCCGTTTCGATGCTGCCGCCGACAGTACTTTGGACGCGCTCGCCAGCAACTGCACCTGCGTCGGCAAACCGGCTCCCGTGTGCACGCCCACGGGCCACCTCAGCTACACACTTTCCCAGGCGCCCTCGCCGACCGCTGACCAAGCCGACGCCTACAAGACCATCACCTGCGCCATGGACATGGCTGTCGCTTACTACAATTGCTACGCCAACATCACCGGCTTGGTCCGGGTCAGCTACGACACCGGAGTGGCCACCGCTGACGGCAACATCAATGGATCCATCCGATTCGGCGCTGGCCGGCAGTACATGACCTGCGCGACTTCCATGCACGAGATTGCGCACACCCAGGGCATCGGCACGGCCTCGCAGTGGGCTGCCCATGTGTCTGGCGGTCTCTTCGTCGGGACGAACGCCGCCGCACAGTTGCAGGCCATCAACACGACCCTCGCCAAGCCGCTCTACACCGAGCTTCACGCGGACGGCATGCACTTCTGGCCCTACGGCCTCAACTATGACACTGAAGCCACCGGCACAGACATCCTGGTCGACCACTGCCAGATGGTCGTAGCGATCAGGAAAGACCTGGGGCTGTAGCGGCGCCGATGCGAAGAACTACGTCCCCTTGGCCACTTCGGCCTGGGCATAGGCTTCCAGCTTGCGCGCGTCGGCGTTGAACTGGCGGATGCCTTCGCTCAGCTTTTCCACGGCCATGGCATCCTCGTTGTGCATCCAACGATAGCCCTTCTCGTCGAGGTGAATGGGCTCAAGCTCGAGAGTCTTGGCGCGAGCCGGGTCGAGGGCGCGTGCGACCTCGCCTTCGCGCGCGGCAAGTTGCGCGAGCAGCTCGGGACTGATGGTGAGTAGATCCGCTCCAGCCAGATCGATGATTTGCTCGACCTTGCGAAAGCTCGCGCCCATGACCTGCGTCGCATGGTCGAACTTCTTGTAGTAGTTGTAGATGCGCACCACCGAGGCCACGCCCGGATCCTCTGCGCGTGGGATGTCGGTCAGGTTCCGCGCCTTCTTGTGCCAGTCGTAGATGCGGCCCACGAAGGGTGAGATCAACGTGACCTTGGCCTGAGCGCAGGCCACCGCCTGGGCGAAGCTGAAAAGCAGAGTCATGTTGCAGTGGATGTGTTCTTTCTCCAACTGCGCGGCCGCGCAGATACCTTCCCAGGTCGTGGCGATCTTGATGAGCACGCGTTCGCGCGGCACACCGGCGTCCTGGTAGAGCCGGATGAGCTCGCGCGCCTTGGCCATGCTGGCCGCGGTGTCGAAGCTCAATCGAGCATCCACTTCGGTCGAAACCCGCCCGGGAACGATCTTCAGGATCTCGCAGCCGAAGTTCACGAACAGCTTGTCCAGGAACAGACTGGTTTGCCGTGCGTGATCACCGCCAGCGCGGGCCGCGTGGCGCAGGGCTTCCTCGACCAGCGGCCGGTAGCGTTTGTCCTGCGCGGCCTTGAGCAAGAGCGACGGATTCGTGGTCGCGTCCTGGGGTTTGTGCTGGGCAATCGCATCGATGTCACCGGTGTCCGCGACCACCGTGGTGAACCGTTTCAGCGAATCAAGCTGGGACATGGTTCCTCACCTCCACGGGCTCACAACGCCCAACCCTTTTGATGACAAACGGCCAGCACCGGTGCCGCTGGGTCGGGCTACGCCCCCTCAGAAAACTGAGAGAGCCGCCAGGCAGTCCGCGAAAATCCGATCCGGAGACCAAACCTCGGGCGCCCGGAGCCGGACAGGAATGTCGCGATTCTCCTGAATTCGGTGGCCGCGCAGCCGAATCGTGAGCGCACCGGTCACCTCTACAAACCCTTTTCGCGCCGGCACGAGGCTTGCACAACGCTCTCCCACTAACCTGGAGAACTTACATGGGCAAGCGCCTGTCAGCCAATGCTCCCAAGCCACGCTCCCGCTTCCCGTTCCCCGGCTACCCGACCGTGGCGGCCGCGGGATTGTACCTGTGCCTTTCGGGCGGGTGCAGTCGCGAGCCCGGGTTCACCGACACCACCAATGCCGGNNGAAGAGACTCCGCCGCCCACACCGGATGCCGGAGCTCCGGACGTGCTTCCGCCCGCGCCGGATGCGGTCCCGGACGTCATGGAGCCCCCTGCAGCAGAAGACGCCTCCGAGGCGGACCTTGTGCCAACCGAGACCCCGCTGCCGCCCCTTGAGGGCGGTGCCCCGATCCCCTACTAGCTCGCAAGAGCTGGAGAGCACCGATGGGCAAGCGCTTGTCTGCCAATGCTCCGAAGCCACGCTCCCGCTTTCCTTTCCCCGGCTACCCTACCGTTGCGGCTGCGGGACTGTATCTGTGCCTTTCCCCCGGCTGCACACCCCAGTCGGGAGTCACGGATCCCGGGTCCACCACGGCGACGGAAACCTCAACCACCGTCGAACCCGGCGGAGCGGCACCGATCCCGTACCCGCCTGAACCGCCGTCCGCGGGCGCTCCAGATGCGTCGCCGCCCAACGAAGGGGGAGTAGTGGCGCCGCCGTACCAAAGCCAACCGGCAGACGCGGGCGTTCCGGATACCAAGGTACCGGCGTCCCCCGGCTTTGCTCCCCAAACCTTCGATGCCGACATCAGCGTTCCCGATGCGGACCCGCCGCTTGCGACAGCGCCCGATGCCTCCGTGCCCGACGCAGAGTCCACCGTGCCCGATCCTGCCGGCGACATTGCGCCGCCCTACTAGCGCGGTCACAGAAGAGGTACGCTAGGCAGTCTCGTGGAACTGACCCTGTTTGTCGACCACGCCTGCAACCTACGCTGCGGCTACTGCTACAACGGAAAGAAGTTTAGCCGACCCATGCCGGCCGAACTCATGCGACGGTCAGTGGACCTGGCGCTGGCGAGCCGGCCGGGACAACTGGATGTTTCGTTCTTCGGCGGCGAGCCGCTGCTGCATCCAGGGTTCATAGAGGAAACCCTGGCCCACGTGAAGGCGGCAGTGCATGCCCTGCCCGAGCCGCGCCCGCGGGTGCGCTACGTGATGAACACCAATGGCACCCTGGTCGACCATCGCGTGCTGGCCCTGTTGGCGCCGCCCCGCGATTTTACGGTGTACGTGTCGCTGGATGGGCCGGCTGCAGTTCACGACGCCCATCGCGTGGATGAGAACGGCCGGGGCAGCTTCGCGGGCATCGTGGCCAACCTGGAACGTCTGCGCCAGGCGGGTATTGCCTTTCGCCTGGTCGCGGTGGTGCGGCCCGATACCGCCCCCCGATTGGGTGAGGTGGTGCGCACGCTGCTGGACTTACAGCCCGCGCAGGTCACTTTGACCCCCGACTTCCGCGCGCCCTGGACCGAGGTGTCCATCGCGGGACTGCGCGCAGGCCTGCACGACGCGGGCGAGGTGTGGATCGCAGCCTTTCGCGCTGGCCGCGCGCTGCCGCTGGAACCGTTGCGCGGAAAGATCCTGACCCATCTCAAGGAAGGCATCCCCTGCCCCGAGCGTTGCACCCTTGCGGGCCGCGCTTTTGCCGTCGCGCCCACGGGCCGCCTGTATCCCTGCGCGCAGATGATCGGCGAGGATGACGATGGCGATCTGGTGATCGGAACCCTGGACTCAGGCTTCGACGAGAAGCGACTGGCCGAATTGCAGAAAGCCAAGGATCGCGTGGAGGAAACCTGCGCACCCTGTGCCTTGCGTGACCGCTGCCAAAGCCACTGCGGTTGTCGTCACGTGGCCCTGACCGGCGAATTGGGTCGCATCAACCAAGCCCTGTGCGAAATCGAGGAGTCGTTCATCCTGGCTGCCGACGAGGTGGCCCGCGTGCTCATGGCCGAGCGCTGCCCAGCCTTCATCGACGCCTACTACCGCACGCAACACCGCGCCGCTGCCGGCTCGGTCCTGACCCGTCTGCGCCGCCCGGGCGAGCCGCGACCCGGCTGAGCGCGGGCCGCAGGCGGAGCCGAGGGCCGGGGACCGGATCCGGAACCGGATCCGGCTGCCGGTCCCGGCCCCGGAACTGGCAACCCGAACCCATCACGAATCTCCAAGATGCGGCGCTACGCTTCGCCTTCGCCGGGCGCGAGCAAGAAAGAGGCGTGGGCCTGATGCAAAACTTTCGGTGTCATGCTGGCGGACCAGAACGCCTGCGTGGCGGACAAGGCGTGCGTCCCGAGGACGATCAAGTCAGAGTGCATTTCTCGCGCGGTGGCAAGCACGCCTTCAGCCGGATCAGCGCGCATGACCCGGCCCGAAGCCGAGACACCCATTTCTTGCAATTCGCGGACGTGGACGGTCAGGTGGCGTGCGGCTTCTTGCTCGGCCAGACGCAGGACTTCTTCCGTGGCTCTTGGCAGCAGGGCGGCGGCGGCGGAATCCTCGCCCTTGAGCGCGCCGGCCGTCGGGATCGCCGTGAACAGGAGCATGGGAATCTTGAACTGCAGCGCCAGTTGCGCCGCAGGCCCCAGTCCCTGCTCGTGTTCGTCGACGCCATCCAGGGGCACAAGAATGTGGTGAAACGGGTAAGCCACCTGGCCGCGCTCGTCGGGCTGCAGCAGCAGCACGGGCACCGGGGTCTTGGTCGGTGAGCGATCCTTTAGCGCATGCAAGAGGCGCTGGGCCAGGTTGCCGCGAAAGCGATCCTTCCACCATTGGCTGCCGTGGGCACACAGCACGACCAGATCGGGCTGGAATTCCTGCGCGTGCAGCGCGAGGCTCTTGGCTACGTTGCGGGCCGCCTCGTCGTAGACGTGCCAGTCGACCCCGGGCAAGTCAGAGAATTCCCGCGCGACCAGGGCGCGCAGATAGGCTTCGGCGGAATCCTTGTCCTGCAGGTGCGCCTGCCCGTGCTTTTCTTTGCTGACCGAAACCTCGATCACATGCAGGAGCGTGATGCGGGCGTCGCTGGCTTGGGCCAGGCCGCGCGCGACCGGAATCACCCGTTCGGCCATCGCAGTCCCATCGAGCGGCAAGAGCAAGTGTTTGAACATGGCCGTCAGCTCCCGAAGAAGGTTTCCCACAACAAGTAGACATTCACGGCGACGATCAGCGTAGCAATCCCTGCCGCGACGGCCGTGGTCGCAGGCCGGTTGACGAGCGGACCCATCAAGCGCTTGCGGCTCGAGAACACGACCAGCGGCACGACCGCGAAAGGCAGGGCAAGGCTCAGCACGACTTGGCTCAACACCAGCGTCCGGGTCGGGTTGCCCCCCAGTCCAATGACCAGCAGCGCAGGCGCCATGGTTGCCGCCCGCCGCACCCAGAGCGGAATGCGCAATTCCAGGAAGCCTTGCATGACGACCTGGCCGGCCATGGTGCCCACGGCCGAGCTCGACAGGCCCGAAGCCAGCAGGGCAATCGCGAACAGCGTGCCCGCGGCCGATCCCAAGAGCGGTTGCAGCGTCAGGTGCGCCTTTTCGATCGCGTCCACGTTGACCAGACCGTGCGCGTGGAAAGTGCACGCGGCCATGATCAACATCGCGGCGTTGATGGCGCCTGCCAGCCCCAGGGCGAGGAGCACATCAAGCGTCTGGTAACGCAGCAGTCGCTTCTTCTCTTCGAGTCCGGCCACGACGATGCGGCCCTGGGTCAGCGCGGAGTGCAAGAAGATCACGTGCGGCATGACCGTGGCGCCCAGGATGCCGGAAGCGAGCACGACGCCCTTTCTGCCGCCGAATGCGGGGACCACGGAGTGAAACGCCGCTTGCCTCCAGTCGGGCCGGGCCAGAAGAAGCTCGGCCAGATAGGAAACCGCGATGGATGCGACCAGCAGCGCAATGACCAGTTCCAGGCGGCGAAAGCCATAGCGTTCCAGGCTCAAGAGCAGGAAGGTGACAACCGCGGTGAGCAGGCCGGCTATTCCCAGCGGCAAACCGAAAAGGAGATGAAACCCCAGGGCTGCGCCCAGAAACTCCGCCAGATCGGTGGCCATGGCCACGATCTCCATCACCCCCCACAGCAAGAGACACAGTCCCCGCGGCAGACTCAGCCGGCACTGCTCCGCGAGATTGTGCCCGGTGGCGATGCCCAGCTTGGCCGACAACGTCTGGATGACCATCGCCATCAGGTTGCTGGTCACCACCACCCAAAGCAGGGTGTAGCCGAGTTGCGAGCCGCTTTGCAGATCGGTGGCGAAGTTGCCCGGATCGACGTACGCCACCGAGGCGATGATCGCCGGTCCCAGGAACGGTAGTAGGCGCGCCAGTCCGCGCCGCTTCCCGGTGCCCGATAGCACCTCGATGGCCGCCGCCACCGTGGCGCGATCACCCGGCGGCCCGGTTCCTGGCGACACTTCTGCAGGAATCATCAAGGCAGCAATTGTAGCCCAGTCCCTTTCTCGATCGGCTTTTCCAGCCTAGGGATACCGACTGCGAAACCGCGCCCCCGGCGGAGGGTCAGTCTTCTTTGATCTGCTGGCCTAGGAAGGTGCCCACGCTCATTTGGGTCATCTGGTCGCGCTGGGCTTCCAGCAGGTCCAGGTGGCCGTCCTCATCCTTGATGATCGACTCTAGCAACTCGCGCGTGGGCGCGTCTTGCGCCTCCAGGGCCAGCGGGATGGCCGCGTTGTAGCCGCGGATGGCCGTCATCTCGGCCGCGATGTCGTTGGCGATCATCTGGGGTACGTCGGCCCCGATGTGCAGCGGGTTCAGCTTGCTGACGATGGGCGCCCCTTCCAGGAACACGATGCGGGCGATGAGTTTTTCGGCGTGCTTCATCTCGCCAAAGGCGCGCTTTTCGATCACCTTGTGCAGCCGCTCGTAGCCCCAGTTCGCGCAGAGCTCGGAGTGGACCATGTACTGGTTGATGGCGGTCAGCTCGTCGGCGAGCAATTGGTTGAGAACGTCGATCAGTTTCTGGTTGCCCTTCATGTTGGTCTCCTTGGAGTTGGATGCGCGTGCCTGAGGAGTTCTAACAGAATTTCAAGACATAGGAATCAAAAGCCAGCCGGAGTCGAGATCCCGGCGTGACCTGCATGGTAAACTCCGCCGATGTCCATCGACGCCTCCAGCGAAGCCCAGGGCCTCGTCACTCTGACCACGGCACCTGACTTGGCAGCCGCGCGCCTGGTGCAGGGACTGCTGCAGTCGGCCGGCATCGATTGCTTCATCCCCGACGAGAACCTGTTGTCGCAGGCATCGTATCTGGCTGGTATCGCGGGTGGCGACATACTGAAATGACTTCCCCCACCGAGCCCGGCCGATCGAGACGCGTAACCTGGCTGCTTCGCGCAAGTCCCGTAGCCATCATCGCTTTCGTCACCATCTTCACGGTCTGGCCTCTCATCCACGCGCCACTGGTAAGCGGCGACCACCCCATCCACCTCTTCAAAGCCTGGCAGCTCATCAATGAGCACCTGCTCCACGGCAGCTTGCGCGGCTGGAGTCACGCGTGGAGCCTGGGCTATCCCGCCGGTGAACTCGTCCCCTGTGGAGGTGAGTTGTGGACAGCCCTGTTTCGCCTACTGACCTTCGCCAGCCTTTCCTGGGACAACACCTACAAGCTGGCCTTTTCAGCCATGCTCTTCTTCTCTGGGTTCGCGTGCTACGTCTTCACCAAGCGCTACTTTGGAGCGGTCGCCGGGCTCTTGGCTGGACTGCTGATGCTCCTGGATCCCGGCGAAGCGTATCAGGGTGGCTGGATCTGGCAGGCGCATTTCGGTGTCTGGCCCATCACTCTCGGTTGCAGCTTCTTGGCCCTGGCCTACACCAAGCTGGAAGACGTCCTGGAGAACGCGCAACCCAAAGACGCTGTCTTGGCAGCACTGTACATCGGGGCGTCGCTGTTGGTTCACCAATTGAGCCTGGTCTTGCTGGCGCTGGCACTTCCGCTGTTGCTGGTAGAGCATTGGACACGCGGCACACCACGCTCCCCGCTGCCCTGGCTTCGCGTGCTGGGCAGCTATGCTCTGGGCGTCGGTTTGGTGAGTTTCTCGGTGCTTCCCTTGCTCGCTCGCAGCGATCTCACCCTCGATCGCGGTGGTCCGGGTGAGCCCGTCGCCGTCTGGGTCGAACGCCTGGTCAATCTCGAACCGTTTCGCGGCGGCTGGCGCTTGATCGCAGCCTTGGGTCTGGTCGGTGCGATTCGCGCGTGGCGCACGCGACAGCGGGGCAGTGTCTGGCTGGTCGCAGCCAGTGGCGTGTGCCTGCTCTTGGCCACGGATCTGACCTTTCGCGTGCTGCATGCTGAGCGCGTCTTCCCCAGCCTGGTCAAGCTCGAGTCCGCGCGCATGGTCATGGCGGCCAAAATCTTCTGGTTTCCGCTGGCCGCCTATGGGGCCACATCGCTGTTTTCGGTTGCCGGCGGCCGCCAACCGCTCTCAGCCTCACGACGAACCATTCGCTGGTTGATAGTGGCCGCTCTCTTGGCCCCCTTCGCCATTCCAGGGGCCCAATGGCTGTATCGATCGCAGATTGCCAAGGAATTCAGTACGGGAAGTGCGACTGAACGTCTGCAGGACTTCAAGCTCTTCACGGCGTGGGCGCACGACCAGCGCGAGCAAACAACCGAGTTCTATCGCATTGCCTTCCGCACGCCCAGTCTGGATACGCTGCAGTGTATGTCTCCCATGCTGACGGGCGCGCCCGCGTATCACACGAGCCCCACCCCGAGCCAGCATTTCAATCGCTTCCCCTGCGAGTTCGACGAAGAGATCTTCCGCACCGCCTCGGTCAAGTACCTGGTCGGTGAGAGTCCGCCCGACAGTCCCAATTTCTCTTTCGAACGCTCCTTCGGACACCTCAACCTGTATCGCTTTGCCCTCTACAACAAAGACCCGTTTACCATCGTTGGCAAAGGACACGGCGAACTGTTGCGCTTTTCCTCCGAGCGCATCGAGGTGCGTATCACGGATACGGATCGCGACAGTCGTCTCAAGCTCCACGTGGCCCGCTACGATCGCTGGCAAGCCACGCAGAATGGAAGAACCCTGGCCATTCGACCCGCGACGATCTACGGCCATGAGCAGCCCTATCTGATGGAAGTCGATGTCAAGGATGGCATCCTCACCTTCGAGTACGTCAGCCGTGCCATCGACTGGATAGGCTATCTTCTGACCCTGCTCGGCACCTGTATCATTGGCCTCTTGGCTTTCGCTCCCCCAGCTTGGCGACGCCGCTTTTGCTTGGGCGACTTGATCGAGCGCCACCGGAGCAAGATCCGGGCTGTCGCCTTGGCGGCAATCGCGGTGGGGACAATCTGGCTGGTGCCGCGATTCTTCACCTTGCGCCACATGCTGCCCAGCAGTTCGTTGCTACACCAGGCGAAGACCGGCCAGTTCACCCTGGCGGGATGGCCGTGTGAGAGGCGCGGTGAACTGGACTTCGTCTGCGGCGGCATGTTCCTGCGGCCCAAGTACCTTGCGGGAACGGACGGGTATCGCGTGTGCATGTCCACCGACGAGCGCAGTCGGCTCACGCTCGACCTTTCGATTGAACCGGGGAGCGCGCTCTTTTTCTACTACGATCCCGACCCGACCGAAGGCGAGATCAAACTGTCGTTGGGCGGCGAATTGTTGGGCACGGAGGCCGTGCGCAGGCCCGACATGAACTTCCGAATTCTTCACTTCGACACCCGCAGGTTCCAAGGCAAAGGCAAGCTGCCCTTGCGCCTCGACGTGACTCGCGGACCTCTGCGCTGCTTCGATCTTCGCGTGGTTCCCTAACGCCCCTATCGTCGAATGTGAAGCGTCCCCTGTCGAGCGGAGACTAGCATGTGCCTGCCGCCCTGGCCCTTCCAGGTGCCAAGGTCGAACGTCGCTCCCCGATCCGACGCGCCGATNNTGGTGGACCAACACGTTCTCATAGGTCAGCGGCTGCCCCGGTTGGCACACCTCGGGCGGCCCCGGCGTGCTGAGAAAGTACGCCGCCCCGCGGTTGCTGGCAGGGCGATTGTCGACCACCCTGGCCAAACCATCGCTTTCGACCAGCACCGCTGTCATCTCGTCGACGGCAATGGCTCGGGCCGCGATCGCCCATCCGTCCTGCGCCAGCCGCGCCAGAAATACCAAGAGACGGCCCATGCGATCGCGATCCTGAAAGTGGCTGTCGGTGATGAGGTTTCTCAGGCAGGCGTAGGGCGGCCGTTCCAGGTTGGGCGAGTCGATCAGCACGCGATCCAGGGTGACCCGCTCGTGATACGGGTCCGCCAGTGCCTCGCTGGAATAGACGGTGCCGTTGCGGGCGGAGAACACAAACTCTCCCAGCACGGCCAAGCCCGCACTGGAACCGCCCACAGGCGCGCTACGGGCGATCACCCCGGCGATGGCCTGCTGGACCGGCGTGTCCTTCCACAACCTAAGGTAGTCCCATTGATCGCCGCCCTGGATGAAGAGCGCATCGGCCTGGCAGATGCTCGCGACCACAGCCGAATTCGAGGCGGCCTCTCGTGTCTGGAAGATCAGCGTCTCGACGGAAACTGGGTGGGGGCCGGGCAGGTGGTCGTAGATGTAGTGGCTGTACTCGTCGACGCCGTCGGCGCCGATGACGACGAAGCGACCCCAGCCCGACTTGGCGAACAGCCAGGCGAACGCCGCATCGACCTCCGGGGGCGGGCCATCGGGTGGCCCGCCGATCAGGGCCAAGCCTGGCGTGACGGGCCCGCCGACCGTGGGGTCCGCGGCAGAACGAAAGTAGGAAACGTAACCAGCCGGCATGGTCGGTCAACCTGACTTGCGCAGCGCTGATTCTATGCGTGCGGCGATTCCGTCCACCGGCCCGACCCAGGCCGCGCCTGCAGCCGGGACCACCAAGACCGTGCCCGCAAAAGCCTGCGCAATGACGGCAGCCGTCGGGTCATTGGCTTCGATGACCACCACGCCATCGGGCGCCGTGGCAAAGACCAACACGCGCGCAGCCCGTTCCAACTCAACGTCGAGAGGCTCGCCGTCTGACGCGAGACGGGTCAGGATGGCCACGTCCACGCGATCCAGCCCCAGGCCCTCGTGGCGGATGCTCGCCAGCTCGCGCTCCAGCACGGCGATGTCGACCTCGGGACAGAGCAACGCCGCCAGGCTGCCTGCCAGGTTGGCCTGGTCGCCGGGCTTGAGCTGCTCCTGCCGAAGAAACAGCCCCTCGCATGAAGCTCGACCGATCCCGCGGCCGGATTCGCGCGCCAGCTCGGCCAGCCAGCACCCGGCCCCCACGCGATCGCCGCGGCCGCTGATGACGGCCACGGGAATGCGGCCGGTCCGGCCGTCAGGGAACAACGACTCGATGATGGCCTCGCACACGGGACGATGGCGGTCGCATAGGGGCGGGAAATGGAAAGCAATGGTCGGCTCGGCGTTCACTTCCAGAATCACGCCGCCCTGGTCCTCCAGGGGACGACTGATGTCCTGGGCGACCACGTCCAGACCGGCCACATCCAAGCCAATCAAACGCGCGGCCCGGACCGACTGCGCAGCCACACGCGGATGAACCAGGTCGGTGACGTCGCTGACGCCGGCTCCTGCCCAAGAATGGGCGATGCGGCTTAGGACCACCTCCACGCCCGCGGGCACCAGGGCGTCTAGGGTGAACCCTTGTTCGGCCAACACCTGCGACGTGTCATCATCGGCACACACACGCTCCCGGGGCAGTCTTAGGTCGTCCCCGCGGCGAGGGTCGAGGTTGGCCTGTTCCATCAGTTGCGAAATCGTGTGCGTGCCATCGCCCACAAGGCGCACCGGCTCGCGCCGCACGGCCGCGACCACACGCTCGCCGACCACGGTGATGCGGTACTGCTCTCCCTTCGCGAATCGTTCAACCAGAACCTCGTCGCGATACTCCCGGGCAGCGGCGTACGCGGCCACCACTTGCTCGCGGGTGCTCAGATTTAGGCCGATGCCGTGGCCGTAGTCAGCGTTGCGCGGCTTCACCACCGCGGGAAGACCCAGCTCGCAGGCCGTGGCCCAGGCGTGCTCGGCGCTGCTGACCGGCCGCCCCAGCGGGACCGGGAGCCCCAACTCCGCCAGGAGCTTCTTGGTGAGATCCTTGTCGAGAGAAATCCATTCGGCGATCTTGCCGGTGCGGTCAGTCACTGAAGTGCGGATGCGCCGCTGTTGCCGGCCGTGGCCAAGCTGCACCAGGCTCTCGTCGTCCAGTCGACGAAAAGGGATTCCCCGAGCCCGCGCAGCCGCCACCAGAGGACCGGTCGCTCGGCCCAGACATACGTCCTCGGCCAGTGCCCGAAGACGCCGGATCTCGGCCGCAACATCCAAGTTCTGGGCCGCCAGTGCCGCCAGGCAGATGCACCGAGCAGAGTCGAGGCAGGCGCGCCCCAGTTTCTCCTCTTCATGTTGAACCGCGACATCCAGCGTGCCGGATGCTGACATCGGACCGATCCCACCCGAGTCCACGGATGTGCCCACCAGGGTCTGCAGCGCCAGTGCGACGTCCCGCAGCACCTCTGCCAGCGCAGTGCCAGGCCCTGCCTGCGAGATTTCGCCGTCGATGGCGAGGCGACCAAGGGAGCCGCCGGGCAGGCTGGCGGCGAGCCGCTGCCGGAACGCGAGGACATCCGCGGCTCCCAGGTGCTGCCAAGACGCCAAGCTAATCCGTGCCTCGAGCACGGAATCCTTGCTCCAGACGTTCGGCCCGTGCAGGGCCTTCACGGTCAACAGGTCCA
>PMBY01000408.1 GCA_003153875.1 Myxococcales bacterium | reverse complement strand
GGCTCGTTCGGCCTTGGCTTGTGCCTGGGCTTTGACTTCAGCCTCGCCGGGGTCGGGCGCTGCAACCTTGCTCGCGGCTGGGTGCAGGTGCGGGATGACACGGACGATGATGTCGTTTCCGCGGGCCTCGACGCGATAGTCGGAGGCCTGCCGCAACGTCAGGACAATGCGCGTCCGAGACCCACCCCCTTCATCTTCACTGACGTTCGCGCTGACCAGTCCAACGGCGTAGGTGCCAGCATCCATGGGAACCTCGACGTTGCCCAGGCGGGCGGCGCTCAAGTCTACTACCACGCGTGCCGGCTGTTCGAGTTTCCAGGTCGTGAAAGTAGGTCGCGCTGAGGCCGATATCACCACCGCGGTGTCGCCACCGGCCTCGGAGACGCGAATGGCGCGCACCTGCGCAGTCTCGGCAAAGGCCGGTGCAGAAAGCCAGACGCCCATGACGACGCCCAACAGGATTGTGGGTTTCCTCGCGTGGGGAGCCGGCCGGCTTTGCCAGCGCTGCGCGTGGCGCACCATCGTGGGAGGGTTTGGGAACCCTTTGAGGGTTCCCATGTCAGAAGACACTGGTTGACCGGTCATTTCTCTGCCCCCTCTGGATTCACCAGAATGGCTTTCTCCAAGGCTCGGGTTTCGCCGCCTGACGCGACCTCCGCCAACTCCAACACCACGCGGTCCGACAGGATCTTTGTGACCCGCGCGGCCGATTTGGAAACGTAGTCGCCTCGTCTGATAACTTGTCCCAGGCCGCTCGGATCCCGGAACATGGCGCGCGGGTTCGCGTCGCCAGTAACCACGGCAATCAGGGTCAGCTCCTCAAGAGAGAACTTCCCGAAAATCGCCGGAACGGCCTGCTGGACGTTCACCCGAGGACCCCGATCGGTAAAGATCCCAGTGAAGGACCGGAACGGGTCTCGGTTGGCGTCATCAGTTTCGTTGAAATCTTCGTCGCGCAGGACTTTTCTGCGCAGAATGGTCAGCCGCTGTTGCAAGGCCTCCGCCGCTGCGGCCGCGGCGTTGACCGGCACGGCTGGCGCCGGCTTGCCGGCCGGGGCGGGCTTGGCCGCGGGGGCGGGAGGGGCTGCGCGGGCCACGGAATAGTCCCCCCAGGGCGCGAGAGTGAGACTGACAACGAGAAGCGAGGCCAGCCTGGTCCCTCTCATGTTCCCCCTCCCGTTCCAGACTGATCATTGTAGCGGAAGGTCACCGCGTAGAACTTGGCACGCAGCCGGGGTGAGCCCGCCTCGTCGGCCTTTTCCAGGCTTAGGGCCAGGTTCTCGATGTTCACAATACGGGGTAGATCGGCGACGTTCTTGAAGAACTTGGTGATGGTGTGATAGGTGCCGCGGATCTCAATGCGGACCGGGATGCGCACATACAGCTCGGCGGGTGATTCTGCTTCAATGGTCAGGTTGAGAACTTCCAAGCCCGCAAGCTCAGCCTGTTCCTGAATACTGGAGAGGAAAGTGGGAATCTCTGCCCGCTTGGGCAGAGCCTTGAGCAGCTCGCGTTGCTCTTGCTGCAATTGCGTGAGCTCGTTCCGGTAGGCCAGATACTCCTTCTTGCGCTTCTCGTAGTTCTCCTTCTCGGCGATCAGGCTGCGTTGCTGGACTTCGCCCCCCTTGATCTGATCCTGCAGGTCCATATAGAACAACATGTAGTAGACGACCGCGATAATCACGATGACACCCGCGGTGGCGGCGATCTTCACCGGCGTCTTGAGTCGCAGCAGTTTTTGCAGGATGTCGTTCATGTCAGTAGGTCACGTCTGCCGACAGACCGAAGTTCACGAACTTGATGCCACGCCCCGACACCTGTGTGGTCGAGTCCAGGTTCACGTTGCTGAAGAACACCGAAGAGTTGAGTCGTTTGAGGAACTCGGCCACGTCTTCGTTCGATTTGGCCGAGCCTCGGACGCGGACGTGCTTCTGGTCCTCGGCGTAGCCTTCCATCCACACCCGGCGCGGATCCCAGCTGGCATTGAACCCGGCGTTGGGGTCGCGCCGCAACGTCTCTTCATAGGTGACCCGGTCAAAAGTCGGGCCCTTGCCTGGGCTCAGGATTTCAGATATTTCACGCAGCAGATAGACCGGCCCGGTGCGCCCTGCGTCCAGCGCCTGGATGGTCTTTCGCTGCCTGAGCAGCTCTTCGCGCTGTGAACGAATTTTGTCGTAGTCGCCGATTTCCTGTTTCAGGCGGGCCACCTCCGCCGTGAGGATGGTGTTTCTGCGCTTGATGTCTTCGAGTTGCCCGTCCGCCTGCAGGTGCAAGAAAACCACCCCGACCACGGTGGCCAGAATGGCCATGCCCATGTACGCGAATTGCCGCTGGCTGGCCTCGGCCCGTTTGACCTTCCTGATGGGAAGCAGGTTGATGCGAATCACTGCTTGTCCCCCGGGCGACGCAGAGCCAGACCCACCGCCACCGCGGCTTCGGCCGCGTGCTGCTGGATGAAGGCCATGTCGAACTTGTGCTCATCCACCGTGATCTTGCGGAAGGGATCCATCACCTCGACCGCGGTCCGCGCCTTCTCCTCCAGCGCGCGTTGCAAAGCGGGCACCTTGGCGGAGCCACCGCACAGGTAGATTTTGGTGATGCTCGCGTCGCTGCTGGCCGCCAAGTAGAAATCCAGCGAGCGTTGGAACTTACCGGCCACGCTGTCCGCAACCGAGGCAATCACCGCTTCGACCTCCTGGGGGACCACCTCGCTGGCGCCCTCGCCCGCGGAGCCGATCTTCCACGCCTCGGCTTCCTCTTGGCTGACGTTGAGGCGCTTCTGAATCTCCTCGGTAAACGCGTTGCCGCCCACGGTCACGTCGCGCGTGAATGCGCTGGTGCCGCCCGCCACGATGTTGATGTTGCAGAGGGTGGCACCGACGTTGATGATGGCCACGGCCTCCTCGGGAACCACCGGGTAGTTGGCCTCGTAGGCATTCTGGATGGTGAAGGCGGCCACATCCATGATCATGGGAACCAATTTGGCCTCGCGAATGACCATGCTGTAGTCGGAGACGACTTCCTTCTTGGCCGCCACCAGCAAGAGCTCCATCTGGCCTCCGGCGCCACCCTCGTTGCCCACCAACTGATGATCAATCTCTACGTCGTCCTTGGAAAAAGGGATGTGGTGCTCGGCTTCCCAAGGAATCTGCTCTTCCAGCTCCTCGGGTGTCATGGGTGGGACCTTGATCTTCTTAATGATGACGGAGTGTCCGGAAATGGCTGTGGCCACCTCTTTGCCCTTGATCCCGAGGTTGTCGCGCAACGTCTTAATGGCCTCGACCACAGCGGTCTGGTTCATGATCGCGCCGTCGACGATGGTCTGCGCTGGCAGCGGCTCGAAACCGAAGTTGATCAGTTGAAGGCCCTTGGAGGTCTCCCTGAGCTGGACGACTTTCACCGAGCTCGAACCGATATCGAGGCCTATGCAGTTTCTTGGCATCGAGGTCGTCTCTGGATGTTTGCCTTCATTCCCCTATCTTCACCTACATGGTGGGGCATTTATGAAAAAGGTCAAAAAACCTCCCTCATCCCATTCTCATCGTTCACTTTGCCTTACAAGTTGAGCCGGTCGGCACCGGTGTGGCAGGAGACGGTGTCGTTTCGTGGCTGTTGCCGTATGCGTCGTAGTCTCGCGCGTCCCGCGCGGAGACGATCCCGTACTCCCTGATCTTATAGAGGAGAGCTCTGTGGCTGATTTCCAGGAGCTCGGCGGCTCTGGTGCGATTGCCCTTGGTGCGCTCCAGGGCGCGGCGGATGAGATCCTCCTCCGAACGCCGCGACGCCCGCTTGATTGACAGATCGCCGTCGTCCACCACGACTGGGGCCGGGGTCGTCCCTGAGGCTGGAGCCCGTAGCCGCTCTGGCAAAGAATCAACGTCAATCGTTGGGCCCTCTGCCAGCACGACGGCGCGCTCCACGGTGTTCTCCAACTCTCGGACGTTTCCGGGCCAGTCGCATGCCGTGAGGAGGCGCATGGCCTCGGCCGTGACCCCCGAGATGGCAAGGCCCATGCGGGCGTTCATGCGGGCCAGGAAGTGCTCGACCAGCAGCGGGATGTCCTCACGCCGGTCACGCAGAGCCGGCAAGTGCAAGGCGAACACATTGAGCCGGTAGTACAGATCCTCGCGGAACGCTCCCCGCTTGACCTCGGCGGCTAGGTCGCGCGCGGTGGCGGCTACCGCGCGGACGTCGACCTTGGTGTCCTGGCTGTCGCCCAGTCGGCGGATCTCTCCCTCCTGCAACACGCGCAGCAGCTTGACCTGCAGGTTGAGCGGCAGTTCTCCAATCTCGTCGAGAAAGAGGGTTCCGCCCGAGGCCTCTTCGAACAGGCCTTTGCGATCTCGGTTTGCGTCGGTGAATGCGCCCTTGCGATGGCCGAACAGCTCGGATTCGAGGAGGTTGGCCGGGATAGCCCCACAGTTCACCGCGATGAAGGCCGCGCGCGCGCGCGGCGAACTGCTGTGGATGGCGCGCGCCACCAGCTCCTTGCCGGTGCCCGATTCACCGTCGATGAGCACCGTGGTCTTGAATTCGGCGATCTTGCGTACCGTGCGGAACAGATCGAGCATCTGCGGGCTGCGCGCGACGAAATCGCCAAAGCCCCCCTCGGGCTCCACCCCGGCCGAACGGACCTGGCGCGCCAGAGTCTGGTTCTCGCGAAAGAGCCGCTCGCGCTCCTCGGCCTTGCGCAGAAGCAGGATCAGCTCGTCCGCCTCGAAGGGCTTGGACAGATAGTCATAAGCCCCTCGCTTCATGGCTTCGATGGCCACGTCCTTGCTTCCGAACGCGGTCATGACGACGACGGTGGCATCCAGGTTGCGTCGGCGAACCTCATCGACGAGATCCATACCGCTCCGGCCTGGCATGCGCAGGTCGGTGATGATGATGTCGTAGGGCAGATTTCCCAGCTCGCGCAGGGCGCTGTCGACCGAGGNNCGGTTCGTAGCCTTCCCGCTTGAGCAACGTCTGCAGCATGTGACGAAGGTTCTCTTCGTCATCCACCACTAGCACGCGCCGCATGGGACCTCAGGACTGTGGCCGTTGCATGACATCAGGCGAAGGGTGAAAGGCCATCGTATCATGAACCCGTGTATTTACGCTAGGTTCGGCCACATTTTGATTGATAATCCGATTCATGAGTAGCCGTCCCGTCATAGTAGGCATCGACCAGGGCACCACGGGAACCACCGTGCTGGTACTCGACCAGCACCTCGCGATCCTCGGGCGCGGCTATTGCGAGATTCCGCAAAGCTACCCGCAGCCAGGGCAGGTGGAACATGACCCCGAGGCGATTTGGCAGTCGGTGCTGACGGCTTTCGCGCAGGCGTGCGGCCAGGCAGGGCCGCGCGAAATTGCGGCCATTGGCATCACCAATCAGCGTGAAACCACCGTGCTGTGGGAGCGTGCGACGGGCCGACCAGTGGCGCCGGCGATCGTTTGGCAGGACCGGCGCACAGCCGAAATGTGCGATCGACTGCGCGCCGAGGGCCTGGAGCCGCTGGTGCGCCAGCGGACCGGCCTGTTGCTCGACCCATACTTTTCGGCCAGCAAGATCGCCTGGCTGCTGGACCACACACCCGATCTGCGACGCCGGGCCGAGGCGGGCGAGATTGCATTCGGCACGGTCGACAGCTTCCTCATCTGGCGCCTCTCGGGCGGACGGATCCATGTGACCGATGTGTCCAATGCCTCGCGCACCTCGCTTCTCGAACTGGAAAGTCTGCAATGGAGCCCGGAGATGTGTCGTCTCTTCGGCGTGCCGGCCGCGCTTCTGCCCAAGGTGAGTCCGTCTTCGGGGCGGCTGGCAGTCACCCGTGGCGCAGGCGAGATCCCCGATGGCATCCTCCTGGCGGCGGCGGCGGGCGATCAGCAAGCTGCGCTTTTCGGTCAGCAGTGCCTGCAGCCCGGCGACGCCAAGTGCACCTTTGGCACGGGTTCGTTCCTTCTTATGAACGTGGGCCCGCGTCCCGTGCTGTCACGCCACCGGCTGCTCGGCACAGTGGCGTGGCAGACCGCGACGGAAACCGCCTACGCTCTTGAGGGAAGTGCCTTTGTTTCAGGCGCGCTCGTTCAATGGCTGCGCGACGGGCTCGGCATCATCAGGCAGGCGGTTGACAGCGAAGGGCTCGCCGCATCCGTGCCCGACGACGGGGGCGTGACCATTGTGCCCGCCTTGGCCGGACTGGGCGCGCCTCACTGGCGCTCCGAAGCACGCGGCGCGATCTTGGGCCTCACGCGCGGCACCCGGGCGGCGCATATTGCACGCGCGGCTTTGCAGGCCATGGCCCTGCAAAACGTGGATCTGGTTCGTGCCATGGAACAAGACGCGGGTCGCGTGCTGACCGGTTTGCGTGTGGACGGCGGCGCCACTGTCAACAACTTGCTCATGCAGATCCAGGCCGACCTGCTCGGCGCCGACATCGTGCGACCCGCGCAGGTCGAGCTGACCGCGCTGGGTGCGGCCCGGCTGGCAGCCAAGGGCGCGGGCCTGGCCATCGACGCCAGCGACGCGACAGACTCGGACGCAACCATCTTCCACCCGCGCATGCTCGCCAGCGAGCGCGACCGCATTCTGTCTCGCTGGCGGGAAGCCATCGCCAAGGCTTGATCGGTGCTGCGTCTATTCATCGCGGTGGACCTACCAGCCGAACTTCGACCCGTGATCGCGCGGCTGTGTCAGGGCATAGGCGGCGCGCGCTGGACACGGCCCGAGCAGTTGCACATCACCCTGCGGTTTCTCGGCGACACGGCGGAAGCTCGGCTGGCCGACGTGCGCGCGGGTTTGCGCGAAGTCCGCACGCCGCGCTTCGAGCTTGCGCTGCGGGGCACCGGAGTGTTTCCGCCGCCTGGCGCACGCAAGCCGGCCCGTGTCTTGTGGCTCGGCCTCGAACCACCCGAGTCGCTGCGCGCGCTCAAGGACACGGTTGATGGGGTGCTTGGCCCTGACCCCGAAACGGCCAAGCGCGGTTTCTCGCCCCACCTGACCCTGGCCCGTTTTGTGAGGCGGCCGCGCCATGACCTGGATCGCTTTCTGGCCGAGCACGACGGGTTCGACGCCGGTCGCTTCGTGGTAAGCAACTTTCACCTCTACCGCAGTACCCTGCGTCCCGAGGGTGCGCTGCACGAGATCGTCGAGAGCTATCCATTGCCACCTTGAACACTCCCTGTGGCTCGCCCCGTACTTTTCTGCCAGCAAGATTGCCTGGCTCACATGACATCGGTACACATGACGCTTGACAACTTTTGCGTCCGCTCTATTCTGCGCCAG
The DNA here is from genome assembly GCA_003153875.1 of Myxococcales bacterium. The sequence goes on along the minus strand of PMBY01000408.1, from coordinate 3,136 downwards.
GCCTTTTTCACTCAAGGAGGATCACTGTGACTAGAAACATTCAATTGTTGACCGTAGTAGGAGCGTTTTCGTTGTTGCTAGTGGGTTGTGGCTCGACCGCCGGATTCCTGCGTGACAGCATCACCCAAGTTCAGGTGCAGCGTGGCGATTTCCGGATCGTGAAGACCGGCCTGGCCGCCTCTGCTGACACTGGAAAGGTGTTTTGTATGATCCCTGTGGACGATGGGCAGGCCTATCGCCACGCAATGGAGGGGCTGCACGCCGCGACCAGGCTCGGCCCCAACCAGATGCTTGTCAATATCCGCGAGGACTGGAAGGCGATAACGTACTTGGGCTTCTACTGCGCGTTCACGCTCACTGTGAGCGCGGATGTCATCGAGTTTGGAGGCGGAGGCGTACCCGCCGGAGCGCCGCCTGCCGCGCAGTAGATCGCCAGGTTAGCAGCCTGCGGTCGAAACGGCCTGCATGTGCCATGTAAGTTTTGCGCGTGCATCGCTGTCGTAGTCGTCGGGTCGGTCACGCCTGTCCCTATCCAAGGGCACAGCGGCCGACCCGACTGCGTTTTTCTGGCGAACGAATTCCTACGACAGGCGTGGAGAAGGTGTTATCCCAGCCGCTGACGCTACCGTCAGCACGTTGCTGGCCAGTGTGATCTTCGCCTTCTGAAACCTGGGCAGGAGCAAGTGTTTGGCGCGGACGTGGACTGCCCGGAGGCATTGGCGGCCCAGCAGGTAGGTTTGCTGTCGCCGAGAAATCCGCCTGTGTGATACCTAGACGGAGGGAATGTTGGGGCGGCTCCCGACCGACGTTGAGTTGGATGGCGGAGTTGGATGGCAGGGGAGACACAGCAGGATCCGCTGCGGTTTTCTTGCGGTTTGGGATGGTTTTCCGTCATCCTCAAGAAGCCGAATACCATAATCTGCGTGGCCTGTTCGACAATTGCTGTAGAGTCTCAATCAAATGCGCTCAAGAAGAACCTGGACCTGGCCCACCAACCGTGTCCGCTCGTGCGGATCGGTGATCGGTATGATTGGGAATTGGCGAAAGGCGGATGGCAGGTCGGAGCCGTGCGGGTGGGTAGTCGCGAGGCTACTCGTCTTCGCCCTCGTCTCAACCATCACCACGACGGGTTGCTCGTTTGTCGGGGTCAGACGTCCTGCCGCCCCAGGGCCAGGTGGCTCCAGCGAGACTCAGGTCTGCACGTCAACTTACTGGCTGCCGGCGCTGGACGCGGCGGGAACGGCACTTCTGAGCATAGCGGCGGTCAGCTTTGCCGCTATGAGCAAGAGCGACTTCGCTAACTTCATGGCCTCGCAATCGTCCTCAACCTCATCCTCAGGCACGACAGTGCCGTCATCAACGAGTGCAAATGAACAGTACTGGTTTGCGGCGGCCAGCGGGATTGGCGCCCTGGGAACCCTCGCGGGCGCCGTCTATGGCTTCCGTAGCGTAGCGAAGTGCAGGCAACTGAAGGAAGAAGCCCTAACTGCCGAAGCATCGCGTCCGGCCTCGGTTCAGGCGGTGTCGCCCACCACGCCAGCTGCGCAACCTCCGCTTCCCCCACCGCCGGGTTTCCGTGGCAAGCGCATGGCGGTGCTGGAATTTCAGGGCAAGAATATGGACCAGGACATCTTGATGACCTTCTCCGACACCGTCCGTGGTGGAGCGCTGCAAGGCATCGCCGGCCGTGGAATCGTGGTGATGACCCGCGAGAACATGCTGGTGTTGTTGCGGGACATGGGAAAGCAGGACTGCGGAGAGGGCGATTGCGAAGTCGAGACCGCTCGATCCATAGGCGCAGACTACGTGATCACTGGCAAGGTCGTGCGCATAGAACAACTCTATGTCGTCACTCTGAAGATGCACGAAACCCGGGGCGGCAGCTTGATCAGCACAGACACGGTGGAGGGCGCCAGCCAGCTCGACATACTGCGCTCGCTGCGCGAGCATGCGCGGCAGCTGATGACCAGCGCGTTCGGCACGCGCCCCGATGCGGCTCCGGCACGATGATTGGGAATCGGTTCGATCCTGTTGTCCTGGTGTACGGCGAGCACGGACAGGATTTCAGCCATTTCCTGGTCCTTGAAGAGTTCCTGCGGCGGACAGCTCATCAAGTTTCCGGTGCGCGTGTTCGAGACGAGCACACGGCCCGTTCCACGGGCGCCAGATCGTGGTAAGGGTTTGCTCTGTCACATGGACAAGACCAGCGGTGTCAGCCAAGCCCCCTCTTCGGCTTCGGGGCGCAAGGGGATGTGGTGGGCCGTGCTCATTTTGTCTCTTGCGGGGCTGCTGATCTCGGTGGTCCTGGCTCGCATCCATTTCAAGGTGAACACAGAAGCCGGGTTCCACAGCTTCTGTGGCCGTGGCAGCACCTTCAACTGCGACGATGTGGCCCGGAGCCACTATTCGATCTTGCTGGGCGTCCCCACGGCGCTGTGGGGAGTCCTGGGCTACTGTCTTGCGGCGGCCGTGGCGCTGTGGGGATTGCGCGCCCGTCGCGCTGCCTTGACCGCGGCGTGTGGCCTGCTGCTCTTCACCGGATTTGTCGCGGTTAGCGCCGCACTGGGCACCATTTCTGCCTTCCGTTTGCATGCCCTGTGTATCCTCTGCGCCGGCACCTATGGCATCAACCTGGCGCTCTTCGTCCTGGCCTTGGTGCAGGCGGCGGTCGTCGGATTTTCCCATGTGGCCGTTGCCCCTTTGCACGCTTTTCGCGAAGGCCCGGGCAAGACCCTGGCCATCCTGATTTTGCTTGGCACGCCGGTGCTGGGACTTGTCGCTCTGGTTCCGTCCTACTGGCCGCAAAGCGGAAAACCCAGCGCCTCGCGCTTGGCGCGGGACGGCCTGGCCCTCGGCGAGGCACCGGGCGGTGGCCACTGGATTGGGGCGCAGAAGCCCACGCTGACCATCACCGAGTTCTCCGACTACGAGTGCCCCCACTGCAGGCAGGCGCATGCACAGTTGCGCAACATCGTCGCGCGCTTCCCCGATCGGGTCCGTCTGGTTCACCGTCACTTTCCACTCGATCAGGCGTGCAACCGCAGCGTTGAGCGGCCCTTCCACCAGTCCGCCTGTTGGGCCGCGCAGCTCGCCGAGTGCGCTGGCCGCGCTGGGCGTTTCTGGGACGCCAACGACA
>PMBY01000059.1:611-2796 GCA_003153875.1 Myxococcales bacterium | reverse complement strand
GCCGAGAAGCGCACCGACCGCATCGAAGCCCGAGTGGACTCGCTGCTCTCCTTCTTCTTCGGGCAGCGCAAGGTCATCGAAGAGGTGGACATCCCGGCCGCGCGCTGGCCGCGCTTCTCCAACCTGATGGGCAGCCGGCACCACTTCATAATCTTCTGGGGCTTCCTCGTCATCTGCCTGGGCACCCTGGAGACCTTTGCGCAGGGGCTGTGGCCGGCGTTCTCCTGGTCTCTCATCATGGGCGAGACCCTGGCAGGCGTGCTTGATGCCGCGGTGGACAGCATGAACCTGATTGTGCTTGCGGTGATTGGCTTCGCGGTCTTCCGCCGCCTGTTTCTCAAGCCCCGCCTCATCCCCATGAGCCGCGATGCCGCCGCGATTCTCTCCGCTATCGCAGCCCTCATGGTCACGCATTTCGCAATGCACGGCTTCCGCGCCGTGGCCGGCACAGTCGAGCCCGGTTTCTTCATTTCAGATGCGCTGGCAGGTTACCTCTCGGGCAGCGTCTCGCCCGAGACCGCGAATCTGGTCTCGGAAGCCAACTGGTGGGTCCACGTGGTGTTGCTGCTGGTTTTCCTCAACTACCTCGCCTATTCCAAGCACAGCCACATCCTGGCAGCCTTGCCCAACATCTACTTCCGCCAGCTCGGCCAGCGCGGCGTTCTGTCCAAGCTCAACTTGGAGGCGGACGACATGGCGCAAACCGGCGTGGTGTCGGAATGGAAGGACTTCACCTGGAAGTCGCTGCTTGACAGTTTCGCCTGCACCGAATGCGCGCGCTGCTCGAACTACTGCCCGGCCAACCGAACCGGCAAGCCGCTTTCACCGATGCAGGTCGTGCACGATCTGCGCGACGACATGAAGTCGCGCCTGCCGGATCGTGGTCCGCTCGACGACATCATCGAACGATTCCAGCACGGGACGGCCGCCGCCGAAGAGGCGCGCCAGCCGCGCGAGCTGATCGGCGGCCGCACCAGCGAAGAAGTGCTGTGGTCCTGCACCACCTGTGGCGCCTGCCAGGAGGTGTGCCCGGTGTTCATCGACCACCCGGGCAAGATCCTGGAGATGCGGCGCAACTTGGTGTTGCTGCAAGAGAAGGTTCCTGGCGATCTGGTGCGCACCTTCAAGAACCTGGAGCAAAACGGCAACCCGTGGGGCTTGGGCGCCGACCGGCGCATGGATTGGGCGGAAGGCCACAATGTTCCCACGCTCGACGAAAACCCGGACGCCGAATGGCTGCTGTGGGTGGGCTGCGCCGGCGCCTACGACGATCGACTGAAGAAGCAGACCCTGGCCCTGGTGGATATCCTGCGCCAGGCAGGCGTCAGTTTTGCCGTGCTGGGCATGGAAGAAGGCTGCTGCGGGGATTCCGCGCGCCGGACGGGCAACGAGATGCTGTACCAGATGGAAGCACAGCAAAACGTGGAGACGATGAACGCCAAGAAGGTGAAGAAGATCGTCACGCCCTGCCCGCACTGTCTGCACGTGCTCAAGAACGAGTACCCGCAGATGGGCGGCACCTATGAAGTCCGCCACCACTCGCAACTGATCGCCGAGCTGATCGAGCAGGGCAAGCTTGTGATCGAGCGCAGCGCCAACGGCGGCAAGCTGACCTTCCACGATCCCTGTTACCTGGGCCGCTGGAACAGCGAGTACGAGGCGCCGCGCGCGGTCCTGGATCGGCTGGGCGGCGAGCGCGTGGAGCTCGGGCGCACGCGCGAGCACGCCTTCTGCTGCGGCGCCGGCGGCGGCCGCATGTGGATGGAAGAGAAGACGGGAACCCGGGTCAACCACGACCGTACCGACGAGATCCTGGCCACCGGTGCCACCACGGTGGCCACCGCCTGCCCCTATTGCACGGTCATGATCAAGGATGCTGTCGACGATCGCGACGCCGGCGAGCGCGTACAAGTGAAGAACCTTTCCGAGCTGGTGGCCAAGGCCATGGTCCGCACCAGCGCGCCCAACGAAACCGCTCCGCAATAAAGCGCCGCGGGCCGGAGACCCGCGATCAGTAGCGTTGCACAGTCCCAGCGTGGCCCAAGTTGAGGAGGCGCCTGCTCGCCCCAGCAGATCGCTATTTCTTCGCCTGTCCCGGCGGCAGCTTGACCTTGAGCAGCCGGCCCGGGGCGTTTTCGCTGTTGCCCGGCCCGTCGACTGCGGTGCCGGTGCTGGCCGAGCCCTT
>PMBY01000059.1:0-538 GCA_003153875.1 Myxococcales bacterium | reverse complement strand
ACCTCGACCGCGCGCTGGGCTGGCTGTGGGGGCCGATCGGCGGCCACCAGCGATGGCAGCGTCGCCAGGTCGAGCCCCGCCATCCTAGCCTCGGCCAGGGCTCGCACCAGTCCGGGTGCCGCAGCACCCGGCCGCCGCGCGGTCACGAAACGCTGGGCCGCCTCGAGATCGTCGGCAAGGCGCATGACCGCGGAGTTGATCCTCTGTGCCTCCACACCCTTGGCCAGACCCTCACGCACCTTGCTGACCAGGGCGTCCGCGGGCAGTCCCGCGGCTGCCGCCAAGTCGATGCGTTTCTGCAGCCCGGCCCGCACCGGCGCCAACCGCGCATCGTCGGGCAGACTGACCGCGCCGGACGCCGCCAGGGCGGTGCCGGACAGCATCAGCAGCAAGACCATCGTGCGCAACATCGAATGCTCCCTACCGAGAATACGAGCAGCTTGCCTATTGGATGCACGGCCGGCCAGGCGAATGATCTCATTCATGGCTTTCCCTGCCCTTCGCTTGCATTGATCACGGCATCCTGTCCCCCGAAGTC
>PMBY01000475.1:8960-18709 GCA_003153875.1 Myxococcales bacterium | reverse complement strand
TCCGACCGCTGGATGGCCTTTGTGGGCAGCTACGACGGTACCCTGCGTGCCCTGCCGCTGGGGGCGGCCGACCGAGCCGCGCCCGCCCTGAGTTCCAATCGCTGGTTTTGGCTATCCTTCCCTCTGGTACTGATTCCCTTCCTGGCGCTTGCGGCCGGGCTCACAGGTCGCGAACGGCGGCGGCAACGCGTCCGGATCACTCCGGCTCGTCCGTAGGTTTCTTGCGTCCTCGGCGGACGACGAACCAAGCCAGGAATACCAGGAGCGGAACAACAACGTAGGCGAGGTAGTGCAGGCGGGAAGGCGCCGGCCGCACACTTCCCTTGGCCAGCGTAATCATGCCGCTATCTTCTGGGATTTCTCGCCTGTCGGTGTTGATCCTCAAGTCGAAATCAACCAGGTGCACTCCGCCAGACGAGGTCGAGAGAAAGATCGGATGCTGTCCTTCGAGAGATCCAGTTGTGCGAAGGAATGTCAGGGTGAAGTCAACCAGTTGGCCCGGTTGCAGGCTGGGCAACTGCTTGGGTGTCACATCGACGCTGCACCCCGGGCTGTGTCCGGAAAGGACGAAGGCGTCCATGGGCCGCGTCGAGATATTCATGAGCGTGACCCTGGCCTGACCGATGAGCCCGCGCAGCCGCGCCAGCATGGGGGCGTGAACCGAGAGTCCAGCAGGCTCCGTGGAATCCACGGCTGCGATCTCCATGGCCGTGCGCCCCTGGGGCGTGCGGATGCGGAGATCCGCACGGTGGTCGATCAACGCCTTGCCCACGCTGCCCTGCCGAGCTGTATGCAGCGGCGTCCTGCCGCGCTCGTCGAGGGCGTCGATTTCCGCGCCGGAAGTGACCAGCACGGCTACGACCTTGTCGTTGGCCGCCAGGTGCAGGGCGGTCATTCCGTACGCGGTGCGTGCGTCGGCGCGAGCCCCGCGGCGAGTGAGCAGGCCAGCCACCTCGGCGTGGCCTCTCATGGCGGCCCAGTGGAGTGGCGTCATGTCGAAACGTGCACGGGCGTTGGGGTCAGCGCCGCGGTCGAGCAGAAGGGCTGCAATGTCGGTCCATCCACCGGCAGCCGCGAAGTGCAGGGCTGTCCAGTCGGATGCGTCCTTGCCGTCCACGGGCGAACCTTGTGCCAGAAGGGAGCGCACGGCGTCGGTGCGCCCAGCCTCCGCAGCCTGCATCAAGTTCGTCGAGGCAGTCGCGGCACTCTCCGCCCGGGCCGGCCCTGATGTGATCCAAGGTAGGAGGGAAAGGGTAGCCAGAACGAAAGATGAGCCGGCTTTTGCCTGTGGACGCACTAGTATTACGTGAAGCTTAGCTCGCCTCGGCCGCCTTAGCGAGGTGCGAATTGGACCAGACGACCAGAGAAACAGCCCCCACCTTTCCTGATGGAGTCATGAGCATGCGTACCAAGATCCTGATCGTGACTGTTTTGGTAAGTTGTTTTGCGCCGCTTGCGGCGCAGGCCCACTGGTGCAACGACATGTGGCAATCTGCGTACAACATCGTGGTCCGGCCGGCGAGCGACACGGTCACCGTGCCGGCAAGCGGTTCTGCCAACCTGGACATCTTCGTGCAGAACAACATGGGCTATCTGCTCCCGTCGTTCAAGCTGACCGCGACGATGACTTCGGGGACGATAACCGCNNACGCTGGCGATCACCAAGTCCGGTGGCGGCAGCGTGACTGCCGATGGAATCTCGTTTGCAGTCAGCTTCGGCAATTCTGGCCAGAGCGGTATGTACGGCAAGTCGCCAGGGAATGCCGTGGTGCTTCGCAAGAGCGACGGCTCTCTCGTGCCTTCAGCCTCGCCGCCGCCGGGCCTGACCAGCAATGACCAGTCTAGGCAGCTTCAGTATGCCGCCCAGGCGGATTTCAGCGATTCGAGTGCCGGGCTGGACACACTGATGAACTACTACTGCGCGGGCCGCGGTTCGTGGAACTCGCAAAGCGACGCGGTCCTGACGCCGGCATGTACCGGCGCTGCCACCGATTGCACCAAGGCGACCTCTACCATGGGCACGGGGGCGGGGACCAAGTGGGCATACCCCCATCTCTGGGCTGCCATGGAGCTGGTTGCGCGCAAGAGTGGCCTTGGCACCACCCGCATCGCGACTTTGCGACAGCGGCTGCAATGTGCGGCCGCTGACCCGAATCCCGTCTTTGCAGGCTTTGCCATGATGATGCTGGGCTACCTGGGCGACGACACCGCGGCGCGCACGTTCCTTGCGGGCAAAGCCGGCGGGACTGGTGACTTGGCCACGGTCGCCAAGGCAGCCCTGCTCGTGGCAGGTAACCCAGCCGACACGACGACATACGCAGCCGCCGTCAAGACAGGGTCGACCACCGGCAGCACAGTCGTGAAGGCGGCCTGCGCGGCAGCGCTGGGCATCGCGAACCTGGACGATGCGACCGTGACATCGGCACTGGTGCCCCTGGCGCAGTGGACGGAGCCTGATACCAGTGACAACGGCCAGGGACTCTACGCATCGCACTTGCTGTCGCTTGTGGCCTGGGATCGCCGCTGTTGGGCGGCAAAGGCAGGAGACGTCGGGGCCGTGTCCTTCTTCGAGGGCGGCACCCCAGCTCGGTGCGCTAGCACCCCCACGGGCGGAACCCCCACAGGCGGGAGCACAGGCACAGGCGGAAGCACAGGCACAGGCGGGGCCACGGCAACGGGTGGGAAGACTGGTACAGGCGGAAGCACTGGCGGGGGCGGGACCACGCCCACAGGCGGGACCGCGGTCACTGGTGGAAAGGCGGCTGCGAGCGGCGGGACCACTGGTACGCCTGTTGGCGGAACCACTGGCACGCCTGTTGGCGGAACCAAGGCCGTCGTTGGCGGGACCACTGGCTCGCCTGTGGGCGGCACTACGGCCGCTGCTGGCGGGACCACTGGCTCGCCTGTGGGCGGCACTACGGCCGCTGCTGGCGGGACCACTGGTACGCCTGTTGCTGGGACCGCGGACACCGGGCCAGTCGTTGGCGGAAGCTCGGGTGGCAGCAGCAGTGCACCCAGCGGCGGTGCGGGCGGAGAACCGACGGTCGACTCTGGCGGAAGCACGGGCTCCATCATCGGTGGCCACACCGGAAACGGCGGATCCCCAAGCAGCGGAAACGCGACCAACAGCGGATCTGCCGGCGGGTGCGGCTACGCCCCGTCTGGCGGGGCGATCCCGCTGGGCTTCGTCTTGGCTGGCGTGGGACTGGCGCTTGTCGTACGTCGCCGGCGGCGTCGCTAGCACTGCTGCCGCAGCTGTCTCATCTCACCCGTCGCTCGGATCAAGGACGAGCGGCGGGCGAACCAACTATGTATGGTCGATCCGGGATCATCGCTTGACTTGTGCCCTGGCTGCGCGGCATACATTCGCCCTCGACCACATTGCGCCCGTAGCTCAACTGGATAGAGCATCGGCCTACGAAGCCGGGGGTCGCCTGTTCGAATCAGGCCGGGCGCGCTGCGCGGTTACAGGGGAGCGGAGACCAGCGTGATCCTCGTAATCTCGCTGCGCGTCCCCAGTCGCATGGGCGGTCCCCAGTATCCGGTTCCCGGGCTCACGTAGAGCTGTGTCCGGCCCACGTTGTGGAGGCCTTCGAGAAAGGGCTGCTGCAAGTGGACCAGATAGGTGAAGGGCCAGATTTGCCCGCCGTGAGTGTGGCCTGACAACATGAGCGCGACCCCGGCCTGCGCGGCAGAGTAGATGGCGCGCGGTTGGTGTGAGAGCAGAATGACTGGGCGACTTGGATCATGTCCGGCCAGGGCGCGCGCAAGGTCCGGCCCACCGTCTGGCTCGATGCTGCCGCCGTTCCAGTCTTCGATGCCGGCCAGTTCCCAGCCTCCGCCTGTGTCAGCGTCGATGACGACATGTTCGTTTCTCAGCACGCGGATGCCCAAACGCTGCAACTCGGGCAGCCACTCGCGCAGGCCCGAGTAGTACTCGTGGTTGCCCGTGACCATGAAGACGCCCAGGCGCGCCCGCAGGCCAGCCAAGGAGAGCGTATCTTCGCGGCCCGACCCGAAGCGGCCCTCGACCAAGTCGCCGGTGATCACGACGACATCCGGGGCAAGGGCGTTGCTGCGGCGGACGATGTCGCTGGCAAAGCTGCGACTCTTGGTCGCTCCGATGTGCAGGTCAGTCAACTGCACGATCGTGGTTCCTGCCAAGGCGGGCGGGAGCCCGGGGACCGCGATGCGAAGCTCCTTCACCACGGGGTCGCGCAACCCCTGAAAGATCGAGTAGATCCCGACGACGGCGCTCACCGCAACCACGGCGACCGCCAAGGCGCGCGCCAAGCCGAGTCGCGCTGCCGGATCGAGTTGCGGACGAGCGGACACGGCTCTGCCGACGGCCAGGATGATCCTGAACAGATCGGTCGCGACAAGGGTTGCTAGAAGCAGCAGCATAAAGCCGAGCCAGATGTACCCAGGCCAGGCCGCGTAGGCGGCCCACGGTCGCGGCATCAGCCGGGGAGCCATGAGTGACACCGGCACCGAGCAGGCGAGCGCGACGCAGGCTGCGGCTACCCATGTGCGGTAGGGCAGGGGCAGCTGCGTGTCGCGCACGAGCCGCACCCAGAAATAGGAATGAATGCCGGCCAGAATGGCGAGCGCGAAGAGAAAGAAAGTGATGAACCTGTAGAGCAAGGGCGGTCCCTCCAAACGCGGGGCTTCAGCGCAGCATCGAGAAAGCCGGTGACTGGGATCGTTGACGCGGCTGTGCGGGGACGCCCCACTCGCGACATTGGACCGAGAAACCCAACGCGGGATTCAAGGGGATGGTTGCTGCCATGAGCAGGGTTCTACCTACCACGTGATTGCCGCCTTGAGGGTTTGGGATGCCGAACACGACACGCATGTGGCATCGGTGTCGCGGTCGCAATGGATCTTCGTGCCCATGGTCCGGGAAATCGTGAAAAAGTCGCGGACAAGCGGCCGCTATCCGCCCATGCGCGTTGGTATGAGTGGTGCATCGTCAAGAGGTCGCATGAACCCCGCCGCCCTCCACTCGGTGACAGACACCACACCACACCTTCGCGATGAGAGCGCCTATCCAGCCTTCGGCGCTCTGCGTAATTCGCGGTGGTTTTGCGGGCTGTCGGTTTCCGCACTTGCTCAGCTCGCAAGAAGCGCATCCATACGCTCCTTTAGCGCGAGGCAGCAAATCGTACTGGATGGTCGCTGGCTCGGAGCTGCAGCATTGCTTGTGCGAGGCTGCATCTGTGCCGTGCGCAAGACCGACGGTTCGCGCGAGCTGACTTTGGAAGCGTTCCTGGCTGGCGACATGCTTGTGGATGCGCTGGTCGATCCGGACAACGCCCTTTCCAGCGACAGCCTGGTCGCTGCCGAGACTAGCGTACTGCTGCTGATTCCACGAGAGGAATTCCTGGCTGTGGCCCGCGCCATTCCCGAAGTCGCGCTGGCCCTTGCACGCGAACTCGAGCGGCGTCTGCGCGGGATCAAAGCTCTTGCTTGGGGACTCGCCACGACCGATGTGGAGAGTCGGCTCTATCGCTTGCTTCTCAACTTGGCCCGGGACCAGGGCGAAGTCGGCGCAGAGGGCACTGTCATTGCGCGCTTCCCCACGCAGCGGGAATTGGCCGGCCGGATCGGCGCGTGTCGTGAGACCGTTTCCCGAATAGTGGCTGACCTGGCCCGGCAGGGCCTCCTGACTCTGCAGGGACGGCGTTTGACTTTGATGCCGCGTTTTTTTGCCATGGCGCGGGCGGCCGAGGGCTTCTGAAATCACGCACTTCACGATCCTCGCGTCGTGAAAACTATTCAACCTCGGCCCGGAATTGACGCTATACCCACCGGGTGTGACAATCCGTCGGGTCTTGACCGTACAGTCGACTGGAGCATCTCTTGGGCTGGTTCCCTCAGCGGCGTCCACGTGTGTCCTGCGCGCGCATGAGGCCGCCGGGCTTGCAGTTCGTGAAGCCGACCTTCGCACTTCGATCCGGCCCACTGTGGCCGAGATCGACTTGGGTGCCCTTCGTCGCAACGTCGCGTGCGTGCGGGCCATCGTGGGTCCGAAGGTGGCCATTTACGGCGTGGTGAAGGCGGATGCCTATGGACATGGCGCCGTGGCAGTGGCGGGGGTGCTCGCGCCCATGGTTGATGCGCTGGCGGTTTCCCTGGTCGAGGAAGGTCTGGAGCTTCGCGGGGCCGGCATCACCTGTCCGATCTTGGTGCTGGGTGCCTACTATGGTCACACCCACTCCGAGGTGCTGGAAGAAGGTCTCACGCCGGTCGTCTACGACGTCGGCGAGTTGCAGCGGTTCGGCGCCGCGCCTCGGCGGCGCAGGCCGAAGCGCGGCCAGTCTGCGGCGGCAGGCGGGCTGCAGCAGCGCTGGCCTGTGCACGTGAAGATCGACACGGGTATGAACCGACTGGGCATCCAGCCCGAAGCGCTGCCCGCGTTCCTTGAACTTGCGGCTCGCTATCCCCACCTGGAATTGACCGGGCTGTGCACGCACTTCGCTTCGGCCGATCTAAAACGTCCCGGTGCCACGCGCGAGCAGATCGCCCGCTTCGAGCGTTGCTTGCTGGCCGCGGCCGACCGCGGGTTGGTGCCCGATGTCGTGCATGCGGCCAACAGCGCTGCGGCCGTGCGCTTTCCCGAGGCGCGCTACCATGCCATCCGGCCAGGGCTTGCGCTCTACGGCGCCATGCCGTCGGCAGTGGTGGCTCGTCCCGAGTTGGAACCGGTGCTGAGTCTGCGCACCAAAGTCATGGCGTTGCACGAGGTGGCCGCCCGCCAGGGCGTGAGCTACGGCGGCTTGTGGCGTCCGGCGCGCAAGGCGCGCGTGGCCACCCTGCCCATCGGCTACGCCGACGGCTATCCCAGGCACATTCGTGGTGCCGAGGTTCTCATCCGGGGCCGTCGCGCGCCCGTGGTCGGCGCCGTGTGTATGGACATGATGATGATCGACGTGAGCCGGGTGCCGGGGGCATCCGTGGGTGACACCGTCACTCTCATCGGGCGCGACGAAGGGGCGGCCATCACCGTCGACCAGGTCGCCCGCTGGGCTGATACCGCCAGCTACGAAATACTGTGCGGAATTTCCAAGCGCGTCCCACGCATCTACCGGACCTGCCAACCGGACGCTCGGCCATGAGCGACGCTGCTCCGACCAACCCGAGCGACAGCTCCCAGGAGTTCTCGCCCACGCAGGTGCTTCGGCTCGCTGGTCGAATCTTCGGCCCCTTGCTGGGGGCGGTGGCGATCTTCGGCCAGCACATACTGCTGTTGGGCCGCGCTTTCACCTGGTTGTTTCGGCGACCCTTCCGCATGCGCCTGTACCTCGAGCAGATGGAGTTCATCGGTGTGGGTTCGCTGCCCATCATCATGCTGGTGGGTTTTTTCAGCGGGGCGGTGACGGCCCTGCAGGGGATCATGGCGCTGGCCATGTTCGACCAGCAGCGCTGGGTCGGCTTCGCCGTGGGGGTTTCCCTGGCGCGCGAGCTGGCGCCTGTGTTCACCGCCCTCATGATCACAGCACGGGCCGGATCGGCCATGGCAACCGAGCTGGGTTCCATGCGCATCACCGAGCAGATCGATGCGCTCACCACCTTTGCGGTGAACCCGGTGCACTACTTGGTCACGCCCCGCCTGGTCGCCTCGATCTTGATGTTGCCGGTCATGACCATGGTGTTCAACGTGGTCGGTTTGCTGGGCGGCTACGTCATTTCGATCTTGGTGTACCAGATCGATCTGGGGCAGGTTCTGGAGCTGTTTCGTCATTGGGTCGACCCGGTTGACTACATACAAGGGCTCATCAAGGCGGTGATCTTTGCCATCGCGATGGCGCTGACCGCTTGCTATCAGGGATTCAACGTGCGCGGTGGGGCCAAGGAAGTGGGCCGTGCCACCACCGCCGCGGTCGTGTCCAGCTCGGTTTCGGTCCTGGTGCTCGACTACTTCTTGATCGAGATCATGAGCGTGATCTGGCCTTCGCATGGAATGTAGATGACCAACGGCGCCCCCACCCGTGACGATCGCTGGCAGATCCAGATTCGCGGTCTGCACAAGAGCTTTGGCTCACAGCAGGTTCTGCGCGGGATCGACTTGGACTTCGAGCGCGGGAAAACCAACATCGTCATCGGTGGCTCTGGACAGGGCAAGTCAGTGCTGATGAAGCACCTGATGGGACTGCTGCAACCAGACAGCGGCCACATCTACGTGGACGGCGAGGACATTGTGGGCCTGGACGAGGTGGCCATCGCGAAGATCCAGCGCAAGTTCGGCATGGTTTTCCAGTACGCGGCGCTCTTCGACTCGCTCAACGTGGTCGAGAACATCGCCTTCCCGCTCATCGAGCGCTACCGCCTGCCCAGAAGCGAGATTCTGGCGCGGGTGAGGGACTTGCTTCGGCGTCTGGATCTGGACAATGTGCCCGGTGTGGAAGAGAAGTTCCCAGCCGAGCTGTCTGGTGGTATGCGAAAGCGTGTGGGTCTGGCTCGCGCGCTGGTCGACCGGCCTCAGATTCTGCTCTACGATGAGCCCACTACCGGACTGGACCCGATTGCCACCAAGAACGTCGACGAAATGATTAGGCGCACCGCAGACGATTTCGGGGTTACCTCCGTTGTGATCTCACACGACATGGCGTCGACCTTTCGAATTGGCGACCGCGTCGCCATGCTATACGACGGCATCATCATCGCGTGCGGAACGCCCGCCGAGTTGCTGGCGGCACCAGACCCAAGGCTGCGAGAGTTCGTCGAGCCCTCGGGCGCGGTGAAATTCGAGGCGTCATCATGAGACGGAGCCTGGCTGGCCTGACGGTGGGCGCCCTGGCGCTCGTGGTCCTGGCGACGACCTACCTGCTCTTCCAATACACCAGCAAGAAGATCGCAGGAGGCACCGGCTACCGCGTGCACGCCCTTTTTCACAACGCCCTGGGAGTCTACGAGCGAACGCGGGTTCTGTCGGCCGGGTTGCGCGTCGGACAGGTCGAGGAGCGCGTGCTCGACCAGGAGTCGGGCAAGGCCAAGGTCTTTGTGCGCATGATGCCGGAGATCAAGCTCTACGAGAACGCCGTCATTGCCAAGAAGGCGGCTTCTTTGCTGGGCGAGTACTACATCGAGATCGATCCGGGTTCGCCCTTCAGCGTGCGCAAGGGCGAGCGTGTGACTCTGCGGGAACTGCACGACGGCGACGAAATCAAGATGGTGACCGAGCCGGTGGAGATGGGCGACATCATGAACTCGGTGGGCGAAACGCTGCCCATCCTGAGGGACATCCTTTCCGACGTGAAGGTGCTGACCTCGGGGCCGATCAAAGATATTGCCAACAACGCCAACCAGTTGTTGGAGAGAAACTCGGTCATCGTCGAGCGCCTGCTGGGACGCATAGACGACATCGCAGCAACCGTGCAGGGAATCACGCGCTCCGAGGCTGACGACGTCCGCGTCACCCTTCACAACGCGCGCGAGATCACCGAGGCCATCAAGGGGCTGGTGGGCACCACCCAGGGTCAGGTTTCCGGCGCCGGGCAGGATCTGCGCAGCTCGTTGCAGAAGCTGCAGAGCAGCATCGACAACCTGGACAAGTCGCTGCACAACGTGGACAAGATCACCGGCCGCATGGCCGACGGAGAGGGCACGGTGGGCCACCTCTTGACCGACGACACCGTGGCCAAGAACCTCGACAACATCACCGATGACATCAGCGGCATCACCCGTGGCGTGAACCGGCTGCAGACGATCGTGGGCCTGCGCATGGAATACAATTACATGGCCCACAA
>PMBY01000475.1:0-8938 GCA_003153875.1 Myxococcales bacterium | reverse complement strand
TCAGCTTCATGTTCGGCAAGCGCTGGGGTCCCTTGCAGGGGCGCTTTGGCATCAAGGAATCGACTGGTGGTGTGGGTGGTGACTTGTTCCTGTTCAACGACCACTTGATGCTCTCGACGGACATCTTTGACACGCGTTCGAATCAGTACCCGCGCGTGACCGCACGCGGGTACTTGGCGATCTACAAAAAGTACCTCTATCTCGTGGGAGGGGTGGACGACGTCCTCAACTACACCCGAACCCAGGGTACCGCGGGCGGGTTCTTCGATTGGTTCATGGGGTTGCAGCTCACGTTCAACGACGAGGATCTCAAGACCATGCTGCTCTTTGGCGGCGCTTCTGCAGCCTCTGGGGCGGGGAAGTAGCATAGTCCCTGGACACGCTTGACGCCCGGCCGGCGCCCCCTATAGTTACGCCCTTTCCAAGCGCGGGGCTCGCGCCTCGCACCTGCCATGCGTTACAAGATCAAGGATATCGGCGACGAGGGCCTGGACATTCACGTGGCAGTGACCGAGGCCTGGCTCAAGGCAGAGTGCCCTGACGTGGACGCGCGACCGGCCGAAGGGGGCATCGTGCTGGACGGCCGAATAGAGCAGGCGGGGGACGAGTACCTTCTACGCGGCGCTCTTCGCGGTGGACTGCTTACCCAGTGCGTTCGTTGTCTAGAGCCGGCTACCCTAGCGCTCGACGTGCCCGTGATGCTCACCTTTGTCGAGGGCGAGGAACCCAAGGGCGAGGAGGAGGATGAGGATGACGCGGAGGACGTCATCACCTTCCAGGATGGCGTGATCGACGTGGGAGCAGAGATTCGGGACGAATTGCTGCTGGCCCTGCCGATGGGGCCGCTGTGCCGGGAAGATTGCGCCGGCATCTGTCCCACTTGCGGCGCCAACCGGAACCTGACACCCTGCGACTGCGCCCAACACCCGGCGGGTGGTGGCAAGTTTGCGGCGCTGTCCAAAGTGAAGTTGTAACGATTTTCGATAACAGGAGATGCGACCATGGCAGTTCCCAAGAGACGACAATCCAAGTCCCGTTCGGCAATCCGCCGGGCTCAGGTGATGAAGCAGCCGATTCCCCATTTCGTTCCTTGCCCGCGTTGTGGCGAGGCGCGACTTCCTCACCGGGTTTGTGCGGCGTGCGGCTACTACAAGGACCGCATGGTCATTGCAAAGCCTCAAGACGAGCAGACCTAGTCTCAACGCGCGCTGGCTGATTGAGGCGGAAGGTATCCGTCCCATGACCGATCCCACTCGGGTTCGCGTTGCCGTGGACGCGATGGGGGCCGAGGGCGCTCCCCGCGTCGAGGTTGAGGGCGCCTTGGCTGCCCTGACCAGTCCTGAAATCGACGTCGTGCTGGTCGGCGACCACGAGCGTGTGCGCCGTGTGCTCGACGAGATGGGCCCGGGCGTTCCCGCGGAACGCATCCAGGTTCGCCACGCCGCCGAGGTGGTGGGCATGGACGAGGCGCCCGCCAGCGCCTTTCGGCAGAAGAAGGCGTCGTCGATGCGTGTGTGCTTTGAGCTGGCCCAGAGGGGCGAGGTGGACGCGGTCGTCTCGGCGGGCAACTCTGGCGCCATGATGGCCGGGGCGCTCTTGGTGTTGGGGCGGATCGCCGGGGTGGAACGGCCGGCCATCGTGACCACTTTTCCCACGCAGACTGGCCAATGCGCGTTACTCGACATGGGGGCCAATGTGGACGTGCGGCCCACGGTGCTGGCCCAGTTCTCGGTGCTCGGTGCGGGATACGCACGTCTGCTGCACCGAAAGACTCGCCCGCGTGTGGGCTTGTTGTCCAACGGCGCCGAGGAGCACAAAGGCACGGCGCTCACGCGCGAGGCGCATCAGTTGCTTACGCGGGCAGGAACTTCGGGCCGGCCGGCCGGCTTCGAGTATCTCGGCTACGTCGAGGGGCGGGACATCTTTCGGGGACAGGTCGATGTGGTGGTCACGGATGGCTTCACTGGGAACGTCGTGCTCAAGAGCTGCGAGGGCCTGGTGGGGTGGCTGACCCATGCCATCCGGGAAGAGGTCGAGCAGGGGAGTGTGCTGGAAAAGCTGGGGGCTCTCTTGATGCGGCCAGCGTTGCGTCGCTTTCGGCGCCGCAGCGACCACGCGGAGACCGGCGGCGCGCCTCTGGTGGGAGTCGATGGGGTCGTGCTCATCTGCCACGGATCCTCCGACGCACGGGCCATCAAGAATGGCGTGCTGGCGGCCGGCGAGCTGGTTCGCGCTCAGCTGCGGCAGGAGACGGCGCAGGCTGTGGCCGAGCACGCGTATCTGTGGCGCGAGGACGCGTCTGCAGACGGCGCAGGAGGGGCGGCGTGAGCTTGCAAGGCAAGGTGGCCGTGGTGACCGGGGCCTCGCGCGGAATCGGTCGCGCGATTGCGGTGGCGCTGGCGGCGCACGGCGCCCGGGTGGTGATGAACTACCAGCACAACGAGGCGGCGGCAGCCGAGGCTGCGGCGGCTGTGGGCAGTGCGGGCGTGCTACTACGCTTTGACGTAGCCGACGCCGCGGCAGTCAACCAGGCCTTCAAACAGATCGTATCGAGCGAGGGTGGGGTCCACATCTTGGTGAACAACGCGGGCGTGGCTGTCAACGCCCTGACCCTGGGGGCAAAGGATGCGGATTGGCAGCGCGCGCTTGCGGTCAACCTAGGCGGGGCGTTCAACTGCACCCGTGCGGCCCTGCGTTTGCTCATGCACGCTCCCGGCGGCGGGCGCATCATCAACATCGCCTCGGTGGTGGGCGAAACGGGCTCGGCAGGGCAGGGGCCGTACGCAGCGGCCAAGGCGGGCATCTTGGGTCTGACCAAGACTTGGGCTCGCGAATACGCCTCGCGCGGGGTCACGGTCAACGCGGTGTCGCCGGGGTTCATCGAGACCGACATGACCCGAGCGGGGCTTTCGCCCGAGAGGCGCGCCGAGATTCTCAGGACGATTCCCCTGGGCCGTGTCGGAACGCCCGAGGATGTGGCTGCGGCAGTGGTATACCTGGTCAGTCCGGGGGCCGCGTATGTCACAGGGCAGGTGCTACGGGTCAACGGCGGACTTTTGATGTAACCTACGCCCCCTAAAGGCGCTTGCGCACCCAAGGAGAAGGACTCGAACCATGGCAGAGAATCTGGAAGAAAAAGTTATGAAGATTATTGTCGAGCAGCTCGAGGTCCCAGCCGACAAGGTGACCATGGGGGCGTCGTTTTCCGACGACCTGAAGGCCGACTCGATTGACCGTCTCGAGATGGTCGTGGTGCTGGAAGAGGCCTTCAAGATCGAGATTCCCGACGAGGATGCCGAGAAGATCAAGACCGTGGGTGACGCGGTCAACTACGTCAAGGGGCGCGTGAAGGTGTAGCTCCGCTTGGCCATGCCGATGCGGCGCAGGGTTGTCGTCACCGGCGTGGGTCTGATCACGCCGGTCGGCATCGGCACCGAGGAAACCTGGCAGGCGCTCCTGGCAGGGCGTTCTGGCATCGCGCCCATCACACGGTTCGATACCAGCCGGTTTTCCACGCGCATCGCAGGCGAGGTGAAGGGCTTCGAACCCACCCGCTGGATGGGCGCGCGCGAGGTCCGCACCACAGCCGCCGATCCCTTTATTCAGTACGCCCTCGCGGCCGGGACCATGGCCATGAGCGACGCGGGTCTGACCATCGAGGGCGAGCTGTGCGAGCGAGCGGGCTGCTTCGTCGGTTCTGGCATGGGCGGGCTTGGCACCATCGAGGCCACGCACAAGAGCTTCATGGAAAAGGGGCCGCGCCACGGTATCTCGCCTTTCTTTGCAACCCAGCTCATCATCAACTTGGCGGCGGGGCACTTGGGCATGAAGTACAACGCCAAGGGTCCGAGCTACGCCCAGGTGTCGGCGTGTTCTAGCGGAGCCAACGCCATCGGCGACGCGTACCGTGCCATCCAGCGCGACGAGATGGACGTGATGATCTGTGGGGGTACCGAGGCGGTGGTCACGCCGCTCGGTGTGGGTGGCTTCTGCGCCATGCGCGCTCTGTCCACGCGCAACGACGCGCCCGCCGAGGCGTCGCGGCCCTTTGACCTCGACCGCGACGGCTTCCTCCTCGCCGAGGGCGCAGGTATCCTGGTTCTGGAGGAGAGGGAGCACGCGCGCAAGCGCAGCGCCCACTGCTACGCCGAGTTGAGCGGCTATGGCGCCAACGCCGACGCCTACCACGTGACCGCGCCGGCGCCCGAGGGTGAGGGCGCCCAGCGCTGCATGCGCTTGGCCATCAAGGACGCGCACCTGGCTCCCTCGGACATCGACTACATCAACGCGCACGGAACCTCGACCAAGTTGAACGACGTCACTGAGACGGTCGCCATCAAGCAAGTGTTCGGCGAACACGCGCGCAGATTGATGGTCAGCTCGACCAAGTCCATGACCGGGCACCTGCTGGGTGCCGCGGGCGGTATCGAGGCGGCGTTCTGCGCGCTCGCCTTGGCGCGCGGCCAGGTGCCGCCGACCATCAACCACACTACGCCCGACCCCGCGTGCGATCTCGACTACGTGCCCAACACCGCCCGCAACGCTCGCTTGCGCCACGCCATGAGCAACAGCTTTGGTTTTGGGGGCACCAATGCCTGTCTGGTCTTCAGTGCGCTCAGGGACTGATCTTTTGCACGGACGCGTCAGAAGGCGCGGGCGCGGCCTCGAGCACGCACGACGGAAACGCAGCGCCGGGCTCTCTATCGCGATACAATCTCTTTGCCTCCATGGCATCTGACATCTGCCCTCGCTGTGGCAAGCCAGCCCACGGCTTCGATTTTGACTGTCCCGAACTGACCACCAATCCCGGGGCCGCGCCTGCCGTGGCGACACCGACGCCGCCCGCCGTAGCCCGGGCGACGGGATCATTTCGCGCGACAGAGGGCTCCCCCATCACTCGGCTGCAGGCCGGAACCTTGGTGGGCGAGTACCAGATCTTGGACCGCATTGCTGAGGGTGGAATGGGTACGGTGTACAGCGCCGTCCATCCCATCATCGGCAAGAAGGTCGCGATCAAGGTCTTGTCAGGCAGACTGGCCAAGAACAGCAACGCCATTCGGCGCTTCGTGCTCGAGGCCCGCGCCGTGAACGACATCCGCCACCCGGCCTTGGTGGACATCTTCTCCTTCGGCCGGCTCACCGACGGGCGGCCGTACTACGTCATGGAGTTCCTTGATGGCCGGAGCCTGGGCGCCGTGTTGCGCACGCACCAGCGGCTCACGCCCTACGACACCTACCCTGTGTTCATGGACGTGGGACGGGTGTTGGTGGCCGTACACGACCACGGCATCATCCATCGCGATCTCAAACCCGACAACGTCATCCTCGTCCCTCAGGGGGTTGACCGGCCACCCAAGGTGAAGTTGGTGGACTTTGGCCTGGCCAAGCTGTTGCTGGTGGGGGGGAGTCAGACGTCGAGTGGACCGCACACGGCGATCGGAGTGAACGTCGGAACGCCCCACTACATGGCGCCGGAACAGTGCCGCGGCGGCAATGTTGATGCGCGCTCCGACTTGTACGCCTTGGGCGTGATGTTCTACGAGACGGTGACGGGCCAGCTACCCATCGATGGGCCGACCCCGGTCGACATCTGGCAGGCCCATGTCGAGGTGGTTCCGCGGTCGCCCGACCTGGTTGCCCCGGGCGTGGTGAGCCCCGAGCTGGGTGCGCTCATCATGAAGCTGCTGGCCAAGCGTCCTGAGCGCCGGCCGCAGAATGCGGCGGAGTTTTGCAGCGCCTTGGAGGCCCTGGCCAAGGCAGACAAGCTGGGCGCCCACGCGACGCCCGCTCCCGAGGACCCGGCCGCCGCCGGGATGATGGACCTGGCGCGGGCGCTGTCGACCACGCCCGTTTCTAGCGAGCTGGTCGCTTTGGACGGCGCGCGGGTCGCGGCGCCGGACACGCCGCCGGTCGTTGTCGGGCCGGGGCTGGGCCCGCCGCTGGTTGCGCGCGCAGAGGCGCCCCAGTCGGCCGGGCGCGCGCCGCAGCAGCAAAAACCTGCGGCGATACCTGAGGATTTGGCTTCCACGCTGAGGGATGTTCCGGTGATCGAGTTGCCCGACGAACGGCAGAGGTCGGCGGAGCGATTGCAGGAGGTCGAGGGACTGCGCGCCGCCTTGGGGCTTCGCATCGAAGATCCAGGCAACGATCCCGGTCAGGCGAGCGCCCTGGTCGTCAATCTGGAGACAGGGGAGAGCGACGCCGAGAGGCCCGCTTCCGCGACCGGGGTTAGGGCCGGGGCCACGGGTCGTCTGTCACATGAGGGCCCGGCGCGGGTTCGCCTGGCGCGTCCGGTGGAGGAGCGGCAGTACGTGCCGCGGCTTGCGGCACCCACCCGGCGGCCGGGCAAACCGTCGAGCGTGGCGCCGAACTTGGCCAGGTCTCGGTCGCGATTTGGCCGCGCGATTGTTGGAGTGGCGGTTGCGCTTGCGGGCGCAGTCGCCGCGGCCTATTGGTTTCTTCGCTAGCCCATTTCCTTTTCGATCGCGTCGGCTCCTTTGCGAATGGCTGCGGTGAGCACCTCGTGGCCATCGTTGGTGACCAGCACGTCGTCTTCGATGCGAATGCCACGGACATCGGCAAAGGCGGCCAGCCGGTCGCGCCGCAGTCGATCACCGGCCAAGGCCGTGCGCGCGGGATCGTCGAGGATGGCCGGGACCAGATACAGGCCGGGTTCGATGGTGATGGCCATGCCAGCGCACAGGTCGCGGTCGAGTCGCAGCGTGCGCAGACCCGGCTCGGTGGAACGGGTGCGGCCGGGCGCGTAGGTGGCGCGGTCACCCAGATCTTCCAGATCGTGTACGTCGAGCCCGATGAGGTGGCCCAGCCCGTGCGGGAAGAAGAGCGCCGTCACGCCATCGGCCGCCAGTTCGGCGGGATCTCCTCGCAGCACACCCAGGTTAATCAGACCCTCGGCGATGAGACGGCCAGCAAGGAAGTGCAATTCGCGAAAAGGCACGCCCGGCCGCACCGCCGCGATCACGCTCTGCTGCGCGTGCAGAACCACCTGGTAGAAGTCCCGCTGTGTGGACGAGAAGCGTCCGCTCACCGGCCAGGTGCGCGTGACGTCGCCGGCCCAGCCGTCGAAGGTTTCAGCGCCCACGTCGACCAGCAGGAGATCTCCGGATTTCAACTCGTGGTGGTATTCCTCGTTGTGCAGAACCTCGCCGTGGACCGTGACGATGGAGTTGTAGGATGCGCCCATGTTGCGGCAGATGAACTCCGCTTCCATCGCCGCGCGCACCACGCATTCGTTGATGCCGGGACGGACTGCGCGGATCCCGGCATGAAACGCCGCCGCGGTGGCGTCGGCAGCTTTGCGCAGGGCTGCGATGGCCGCGTGGTCATGCACCAGGCGCATCTCGATGATCGCGTCGGCCAGCGGGTGGTCGAGGGCGTCCAGTTTGCCGTAGGCGACCTGACGCCCGAGCAACTCCGACTGCTCGGCGCGGGTTTCGTGATCCAGTGCGGGCAACGTGGCCACCGATCGACCGGCCACGGCCTGGGCCAACGCCGGCCGCAACTCGACCGGACAGGCCAGCGCTGCGCCGAGTTCGGTCGGGCGCGGCGCGTGCCCGTGCCACAGGGCGAAGTCGGTGCCCGGGTCAGGGAGAAACAGAACCCAGCGCTCGCCCGTCCACAGGCCAAAGGCGCGCGGCAGATGCAGGCCAAACAGATAGAGGAAATGGCTGGCCGCGCGGAAGTAATAGGCATTGCCAGCGGAGGTGCGCGGTCGCGGCGCCCCAGCGGCGATTAGCGCGGGCTGCGCTCCCAGTTTCATGGCTAGGCGGGCCCGTCGCGCAGCGCAGGCTCGTCCGTCGAAATCGCTGAGCTTCATGTGGCGAGGAAGTATACGCCGGGGCGTCAGGGGTGCACCTGCCTCTGCCGGCTGGTTTCGCGGCCAGATCGTGACAAGCTACCATTGTCAGGCTGACCATGCCCAAGCGGGAACTCGACCGGGAACGCGATCTTGCAACGCTCGACCAGGTGCGTGTCGAGCGGCCGCGCCTGTATGAGGTCGTGCTTCACAACGACGACTACACCACGCAGGAGTTCGTGGTGTACGTGCTGATGAAGTTCTTCCAGCACGACGCCGCGACCGCGCAGCAGATCATGTTGAACGTGCACACCAAGGGCGTGGGGGTGGCCGGGGTCTACCCGCGCGACATCGCCGAGACCAAAGCGGCCCAGGTGGTCCGTTATGCCCGCGGCAACGAGATGCCCCTGCGTTGTTCCGTGCAAAGGCAATCATGCTAGGTCCGGAGCTGGAACAGGCGATTCGCAAAGCGCTGGAGGATGCCACGCGCCGACGGCACGAGTTCTCGGGGCTCGAGCACCTGTTGTTGGCCCTGCTCGACGACAAGAAGACAACCGAGGTCATTCGACAGTGCGGGGGCAAGCCGACGCGCGTGCGCGCGAAGCTGGAGGAATTTCTACAAGGCCCGCTTCCCAGCCTGCCGGCCGACGAAGAGGCACGCAGCGCGGGCGATGAAGGGGAGTTGCGAGCCCAGCCCACCCTGGGATTCGCGCGCGTGATCCAACGGGCGGTCAACCAGATCCTCGGCGCTGGGCGTTCCGAGATTCATGGCCCGCATGTGCTGGTGTCCCTGTACAGCGAACCCGATTCACACGCGGTCCACTTTCTCAAGGAGGAAGGCATCAGCCGACTGGACCTCGTCTCCGCCATCTCGCACGGGGTCGCGAAGATGTTGCCCGATCGGGATGGACGGACGCCGGGGGCGCTGCCCGGTGCCGAGCCCGACGAGGAATCGGGGGAAGAGGCCGGCAAGGATCCGCTGGAGAGCTACGCGGTCAATCTGAACGAACGCGCGCGCCGGGGCCTCATCGACCCGCTGGTCGGACGACAGGCGGAAGTGGAGCGGGCGCTGCACGTGCTGGCGCGACGACGCAAGAACAACCCGCTCTTTGTGGGCGACGC
>PMBY01000052.1 GCA_003153875.1 Myxococcales bacterium | reverse complement strand
TTCTGCGGGTTCCGATGGCGGCGCGCCCGATGCGGAATCGGCCGGGGCTGGTGGCGCTTCAGGAGCGGGTGATGCCGCTGGCGCCGGCGGCGCGGCTGGTCTTGCGCAGGACACTCCCGCCGACGCGGGCTGCTCGTGCGATCTGGGCGCACGAAGCGACAAGCCGGGAGTCGGTCTTGCGTCGATCCTCGTTCTCGCGCTCGGTCTCGTGCTGTGCCGGCGCCGCGGTCTCTGCGCGGGCAGCTGAGCTGTGGGCCGGTTGGTAAGCAGAATCACTCGCAGAGCTTTAGAGTGCGCGGCCACGTCCATGATCGATCGACTTTCGAACCGCGCACCACGGCGATGTCACATTGGACGGCTGGCATTCTTTTGGGAGTGGTGGGGCACGCGAACGCCGACGTGCCCTCCGCCTACACACGCAAACTATTCCCTCTACCCAGGCCGAGCAGCCAGGCACCTCGCAGGAACGCGCGCTTCGTGAGCGGAGAATCTCTGCTATACGTGGGCGATGACGATTTGTTCTCTGTCTTTCGCGTTCGCTCTGGCCGGCACTCCGCTTCTNNAACGCTCGGCCGCGATCGTCGCAAAGGAATTGAAGGCGGCCGGCTGCGAAGTCACCGAACACGTGGGCAAATACGACAAACCCGGCCTGACCGGCTTCGGAGTCATCGGCGTCATGAAAAACGGCGCCGGGCCGACAGTGGCAATCCGCACCGACCTGGACGCGTTGCCTGTTCACGAAGAAACGGGCGTGCCCTATGCCAGCACGGTCACCACGAAAGATGATGGCGGCCAGGAGGTCTCCGTCATGCACGCGTGCGGCCACGACATCCACATGTCGACATTTATCGGCACGGCGCGCGCGCTCGGAAAGCTCAAGGACGAATGGCACGGCACGGTCATTTTCATCGGGCAGCCGGCTGAGGAAACCGGCAACGGCGCGCGGGCGTTGTTGAAGGATGGGCTTTACACGCGCTGGCCAAAACCAGATTACGTGTTGGGAATACATGACGACGCCGAGATCGCCACCGGCCAGATTGGAGTCACGGAAGGATACAGTTATGCAAACGTCGATTCGGTCGACGTGACTGTGAAAGGAATGGGCGGGCACGGCGCGTATCCGCACAAGACCAAAGACCCGATCGTTCTCTCGGCCGAAATCATCAACGCCTGGCAGACGATCGCGAGNNACGAAGCGCAATATAGTTCCCGACGAGGTGAAGATGCAGCTGACCGTGCGCACCTACAAGAAAGAGGTGCGCGATGTCGTACTCGCTGCGATTGGACGCATCGCCAAAGGCTGCGCTGCGGCTGCGGGCCTTCCGGCCGACAAAATGCCCGCTGTGTTCGTGCGCGTCGATGAGTTCACGCCAGCGGCTTACAACAATCCAGAGCTCGTGAAGCGAGTCTCAGCAGCGTTGAAGAGGGCGATCGGCGCCGACAACGTCGTTCTGAAGGATCCGACGATGGGCGGCGAAGATTTCAGCGAATACAGTCTCCCCGATCATTCGATTCCGGCTTTCATGTTCAGCGTAGGAGCGGTCGATCCGGCCAAGGCGGCCGCGAGCAAGAAAACCGGTGTGCCCCTGCCGAGCCTGCATTCGAGCAAGTTCGCGCCGGTGCCCGAGGCGACGATTCGCACCGGCCTTATCGGCATGACCAGCGCTGTGCTCGACTTGCTGAAGAAGTGATAGTTCGAGGAAGCGTTGTCGTCTTTCGGTTGTCGTTTGGCCTCAATGATTCCAGAAACNNGCGCACGAGGCCCTGGCGATAGGCGGTCCCCGGCCGCGGGTGCGAAAGCGACGGTCAGGCGCGACGACCAAGCCGGTTCAGGCGTAGTTCGCCGTCCAGGCTGGCTACCAGCGTCTTGCCAGCAGGTTCAACGCCTGGGCAGCCGCCGCGCCTTGGCGGCGGGCTTGAGCTGCGACCTGAGCGCATCGTTGACGGCTCTCGACGTCTTGAACGCTTCCGCGACGTCAGGTGCGAGGACCACGACATTCGTGCCGCGGGCGAAATGGGCAGCGTATTTTCCACGGACGCCGCCCGAGAAATCATACTCGGGCCGCATCTCGTCGCTGTCCTGCTTCTGCCTTCTAGCCGCTGGCATATGTCCTCCGCTCGCTCTTGGCAGCAAGTCACATCGCCCTGAGCAGTTCCTCGACAGCCTGCTTGAGGCGAGGGATTTCGATCTCCACGGTTCTCCACACCAGTTCCAGGTTCACCCCGAAGTACTGGTGGATCAGCTTGTCGCGCATGCCTGCGATCTGGCGCCAGGGAATGTCTGGGCGTCTTGACCTTGTCGTTTCGGATAGGCTCTTGGCCGCCTCTCCAATGATCTCAAGGTTTCGAATTGTCGCATCTTGCATCTGCTCGCCTGCAACAAATGCCGCCTGACCCTGGGCCGTGTACGAGAGGATGCGCGTCGCTGCGTCCCGAATGTGCAGAAGGTAGGCGCGATCATCCTTCACAGCGGCACGGCCTCGGCCACGATCCGATCGCGCAGATAGGGGCTGATTCCCCCGTCGGTCACCACGTCGACGTGACGACCCAAAGTAGCCCCCAGGTCTTGCTCTAGGCCAACCAGGTCCAGCAAAGTCCGGCCCGGTTCCATCTCCACCAGCACGTCGATATCGCTCGATGGCTGGTCTTGGCCACGCGCTACCGATCCGAAGATCCGAGGATTGCGCGCGCCATGAGCGCCCATGATGCGCAGGATCTCCGCGCGCTTTTCCCGGATCGCCTTGTCCATGCCGGAATTGTAGCACCAGGCAAGCTGGATCGATCCAACTGTCGCCCAGCGCCCGAGGCTGGTGGCCTTAGAAACCATCCCCGTCATCTTGGAATCGATTGTCACTGCCGAGTTCATCGACAACAAGATCGAAGCCGCGCACGAGGCCCTGACGACAGGTGGTCCGCAGCCCCGCGTGCGAAAGCGTCGTTCAGGCGCGACGGCCAGGGCGCTTCACACGTAGTTCGCGGCCTACCAGAGCCGCAGCAGCGTCTCTCGCATCACGTCGGGCGACACGCGGCGCTTTCGCTGGAGTGGGGCGGCGATGG
>PMBY01000097.1:7012-7809 GCA_003153875.1 Myxococcales bacterium | reverse complement strand
GTGGACTTGGTGACGACGTCGGCGAAACTCACGCCCAGGCCAACCATCGTCTGGGCGATCTGCGGCCGCACGCCGGAGATCAGGCACTCGGCGCCCATGAGGCGCGTGGCGTTCACAGTATTGATCAGATGCTGCGCCGTAAGGGTGTTCATGGCGGGAACGCCCGTGATATCGACGATGGCCACCTCTGCCTGGGTCGCGGCAACCCGCTCGAGCAGGGTCTCTAGCATGAGTTGTGTGCGCTTTGAATCGAGCGTTCCGATCACGGGCAGCGCGAGGATGCCCTGCCAGAGCTCCACCACCGGAGCGGAGAGCTCGAACATCTCTTGTTGCTGGCGACCGATGATCTCCTCGCGCGACTTCTGAAACATCTCGGCTGTGTAGAGACCGAGCTTGTCGAATAGAACGGTCGCGTTCCAGTAGTCTTCCGCGAGCGAGTCCGCCTTGTCGTGGCTCTTTCGCAAGCGAGCGAATATTGGTTGCTTGATCGAGAAGACGAAGGTCGCAGTCTCGGAGGCGCTGAAGCCCTGCAGCGCTCGTGAACGGCTGATCTCGCCAAGCATGTCTCGGACAGGCGTCCAGTGCGGCCGCTGAATGTCGAAAATATTGCTTCCCAGGATGGCTTCGCGAAGCAGCTTGATGAACTTTGTACACTGCGCGCGCAACTCCCCCTCTTTCAGGAGGTCAGGCCGGAGCGTCGTCGCGCCGATCTGCTCCTTGATCCATTCTGCGAGGACCTCGGCCTCGTGCTTCTCGAGCACCTCGAGGATCTTCGAACTCATTTCTAAAGGCATCGC
>PMBY01000097.1:0-7001 GCA_003153875.1 Myxococcales bacterium | reverse complement strand
GCGAGCTGATCGAGATGGAGCGGCTTACGCAGCACGGTCGCATCGCTCATGCTCGCATTCGGAACCGCCGTCACCACGATGAGCGGAATAGAAGCGAGGTCCGGATCGCGCGCCTGCTGCTCTCGAAACCGCCAGCCGTCGACATTCGGCATCTTGAGGTCAAGGATGATCAGGCTCGGCCGAGGGGAGGCCGAGGCGAGAAGCTTCAGCGCCTCGGCACCATCGGAAGCCAGGAGCGCCCCGTAGCCCTCGTCTGAAAGAAAATCACGGAGGGTGTCGCGAACCAAATCGTCATCGTCGATGACGAGCACGACCCCTCGCCTTGTGATGCCCTCACGTTGCGGTCGACCGGCCGGCTTGGAGGACGAACCTGCGCCGTGCACCCCTCCGCTCGCGCCGCGAGCACGCACCCACTCGTCGACTTCCGAGAGCTTCAGCTTCCAGAGCTTGCCGATCTTCTTCGCTGGCAATCCGCGGTGCTCGATCCAGCGGTAAATCGAGTCCTTCCGCACGCCGAGATGGGCGGCGACGTCGTCGACGGAAACCCACGGCTCTACCGTCTGGCCAGGAGCGGGCGACGAAGCTGAAGGAAGCGGCCGCATGTCACCAGATCTCTTACACCGCAGACAGGATGCGTGCAATAGTAAACAAAAGTCGAAAATACGATGTTACGCGATGGGGGGTGCCCGAACAGCCCAGCCGTGAGCGAAGACATTCCCGAGATTTCTGGAGCCGTCGAGGTCTACCGAACGATCTCCGCCGCTGACGTGACCGGCGTGTTCCATCTGGAATCGTCGGGCTTTCGCGACCTCATCAAGAAGCTCAAGCCTGACTGCTTCGAGGACATCGTGGCCGCGGGTGCGCTGTACCCGCCTGGCCCCATCGAGGGCGTCATGATGGACGGCTTCGTCGAGCCCAAGCACGCGCACAAGAAGGTCGAGTACCCACATGCGGTGCTGGAGCCCATTCTCAAAGACACCTACGGGGTCATCGTGTACCAGGAGCAGGTCATGCAGATTTCGTCGACCATGACGGGCTACATTCTCGGCCAGCTCGACCTGCTCCGCCGGGCCATGGGCAAGAAGAAGGCCGAAGCCATGGCCAAGGAAAAGGCAAGCTTCTTGGCCGGTGCCGCGGCCAAGACCATCGACGTCAAGATCGCCGAGGGCGTGTTCGANNGACCGACGAGGTGGTGAAGTTCATCGGCGAGGTGCGCGCGCAGGGGATGATCGTCCTGCGGCCGATCCGCACACCGCCAACTAGCTAGAATCCAAGACGCAATTGCACGTAGAAGGAGTTGCTGTCACTCTCGACGGTAGAGCCAGACGCCGCGCTGTCGTACGGATCCGAGTGAAGTCGATACCAACCAACGCGTGCGCGAAGCTTCTCGGCCAGCGGCACCGAAGCGAAGACATGCACTCCTCGGCTCGCTGGAGACGAGTAGAACGGAATCACCTCAAGATAGGTCCACTCGTCGAGATAGAAACTCGCATCTGTCTTGATCAGCTCGAAGCCGAGCACGCTGCCGGTTACGATGAAATCGAGTCGCTGGTTCACGTTGAGCAAGTATGCTTGGCTGAAAGTAGAGGTGGAGCCACTGCCATCCAGAGCCGCGGTGGTGTCGCAGTAGAAGAGCGCACTGAGCGACGCGTTGAGGCCGATGTGGCCTATGCCTTCCAGGCCCAGATAGAGCATGTGAGCCATGGCCGAGTCCACCGGGTTGTTGGGCGCAGCACCTGGCGTTGCCGGCGAATTTCTACCGTCATTATAGAAGTTGCTGTACTGGTAGAACATGTAGTAGAGGCTGATTGTGTCGACGATGGGAGACAGGCGGGTGTTGGAGAATTCCGCAAGAATTGCGTATTGGGGCGTATTCGACTCCACTTTGACCGTTCCGTCAGTCAGCTGGCGGGTCCCGTTGCTCTTGTCGATGTTGATGTTGGGCGTGTAGAATGCGCGGAGCTTCAGGCTGCTTCCCCGGGGGAGGTAGCGCGAGAAATCGAAAATTGCGGCCATGCCGTCGAAGATCGCGTTGTACGCAAATCGCGGATAGGTGCCCTCGCGAACCAGCCCGTCCAGTTGATTGATCGGCACTCCATTGTTGGTGGGCATACGGCCGATGGCCAGGGTGAGAGGGAAGGAGAAGGCATAGGCCATATAGGCCCGGTCCACTCGCAGCAGGGAGCCGGAGTAGCCGAACGAGCCAGCCTCGGACGTCTGCCAACTACCTGCATACTCATTGCGGCCGTCGTTCTGCCAAAATTTGCTCATGCCCAGCGTGGTGTAGAGTTGTAGATGCTTCGTAACGTCGAAGTCCAAGTTCAAAGCCAGGTAGGTACTAAACGTGTCCAGCCTGTCTTTGTCTTGCGCCTGGCCCGGCACCCAGTAGCTGGTCCGAAAATCCTCGAAGCGGTTGATAAAGACCCCGGAAAGGCGCGCGTGATCGAGCGCCTGTCCGGCCTCAAGCTCGGTGACTCTTTCGTTGAGGCTTGCGATTTGGGAGGCAGTCTCGTCGGCCCGAACCGAAGGCACAGCGGCCAAGGTCACAAACAACAGAACCGCTACGCTTTTCATTGATGGTGTACCACTGCTTGCGAGCTGACTCGCAAGAGAATTGCAACGCTACTGGCCCACGACATTTCCGGAGCCGCCTTTGAGGCACTTGATTTTGCAGGAGGCAATTGTCACTTCCTGCTCGGGTTGGCAATCGTAGGCTCTGACCACCGAATCCCGCAGGATCTCGATGGGAATCGCCTTGTTGCACTTTTCCTTCACGGCCTGCTTCACGTTGTCGATTTTCCCGGCAAAGGCCTGCGGAATACAGTAGAGCGTTGACCCCAACGCAATGGCGATCGCGAGACGTCGCATGGCATTCTTCCGGGAAAAGCGCACACTGAGCTGTCGAACTAGTGACCAAGGGGCGGACGTGTTGGCAAACCACTTCCAGGACCTGGCCGAATGGCTGGCCCATATAGGCTCCTCATCGACAGATTCAGCGCCCGCTTGAGCGTCCCGAGCCGCTACCGGAAGCTGTAGGTCACTCCGACTTGGACCTCGAAGCCTCGGTGGTGAATGTCTTCGGGTATGACGCCAGCAACCTTGGCCGGACAGGTGGACGGTGTCTGCTACTGGAAATCAAGCACGTTGGTTACCCTCACGTAGCCAGCCACGCCCTCGACCAGGTCGCAGGCCCTGGCGCAGGCACCGACCAACATCACCTCGCCGCAAGGCGGGCGTATGTCGGTGGCGGGGTCATTTGCCGCCACGTAGCGGGCCTTGGCGCTTCTGTGCTCGCTGTCCCTCGCCAAGACGCCATCCGCGACGTGTGTTTTCCGGCGGCGGCGGCGATGAGCAGATGGGTTGGCCGGCACGACTCGCCATCGTGCATAATCACACGATGGTTTCCCTGTTTCTCAGCTTCTCTGGAGCGCTGCGCTCGGCCTTCCGCACCCACGCGGACCTCGTAGTCGAGGACCTCGCCCTGCGCCCGCAGCTGGCCAACTTCCAGCGCACTTCGGCCCGTTCTCGCCTGCGCAAGAATGACCGCGCCTTTGAGCGCGTTCTCTCTCGCCTCTG
The DNA here is from genome assembly GCA_003153875.1 of Myxococcales bacterium. Next base: position 3,425 of record PMBY01000097.1, on the reverse strand, counting down.
GTCTCGCTGGGCGGACGCGCTGGTCGTCGTCAAACCAGACACCGTCGTCCGCTGGCACCGGGCTGGCTTCCGCTTGTTTTGGCGTTGGAAGTCACGTCGGCGCACGCCGGCACAAAATGAGGCCTCCCCTGAGATCAAGGCGCTCATCCGCCAGATGGCCAAAGCCAACCCATCTTTGGGAGGGCCCAGGATTCACGGCGAACTGCTCAAACTTGGCATCGACATCGACGAGCGCAGCGTCTCCCGCTTCATTTTTCCCGGCATGTTGAAGCAGCGTAGCTTCCACATCGTCGTAGTGGGTGAAGGGCGCGAGGCTGGAATGGACCTCACGCCGAAGCCTGACCAGGTGGTTTCGTACTATGGCAGTCGAGACGTCGTGAAGTTCTAGGAGGATCCCCATGAAGAGAGTCCTGTTGCCGATTGTTGCCACATTGCTCGTAGTCTCGTGTTCCGGCGGCGGAGGGTCTTCCGCACCCGTCCATCACGAGCCCCGATTCCAAAGCATCCCCGCCTCCTGGTCCGGCACGGTCAATTCAATAGACATGGAAGCCTACTGGAACGAAGCGGGAATTCCGTTCGGCGGGATGAACTACTTCCTGCTGCCGATGCCGGCTGGGGGCAACGCCTGGTCAGAACGCTTCAATCCTGATTCTAAATACTTCCAGGCTTGGATCGGAATCTATACCGTCTCGGATTCGAACCGCGCGACGTATGGACTGCAAGACGGCGAGCTCGACGAGAACGCGATCGCGAAACTCGGCATCGTCGACCAAACGCATTGGCTCATGGAGTTCAGCCAGATTCCCTCGCCTATCGTCAAGCTCGACGACGCGTATCCAATAACGAAGGAAGGGGCGACGATTGACGGATGCGATGGGTGGAAAGTCACCTGCCGCCTGACGACGCCGGCCGACACCGGAATCGATAACATGCAGGCGGGAATGCCCCCCTTGCTCGTTGTACCGAAAAGCGCTTGGGAAACGCGCATCGCCAGCTATCAGCCGATCAGCCTCGACGTCTGCCTCTATGTGTGGCACTCGGCCGAAAACGGGGAACTCAACGTGATCTACTACAACAGCGCGCGCTTCACGGACCTTGACGGCAACACGGTCGACACCAAAGCCGCCGTCTCGGACGAGCTTGACTCCATCGCGAAATCCATCACCGTCAGATAGGAAGGCTGCTCCAAGTTCTTTGCAAACATCGTTTGCATATCTTGTCGACCTGGGGCCGATGGAGGGAGCCCGGCCCGAGGTGCTTGCCATCATCGATCGCGAAGGCGAAGCAATCCGTGGCAGCGGCTAGCCGGATCGCTCAGACGTCTACCAAATGCAGACCCACGCCGGTGCGGGCGATCAGCCGGAAGTCCCGGTCGACCGTCAGCATGGGGACTGCGTGGGTCAAGGCATAGGCCGCGATCAGGAGGTCGATGGACTTGACCGTGAGGCCCTTGCGCGCGAGAGCGAACCCGAGATCGCCGGCGTCTTCCCACAAACTGGCTGGTTGTGGCAGCTGGTGGCACGCAAGAAGAAGGGGAATGGTCTTGCCGCGCTCGGCGGCGGACGCAAATCCACGACGTAGTTCAGTCAACACCGGGCCGCACAGTGCGGCCTCGTCATCTTCCAGCGCCTGGTCCACGATGGCGGCAACCGGACCTCGGTCGCGAAAGAACGCGATCCACGCTAAGCTATCGACCAGGATCGACGCCGGGTCCTGTCCAGGTCGAGATCGAACCTCACCTTGCCACGAAGCCGCCGCAGGGCTGAGAGACGCGCATCGCGGTCGAGCGCTTTCAGCCTCTCGACCAGCGTCAGGGCGACGCCCTTCCCGGTCAGCCGCTGGGCGTTCTCGAGGATGTCCTCGGGTATGTTGGCCGTCACTTTCCGCACGTTTCCCATCTGACTAGTATGCCCGTATGGTCGCGCATGAGATATGGTCCCCGGCTCCCCTGCTCACTGCTCGGTGAACACGTACTCGTGCTGGGCGTCGCGCACGATGAGCGTGCGCTTGGCCCCGGCGCCGACGACGAACTCGAAGAAGCCGGAGATGCCCGGCGCCGTGGTGATGAAGGAGAGCGTGCCGTCCGGGTTCTTGCGCGTGGCCACCTCGCTCTTCCACTCGCCGAAGTCGAAGGTGGTGGCGCCGTGGGCCTGGCTGACCGAGATCTCCCCGAGCGCGTCGTTGGCGTAGCGCTTCGCCAGCTTGGCTGCCTCGGCCGCGTCGGCCGGTACCGTGAGCAGCTTCCGGTCGGCGGCGAGGTGCTGGAAGAAGGTCTTCCCCTGGGCGGCGAGGTCGTCGTCGGCCTCTGGCTTGCCGTCGAAGAGCACCTCCAGCAACTTGCGCTGGAAGACGTCGCGTAGGATCCAGCCTGGGTTGGAGTTGGTCAGCACCACCGCGCCGACGCCGTGCTCCGGCAGCCACATCATGTCGCTGTGGAAGCCAACCAGGTCGCCACCGTGGTGCACCACGGGCGTTCCATATTTCGTGTTCACCATAAGACCCATGCCGTAGGTTTCGTCCTTGCCGATCGTCACCTGCGGCGCGCGGCGCTCAAGCAGGGGTGCCTTGTCGATGTAGTGCCTGCCGTCCGGCAGTACGCCCTCGCCGAGTTCGGCGATCACGTACTTCAGCAGGTCACGCACATTGCTCCAGGCCGCGCCCGCTGGCCGGAAGGGGATAATGTCGTAGTTGATCTCCATGACCGCCTTGGCGGGTTTGCCGTCGATGTCCGGCGCGTGCGGGAAGGCGTGGTTGCCCTTGAGCGCCCTGGCGTAGTCGAAGGTCGTGGCTTTCATGCCCAGGGGCTCGAAGACGCGGGTCCGCATCGCCTGGTCGTAGGCCGTGCCCAGCTCGAGCTTCGGGTAGAGCACGTGGCCGCCCACGAAGCCACCCGCGCCGGCCAGCGGGTTCGAGTACTGGAACATCTCGCCGAACTTGCTGGTGGGCTGCATGGTTGCCAGGGTCGCCATGGCGCGATCCGGTGTCATGTCTCGAAACTGGAAGACCCACTCAAAATCCTGGCGTGGAAGTCCTGTGCAGGCGCAGATTAGGTGTTTCACCTTGACCAGGCTGGTGGTCTCGGCATCGCCGAGCTTGAAGGTCGGCAGCAGGCTGGTCACGGGCGTGTCCCAGGTGATCCGCTTCTCGTCGACGAGCTTGGCCAGCATCAGGGTGGTCAGCGCCTTGGTGTTGGAGGCGATCATGAAGCGCGTGTCGGCGTCGGGCTTCTGCTTCTTGCCCAGCTCGCGCACGCCGAAGCCGCCAGCGAAAACCACCTTGCCGTCCTGGACCAGACCGATCGCCGCGCCCGGCACTCCGAGCTGCGTCATGGCCTTCTCGATCCACTCACCGAGCCGCGCCACGCGCGCCTTGTCCAGCCGGTGCGCCTTGCGGCCGGCGAACGACTCGCGCGCGTAGCCCTTGGG
>PMBY01000309.1 GCA_003153875.1 Myxococcales bacterium | reverse complement strand
AACCAGACGCCGAGCGTGAGTCTGTCGCTGGACGCAAGCCAACTGCCCGGTGCGCAGTCTGTCCTGGATTTGATCAAAGGCAGGAGCTACACTTTGGCGTTGAGCGGGGTCGCTGCGGCCGACGCCAAGGGCTTGCTGGCAGCCAACCACAAGATTGCCAGCATGGCGGTCACCGGCGACGCCGCGCACATCGTTGCCAATCTATCTGATCTCAATGGCCTCGGCAGCAAGCTGACGACCATCACTCAGACCGATGCTCCCGGACATACCCTGGACATGACGGGCGACGCCTTCGCGAAGAACTCGACGGCGTTGGCAAAGGTCGAGGGAGGGTTCCTTGCGGTTCTCTCCGACGTCAGCGCGGCCCAGGCGGCGTCCTTGGCGGCCAATACCTCGGTGAGCGGCATGACGGTGTCCGACACCGGAGCGAACTTGTCGAGTGCCTGGGGCACGTTGGGCGCGATTGGGGCCAAGCTCACGGCAGTCACGCAGACCGACTCGTCTGATCTGCAGTTGGGTGCGAACGATTGGATCAACGGACAGACCTTGCGCGGCAAGTTCGACAGCGATCCGACCGTCGCGATATTGGGCGCGGATGTGTCGCAAGTCGACGGACTCGCCCTCCAGGGTGCGGTGGTGGGAATCCAGGTATCGGACAGCGCGAGCGCCCTGTCTGGGGCGCTGGCTGATCTGGCGGGCCAGGACAAGATCACCCAAGTGGTGGTGCAAGACCCAGCCGACGCTATGACCATGTCGGCGCAAGACTACACCGATTCAGCCGCGCTCTTGGCGCTGGTCAAGAACGGCCGATACGCCGTCGCGCTGAGCGATGTTGCGTCCCAGGATGTGGTGACTTTGGCCAGCGACACCCACGTGGCCTCGATGGATGTGAGCGACACCAGCTCGGAAGTTTCCGCGAATTTCGATGCACTTGCCGCCGCAACCAACCTCAATTCCATCGCGCTCACCGACGACGGTGGAACCGTCACACTCACCTCGGACCAGATCCTTGGCGACTCCAGCACCCTGGACAAGGTCAGCGGTTCCTATCAACTCGCGGCCACGGGAGTGGCGATGATCGACCTTGCCGCTATCGAGGACGTTCCCCAGACTTCCTCGATCAGCATCAGCGACACCAGCGACAACGTGTCGGCTCATTTCAGCGACATCCTTGCGCTGGGAGACACGCTCGCCCAGATCCACCTCAGCGACAACTCCCCGGTTCTGTCGCTATCCGAACCGGATTGGACGGCGGGTTCGGACGCACTGGCCGCCATCGACAGTACCTACCCAGTTGACGTTACCGATACAGTGGCGGGGGACGCGGCGACTGTGGCTTCGGACGGCAGCGTCCGCGACATGATGGTTGCCGACACGGCGGACAACATCGCTGGCCAGTGGGACACGCTGGTTGGCCTTTACAGCGCCGGCGCCGGCAAGCTGACCGGGCTTTCGCTGACCGATGCCAATCCCCTGGCCCTCACCGCCGATCAGCAGACAGCGGGCGCCGCGATGATCGCTGCCCTGTTGCCCAACGAGACCATCCAGACCGCGCCATAGCGCCGCGTAGCTCAGGCCGCCGCAAGCGAGGCATCGTCAGCAGACGCGGACACCGGACCGCGCGCCGGAAAAGTGGTTTCAGGCGTGAAAGCACGTAGATTGGTTGGCCCATGACAGGTGACCACACGCGCGGCGGACGCAAACTGGAAGCCGCGTTCGCGCATTTCAAGCTGGCTGCGGCCGTGCGCGGAACCGACGCTCTCGACCTGGGCGCGTCCACCGGCGGGTTCGTCGCCGTGCTGCTCGAACAGGGCGCTCACCATGTGACCGCAATTGACGTGGGACATGGGCAACTTCTAGCCCACCTGGCTCGCGACCGGCGCGTGACCAGCTTGGAGCGCACCGACTTCAAGACCTTGTCGTTGGATGTGGCGCCCGGACCTTTCGATTTCTTCACTGTGGACGTCAGCTTCGTTGCCGCACGAAGCATGTTGCGCGGGCTGGCCTTTCGGCTGCGCGCAGGCGCGGAGGGCGTCGTTCTGGTCAAGCCGCAGTTCGAACTGCCCAGCCACCTGGTTAGGGACGGCAAGGTCGACACTCCGGATGTGCGCAAGCGCGCCGTCGAAACCTTTCGCGCCAAAGCCGAGCGACTGGGTTTCCAGCTGCTGGGATACGTAGATTCGCCCGTGGCTGGCGGCAGTGGAACCATCGAGATCCTGGCCCACCTACGCTTTGCCGGCCGGCCCGAGAGCATGCCCAGAATCGGCGAGCGCAAACCCGCGCGCCCGCAGACGAAAGAATCGCCGCAGATTCCCGGCGAACTGCACTGGTTCGCGGTTGCATCGCCCGGTCTGGAACAACCCCTGGGTATCGAGTTGGCCGCGCTTTCGGCGGTCGAGCAGGCTCGCGCGGTGGATGGCGGCGTCGAGTTCTCGGGAACGCTGGCCGCCGGCATGGCCGCCAATCTGCACAGCCGTATCGCCACCCGCATCGTGCTGCGCATGGGCGAGGTCAAGGCACGCGACTTTGCGCCTCTGCGCCGAGGCCTGGCCAAATTGCCGTGGCCCAGCTACGTCGCGCGCGACCGCGCCCTGCGCATCGACGTCTCGACCAGCCACTGCCGCCTGTACCACACAGGCGCCCTGGCAGAGACAGTGGAACTGGCGATTGCCGACTGCGT
>PMBY01000162.1:10387-19308 GCA_003153875.1 Myxococcales bacterium | reverse complement strand
AACTGCAACCTGCAGCGCCTGGACGGTCCGGTGCGGGGCAACGGCAACATTATTCAGGAGCTCGAGGCCATCTTTCGCGGTGCCGGCTGGAACGTGCTCAAGGTGGTGTGGGGCTCGTACTGGGATCCCCTGTTGCAGCTCGACAGCAAGGGTCTTCTGCGCAAGCGTTTTCTGGAATGTGTCGACGGTGAATACCAGGCTTTCAAGGCCAAGCGCGGCGCCTACACGCGCGAAAAGTTCTTCGGCAAGTATCCCGAACTGCGCGCGATGGTGGCGAGCCTTTCTGACGAGGACATCTGGCGACTCAATCGCGGCGGCCATGATCCGCACAAGGTCTTCGCCGCCTACGCCGCGGCGGTGTCGACCCAGGGTCAGCCAACCGTGGTGCTGGCCAAGACGGTCAAAGGCTACGGCATGGGCGAGGCCGGCGAGGGCCAGAACGTCACCCACCAGCAGAAAAAGATGGGCGAGGAAGCCTTGCGCGCCTTCCGCGACCGTTTCGACATTCCCATCAGCGACGAGGACATCGGCAAGGCGCCTTTCTACCGGCCGCCCGAGGACAGTCCCGAGATGCAATACCTGCGACAAAGGCGACAGGCCCTGGGCGGTTTTCTGCCCGCACGCCGGCCCACCGCCGCGCCGCTGGCCGTGCCGCCCCTGGAAGCCTTCGACTTCCTACTCAAGGGCAGTGGCGAACGCGAGTATTCCACGACCATGGCTTTCGTGCGCATGCTGGCGGGCTTGACCCGCGACCCGGTCATCGGCCGCCACGTGGTGCCCATCGTGCCCGACGAGGCCCGCACCTTCGGCATGGAAGGTCTGTTCCGCCAGCTTGGCATCTACTCGTCGGTGGGGCAGCTCTACGAGCCCGTCGATGCCGAGCAGCTCATGTCGTACCGCGAGGCCAAGGACGGACAGATCCTAGAAGAAGGCATCAACGAGGCCGGGGCCATGTCGTCGTTCATCGCGGCCGGCACCGCCTACGCCAACCACGGCATCAATCTGATCCCCTTCTATTGCTTCTATTCCATGTTCGGGTTCCAGCGCACCGGCGACTTCGCCTGGGCCGGCGCGGACATGCGCATGCGCGGCTTCCTCATGGGCGGCACCTCCGGCCGCACCACCCTGGCGGGTGAGGGCCTGCAGCACCAGGACGGCCACAGCCACCTGCTGGCCGCCAACATTCCCACTTGCGTGGCCTACGATCCCACCTTCGCCTACGAAATGGCGGTCATCGTCCAGGACGGGTTGCGCCGCATGATCACGCAGCAGGAGGACGTTTTCTATTACATCACCATGATGAACGAGAACTACACCCACCCGGCCATGCCCGAGGGCGCGGCGCCCGGGATCCTCAAAGGTTTGTACTTGCTGCGCGAAAGTCGCATGGCCGCCGACCGGCCTCGGGTGCAGCTCTTGGGCTCAGGCGCCATCTTGCGCGAAGTGATCGCAGCGGCTGACTTGCTGGAGGGCGATTTCGCCGTCGGCGCAGACGTGTGGAGTGTCCCCAGCTTCACCGAATTGCGGCGCGAGGGACTGGCCGCGGAACGCTGGTCGCTGCTGCACCCCGAGCAGCCGCGCCGGCTGAGCTTCGTCGAGACTTGTCTGGCCAATCGCAAAGGCCCGGTGGTGGCGGCCACCGACTATGTGCGCCTGTTTGCCGACCAGATCCGTCCCTTCTTGTCGAGGCGCTACCTCGTGCTTGGAACGGACGGATTCGGTCGCAGCGATCGGCGCAGTTCCCTGCGCCACTTTTTCGAGGTCGACCGGCGTTTCATCGCGCTGGCGGCGCTCAAGGCACTGGCCGACGAAGGTACCATTCCCGCGGTAGAGGTCAGCGCGGCCCTGCGTAAGCTGGAGATTGATCCCGAAAAAGCCGATCCGACCCGCGTGTGATCAGGCAAGGAGAAGCAACGTGAGCAAAACGGTTGACGTGCTGGTCCCTGACATCGGCGATTTCCACGACGTTCCCGTGGTCGAAGTTCTGATCTCCCCGGGAGCGTCCATCAAGCGCGACGATCCCATCGCCATCCTGGAGAGTGACAAGGCTTCCATGGACGTGCCCTCGCCTCATGCCGGCCTGGTCGAACAAGTGCTGGTCAAGGTAGGCGACAAGGTTTCGGCCGGGGCGCGGCTGGCCACCATGGTGGTTACCGACGAGACGACTCTGGTGCCGGCGGGCGACGACCGGCCGGTGCCGGCTTCGCCCAAGCTCGACCGGTCCGGTCCCTGGCAGCCTGAGACGCCCGTGCCGCGAGGGGAACAGGGCCAGGCGGCGCCAGAGGTCGTGCGCGGACCGCTGCCCATGGCGTCGGGGGCGATCATGGACCTGCCGACGACCGACAGTGCCCGTGACGGCACGCGCCCCTCGCCCACCGCGAGCATCCCGCTGGTGGTGGACGAAGAGAAGTCCCAGCATCACGCGGCGCCGGCGGTTCGGCGTCTGGCGCGCGAGTTGGGCGTGGCGCTTTCCGAGATTCGCGGCACCGGTCGCAACGGCCGCATTGTCGAGGAAGATCTACGCAACTACATCAAGGCCGCGATGGCCCGCACCCCCGCGGCCGGCGGGAACAATCTGCCCGAGCTGCCCGCGGTGGATTTTTCCAAAGTTGGTCCCATTGAATTGCGGCCTTTGGGTCGCATTCGCCGCGCCACTGCCGCCAGCGTGCAACGCTCGTGGCGATTGGTTCCGCATGTCACCCAGTACGACCAAGCCGACATCACCGACCTGGAAGCGTTTCGCAAAGCCGAAGCCGAGCAGGCCAAGCAGCGGGGCGTGCGCCTGACTCTGCTCGCCTTCTTCATGAAGGCGACGGCGGCGACACTCAAAGAGCATCCCAGCTTCAATGCTTCGCTCGACGCCACCGGCGAAAACCTGGTGTGCAAGCGCTACTACCATCTCGGCATTGCGGTGGACACATCCGAGGGGCTGGTGGTTCCCGTGGTGCGCGACGTGGACCGCAAAGGCATCTGGGAACTGGCCGGCGAGCTGACCACGCTCAGTCAGCGTGCGCGCGAGCAAAAACTCACGCCCGCCGATGTGCAGGGCGCCAGCTTCACCATCTCCAGCCTGGGCGGCATTGGCGGCACCGGGTTTTCACCCATCGTCAACGCGCCCGAGGTCGGCATCCTGGGCTTCTCGCGCGCCTCGCTGCGGCCGATATGCCGCGACGGACAGATCGTGCCCCGCCTGATCCTGCCCTTCTCGCTGTCCTACGACCATCGCGCCAACGACGGCGCGCAAGCCGCCCGATTCACCAGCCACCTGCGCGAACTGTTGGCGGACATTCGAGAAGTGCTGCTCTAGGCGTGAGGGGATCGCTGAACAGACTGGGGTCGCGTTCTTTGTGAACTTCGCTGCCGGGCTGTGAAACAACGTCCGGCCGGGTGTCCGCCTGTGCGAGCCGGGCGGCCAGAGCCACCACGAAAGCTCCGAACCAAGAGTCCTGGCCCATTCCCTCGTCCAGCATCTTGCGCGTGACCAGACGAACCGAGACATCGGTCACGGCCTCCACGGTTGCGCCCCGCGGGCCCGGCTGGAAGACACTTTCCTCACCAAAAACCGAGCCGATCCCGAGTCGACACACAGCGCTTCGCACTCCATCCTTTGTGGTGTACGCGACGCAGGCTCCCCGGACAACCACATAGGCGGTGTCTCCCATCTCGCCCTCGCTCACGATGCGCTCGCCGGCTAAGAATGTTTCAATGGGGAAGGCTATTCCCCCTTGCAAGAACCCTTCGACCTCACGCTTGAGTTCGAGCACGCTCTGGTAGCGATCCCGCGGATCGAAGGCCAATGCCTTGCGCGTGATCTGGCAGATGCGTGCGGATAGCGGAACGCCCCGGGGCGCATCGGGCAGGGAGGGCATCTGCCCCCCACGCGCCTGTTCCAACACTTCGTCCATCGAGTCAGCCAGATAGAGCGGCCGACCGGCCAGGATCGCGTACAACACCGCCCCCAGACCGAAGACATCAGTGCGCTCGCTGACCAGGCCCTGCGCACCTTCGGCCTGCTCCGGCGACATATAGGATGGGGATCCCACCACCCCAACCACCACGCCGCCCGCGGCCTCGGGCGAGAGAGAAACCCCGTCGCCACTCTCGCGAGCGGGCGCGCTCAGTCGCGCCAGCCCCCAGTCCATCAGATACACGGTGCCGAAGTCCTCCATGATGATGTTCTCGGGCTTGATATCGAGATGGAGCACGCCCCGGCTGTGGGCAAAGGCGACCGCATCGCAGACCTTGAGAAAGGCTCCCAGCATCTCGCGCATGGTCTCCGACGGCGTCGGCGAAAGGCGCGCCGACGCGATCCAGTCAGCCAAGGTCCGGCCGTGCACCAGGCGCATGGTGAAGGTGTTGGTTCCCTCGTGATCCATGGTCAGGTCGTGCACGGGCGCGATGTTGGGATGAGCGAGTTGCGCTTGGATCTGCGCCTCGGCGAGAAAGCGCCGCACGTACCTGGGGTCGTCGGCCAGCGAGGGGGCCAGAACCTTGATGGCCACCTCTCGCAGCAGGTTCTTGTCACGAACGCAGTGAACCGCCCCCATGCCGCCGGCGCCAACCTGGTTCACGTACTCGAACCGCTTGGCAGCCTCCCGGGTAAGCACCGGCGCGGGCACGGCGTTGCTGTTAGCCGCTTGGGGATCGGGTGCAGGCGGGCAGACTGCTCCCTGGGGCAGCTCGCTGTGCGTCACTTGTTCCGAATCAGCGCCACTGCGCATCCCTTGCGTCGAGATCAGATCCCACAAACCACCCGTCATGCTCGAGAAACGATGCAAGCCCTGTTCCCCAAGGAGAGAAGCCATCGATGGGCCCACCACTGGAGGGGGCGTCACCTATGGGTGACGGACGTTACGTACCGGTGTGGGGTCGGCTACCTGGCGGTGGGAATCTCGCAAAGCGGTAAGACCGCGTTACTCACCCGCGCACGCCGACGCTCGACCGCTACTTCTGGACGCCCTGGCCCTTCATCGCTTCGAGTTTGGCGAGATCGAGACCCGAGACGGCGGTTTTGATATCGCCGAGATCGATGCCGCGCCCCTTGGCGCTGACCACGAAGCGGTCGCCGAGCACGATGGTGAACTCGTTGTTGCCACCGTGCTTCGATCCCTTCTCGTGGACCAGGCGGCCATCCTGTTTTCCGGTCCGTTCGAATCCGTTCTCGTCCTCTCTTTCGCCTTGCACGCTAGCCCAACCAGCCAGCCCCAAGAGGCCGGTGGCGCCGCCGGCGTCTGAGATTTCCAGCGTGATGTTCTTCTGGGCGTGATCGCCGTAGCTGGCCTCGGCCTTGGAGACCATGAAACCGGCCACTCCGGTCTTTTCGGCGCTGCTGCTGGTCTTCGCCAGCCCGGCGAAAGTCGTCGGTATGAATGGCTTCAGCTGGTCGATGCCGACCGGATCGACGTTCTTGCCGCCGCCCAGGATCGCGCCCAGGCCTTGCATGGCCGCGGCGGCTTGCGCCCCGGGATTCCCACTCTTCTGCGCCATTTCCATCTTCTTGCTGTTCTCCGCAAGCGCCTTCCCCATCTCCTGCAGCTTCCCGAGCGGGCTGTCCTTGTCGAACTGCACTGCAGCGGACGGGCCCCGGTTTGGCAAGCCTGACAGCCCGCCCGAGCCCATCATTCCCGCGCGCGCGACCATGCCTCCTGCCGCGGCGACCAGGGCGGTCAGTACGATGGCGCAAAGGGCGGCGACGACGGTGTAGCCGACCGCCTTCTCCGGCGGACACTTCATCAGGCGCGGGAGGCCGAGGTAGAGCAAGTAGAGGCCGTAAAGCCCGGCGATGAGCGCCAGCAGGCTCAAGGACGTGAGAATGTGCAGCACCCCGGCGATCCAACCAGGTGTGAATGAGTAGACCGCCACCTTGAGCGACTGCGCGCCATTCTTCTCAGCGCCGAAGGTCGGCGCCAGCGCGTTGATGATATACGAGATGAGGAAAATACCGACGATCGCCATGACGTAGCTGAAAACCGCCATGGCGAGCCCGTTGACCATCGGCACGCGATAGCTGCCGATGAACGGGAGGGAGCGACCGATGACGGAATTGCCGATGAACGTGGCGATGGGACCGATTGCCGCGAGCGGCACGACGTACCCAATCAAAAGATCTCGGGTGGAGGTGGTTTCCTCCGCGATGACCGGCCACTCGGTGCCCGGTTTCAGGCAGATGTTCTTGATGCGCTCAACTAATGCCATGACAACCCCTCCTTGAGTGAGACGCCATGGTACTCCACATGGCCTGGAGAGGATCTGCAAATTGTGTGGGCGAGACCATCAGTCGAGGCTGGCTCGAGAAAACCTATCAATCCTTCCCATCGGCTCGACGGTGCCGTCGGCATCGACGCGAATCGCCGCCCCGGCCCGGATGCCGTAGCCGATGCTCAATGCGGGCGAAAGCCTGAGCAGCGCCTTGAGTTCATCCCAGTTGTCCTTTTCGCCGTGCACGTCGCACAAGACGTCGGCAATTCCCAGACACGGGAAAACGCAGCCAACCGAGTCGTCCTCATCTTTCCAGCGCACCCAGGCGCGGGCCAGCATGATGCTGCCGGCCGACACTGCGAACAGCAGCTTGCCGTCCCGATACAGTTCGTTGAAGAACGGAGCGAGGCGGCGTCTGGCCACAACATTCATTCCCTCTTCGACGTCGCCACCGCTGACGAAAACCGCGTCCGCCGCCGCGCAAGCCTTCTCGAAAGAGCCGCGCTCGAATCGCCCAACCGTCGGCGCCAGCGTCACGTCCCCGGATCCGGACTTCCTGAAGGTGTCGCTCACCCAGCCAAAAAAACCTCGATCGTCGTGGTTCGCGGCGCCGATGTACACAATTGAGGGAGAAGAGACTCCGCAACTGTCAAACACCGTTCGCAGCAATGGATCTGACCTGCTGCGCCTGCTACCGGGATCGCCGGCAATCAGAAACACTGGCTTTCGTTTGCTCATGGACTCCCCGCAAGGAAATCATGGATATCGATTTCAAAGTCCGATCTGGCCAGTCGATACTTGACGCCCAGAACTGGCGACAGCGCGCGGACATGCCCGAGAATGATCTTCACGGAATCGCCATAGCATCGTTGCAGCGACGCGCGCAACTCCGGCGCGATCGCTGCCGGATCTCGGGTATCGCTCACCATGCGTACCGAGACCGTATCGGCGCCGGTTTGCACCAGCTCGTACTGATCGATGCCATCGACCTCGGCGATTGCCGCATCGGCCTGGCGCTGGGTGACCAGCCGGCCCGCAGGCGAAAGCGTTGCATTCGCAAATCTTCCCTCGATCGCATCGAGGGTGAGTCCTTGATGACGACCGCATGGACACGGCTCGGCTGCCAGCCGCACCAGGTCCCCCATGTCGAATCGGACCAACGCCCGCCAGGGGTTGTGAAAGGTGGTGACCAGAATCCGTCCGACCATGGGCCCGCCGTGGCGAGGAGCAAGCGGTTGAAAATCGACGTGACAGTGCTCCACATTCTGATGAAGTCGGCCTGCTTCACACTGCATGAACACATACCCGCTCTCGGTGGCGCCGTAAGAGCTAATCACCGGGCATTGGAAGATGCTCTGAATATGCCGCAAGTGAATGAGTGACGGATTCTCATAAGTCAAAGTCACGACTGCGGGCTGATATACGTCACGGTGATGCTTGATCGCGTGGCGGCAGAGCACACTGAGAAAGGAAGGGTTGGCTTCAAACACCACTGGCTCGAACCGGCCCAGCTCCTCGATCATCCGATCGCAAAACGTCGCGCTCCATTCCGCCGGATCGGCCTTTTCGCTCAGAAAGAGATAGTGCCAGAGCGTGCGCTGCTCCATGCTCAGATAGCCGACGTCGCTGGCAAACCCCACGCACCGCGGGCTGGCGAGAATCGCCTCATGGTGGGCGCCCAATCGCGCCGATGCCGTAGCCGCATGCAATTTCCACGAGCAGGCCTCGGACGCGTCCCACCACTCCTGACACCAGACATTGGTGACGGCGTCCGAGGTTGACCCGCTGGTCCTCACCAGTTCGACTTCGCCCCGGGCGAGAGCCGCGGCGACATCACGCCCTTGCGGGACGAATTCCGCAGGTTGGTGTTCGCGCAGATCAGCCTTGCCGAGCACGGGCATCGCCTGGTAGCGCGCGAAGATGTCAGCCGACGGGCCCCGATCATGGCGGCGCCAGGTTTGGTAGGCCGACACACTCGACAGAGCCATCTCCAATGCGGTCTTCGCGAGAATGCGATATTCGCATGTGTAAGTTGGCGCTGGGATCGGCAACGAAGTCATTGCATGGGGGGCGCACGGACGCATGGGATCGGCTGTCCATCCCTTGCAGAATCTCTGGCCGGCAGTACCAGTCTACCCAGGATCTTGCGGAGCGCGATCCAATACTTTGCTGGCTAGTTTTTCACCACAGAGAGCACATCGCAGCCTGACGGCCGCAACCAAAGGGATCACGCCGGCCACGGCCACGGCCACGACCACGGCCACGACCACGACCTCCGTCTTCACCCAGCGGGTGACGGCTTCGTCGCACCAAAAGCCANNCCGCGCCTTAGCGCGGGATCAGGGGGGCTTCGCCAAGCGGCCATCCGCGCCTGCCGATCCGCCGTCCGGCGAGGAGTTTTCGACGATCGGTCGAGTGGTTCGCGGCAAACCACGGGAGGCCGTGAAGGCCACGCTGCGCACGTCGATGTCGTGGCCCACATCGAATTTGAGGGCCGGGATCGCCACGCCCGGCAGGATGAGGCGGATTCCCACGCCGAAGCTCGTGTGGATGTCGCTGAGGGCAGAGCGCACCCCAGGCGGACGGCTCTCGGGCTCGCTCACCGTGGTGCCGTCGGGGTGGCGATCGAGCAGGATCGCTGCATCGACAGGGTCATCTTTCGATTGCGGCCGCGCTTGCTGGAACGACGCCGTCGGCTTAGACAGCCACAATCTCCTCTATCT
>PMBY01000162.1:0-10381 GCA_003153875.1 Myxococcales bacterium | reverse complement strand
CTCTTGCTCATCACCGTTCTCCCTTCCACTGCGTCCGCATTCCTCTGGCCGCCAACGACGCCGTCAATCTTCGGGCCACGGGAGTTAGATTCCGTGCCCCTCAGCCTGTGTCCGGAATGTCGGTGTCGCGCCCGGGCAGTGGTCAAGCCCACTGGATTGTCCTTCCTTGGACGGCGATAGAATCCGTTACGGGCGGTCCGATGGCGCAGACTCTGCGCACAACGGGGGCCGGCTCGCAGGCCGTGCCGACGGCCTGGGCCCTACAGGTCACTCTTCACGTTTTCTCTGCTGACAGCCTGCGCGTTTCGCCCACGTCCATGATCCACAGCTCATCTGGCCGATAACCTCGTTCTGTCCAGCACGCCTTCAGCCGGTCGACCGGTTCGCGAGTCGGCTCGCTGCTGAGGAAGAATGTGCCCCAGTGCATGGCCACGAAGCGACGCGCGCCCAAGACCTTGTACGCGTCGACGGCCTCTTCCGGATCCATGTGCTGGGCTTGCATGAACCAGCGGGGCGCATAGGCGCCGATGGGAAGGATGGCGATGTCAATGCGTGGGAATCTCTCGTGGATGGCTTTGAACACCGGCGGTTGCAGGGCACTGTCGCCAGCGAAGTAGACGGTGATGCCGTCACCCTGGAAAATGAAGCCGCCCCACAGTGTGCGGTTCCTGGTGGTCAGTCCGCGCATCCCCCAGTGGTGGGCGGGAGTCAAGGTGATGCGAAGCCCGGGTCGCTCGATGCCTTGCCACCAGTCAAGCTCGATCGGGGAACGCGACAGGTACCGGCCCATCTGCAAAGGCGCAACGATCTGTGGTTCGCCCTTCAGCCCAGCCAGGCTGGGAAGGTCGAGGTGATCGTAGTGATCGTGCGACAGGGTCACCAGATCGATCTGAGGAAGTCGGTCGGGTGAGAGCCCCGCCGGGACGTGGCGCCACATGGTCCCGGCTGGGTGGCCGAACACCGGGTCGGTCAGTACCCAGTGGCCCCCTATCCGCAGCAGGAATGTGGAATGCCCTATCCAGGTCAGATGCGGCTGGTTTGGGTCCAGCGCGGCGGCCTCGTTGGGCCGGAACGGGGGCCGCCAGGATTTCTCGCGCCGAAACAGATCCAGGAAGGCCGCGGATCCTTGCCGCAGCTCATCCACCGATCGGTTGCACACAAGCCAGCGCAGGACTGCCAAGCCGTTCTTGTCCGGTGTGGTGCCGTCCAGGTTCACGAATCGGCCGTCGACTGCAGGCGGCCGCGTGCCAGGTGTGGCGTTCTCCATCGCTCCTACTCCAGTCCAGGGGCCAGAACGCGGCTAATGGCCGTTGGGTTGATGATGCCCTTCTCGGTCATCCACGTATGGGCGTCATCGGCTATCAAATCGGCGGGACCATCTGCAAGGTACGTCCGACCTGCGATGCGGGCGGCATGGGCCAGCAACCACAAGTTGTTTTGCTGTAAAGCCCTCACGGCCGCGACCAGGGTTTCTTTGGTCGCTTCGCCATCACCTTCCAGCTTGGCCAGGCCGCTGCCCGCCAGAAGCGCCAAGGCACCAGCCCACGCATCTGGCTGGCGCCGCAGGGTCGCGATGAGCCGGCGGGCTGCCGTGAGGTATCTCGCCCGCTGCTTGTTGCTCGACTGTTGCGCGGCGGCCAGCGCAGCGCGGGCGCGCAGGTGCAGGGCTGCAATGCGCGTGTGTTGGATGTGGAACACGCCCGAGCGGCGCAACTCGNNTCGGTCTGAGCCATGGCCATCAAATTGTACCAGTGCTGTACGTGGAAGCCTCGCCGCGACCATCGCTGGATGGCCTCGTCGGTCTCGCGGCGCGATCGCGCGGGATCGTCGCGCATCAACCAGACGAAGTTGGCCAGGCCTGTGCGGAAGTTGGTCGCGGCGTACAGCGACCCACGGTCGGTNNTCCATCAGAAACTGGCGGGCCGTGTCGAGTTCCCAGACCGCGCCGGCACACTGCTGGGTCAGAACCTTTTCGGCCGCTTCCAGGCGCTCGCGGCTGCGCCCAAACTCGCCAATCAGGTGGCCGATCAGTCCATCCATCAGGAGGGTCACGCCGCGGGCGTAGGGATCGCCCAGTTTGTCCGCAATGCTGTCCGCCTCGGCCAGCAGTCGATTGGCACGTGCCACCCCCGCTTGGCCGCCACCGACGCACCAAGCGGCCTCACCAGCGAGTCCCCGACCCACGCGAGGAAGGTCTTGCGCCTGCAACGCCAACAGCAGGCTGAGTGCCTGGAAATACGCCCCCTTGATGGGATCGATGAGCGCAATGCCAGACGAGAGCGACCAGCAAAGGTCGATTCGCGCCGCCTCTTTCGCACTCCGTGCCCCCCCGGCTCCGGATTCACAGCGCAACCCACGCCAGCGCAGACGGGCGCGCACCCACGCCAGTGACAGCAGCGTATGCGTAGGCATGTTCATACCGGCCGCTGCCAGGGCGGTGCGCGCCACCTCCATTCCTCGATCAAAATGACCGCTCCGGAGCAGCTCGCCGCTGGCCTTGCGGTACAGTTCCAACGACAGGGCTGCGTCTGCTCCCTGGGAGGCCGCAGCCAGGTACTGCTCCGCAGCCGCGGCACCGCGACCGGCGTATGCCAGCGCGTCCGCCAGCTGGACCAGCAAGGCCCCTTTCTGTCTTGCGTCCCAGCTTCCCACTTTCAGCGCCATCTGGAAATGCTCGGCCGCGCGATCGAAGGCGAGGACCTTCATGGCGCGCTCGCCGGTTGCCACGAGGTGACTGGCTGCCTTGCTGTTGTGCCCTGCCTCCAACCACAGGGCTGCCACTTGAGCCGGATCGCCATCCGATCCGAAAGCGGTGGCCAAACGCTCGGCCAGCACGCGCCGTTTGGGCTGGTCGAGTCCGTTCCACAACCAAACGCGCAGTTGCTCGTGGCACAGCTCGATTCGTTCCCGCCCCAGAGCCCCACTGGCATGCACCAGACGTTCGCGCAACAGTTCGGCCACCGTGCGGCCGAAGATCTCGGGTTCGAGATCGCTGGCCGCCTGCACGACGACCTCGGGCACCGGAGCACCCACCGTCGCAACCAGATCCAACACGATGCGCGCCGTTGCTCCCGCGCGTTCCACGCGGTCACTCAGGAGATCTCCCAATTGCAGCCGCGACGTCTTCAGGTCGTGAGCCAAGACGTAGCGGGCCAACTCCTTGATGAACAGGGCGTTGCCCTGCGTGGTCTCGGCCAGCGGTTCCAATTCGGGAGTCGACTGGTGAGCGACCGAGAAAACGGATTGCAACAAGGCTAGCGTGGCCTCCCGGTCGAGGCGCGGCAGCTCCACTTGAATCTGGCGGATCGCCGGATCCAGCCAGTCGGTGCCAACCCCGCTCCCCCCGCGATGGGTTCCCAGAAACAGCATGCGGGGCAGCCGGCTGTCGGCCAGCAGGGCAGAGAACATGGCCAGGCTATCGGCATCAGCCCACTGCAGATCGTCAACGAAGATCACAAGGGGACTGGCACCCGTGATGACAGCCAGCAACTCGCGCAGCCCATCGAGCACGCGGCTACGCAGCTCGTGTGGATCCGAAGGGATCTCGACCGCTCCCGCAATGGTTGTTTCGGGGATCTGCTCCAGGGCTGGGAACAAGTGGCGCAGCAGCGGGGCGATGCCCGGGACCAGGACGGCGCGTTCCTCGGGGGCAAGCTGGCCCATCTGGCGAGCCAGTTGGTCGATGACACCATCAAGGGCTTTGAAGGGCAGAAACTCACGCTCGTGGCAACGAGAGGAAACCACCGTGCCCGCCCGTTCTGCAGCGAGAGCTTCGAGAAATTGGCGGCAGAGTTCGGTCTTTCCGATGCCAGGCTCACCCGAAACCAGAACCGCAACGCGTGTTCCCCCAACCACGTCGGAAAAGGCCGAGCGCAAGGTCGCCAGGGGGCCCGACCTGCCAAACAGTGGCGTGGCCCCTGCCCGGCCCTGATTCAGCCCCCAGGCCGGTGCCGGCGGCGCGCCCAGCGCCTGCAAGATCGCGCACGAATCCGGTCGCTTGTCGGGTGCTCGGGCCAACAGGGTCTCGCACAGCTCGGCCAACTCTGGTGCCACCTCCGGAACCACCTGGCGAACCGGTACGGCATCCTCGTGCTGCTTCCGATATAGAATTTCGTACGCTTGGCCCTCGAAGGGCAGAACCCCGGTCAGGGCCTCGTACAGCATCACGCCAAAGCTGTACCAATCCGCAGCAGGTGTGACGGGATCGGCCGACGACTGTTCTGGCGCCATGTACGCGGGGGTGCCGGCCCCAAAGAACGTCGTCCGGACTTCCCCCTCGGTGGCAAGGCCAAAGTCAAGAATAACGACCCGGCCCTCGCGTGTGACCAACACGTTGGACGGCTTGATATCTCGGTGGATCTGTCCTGCGGCGTGGATAGCGGCCAGACCCTGGGCGAGCTGCGAGAACCTCTCGCGCACGCGAGGCTGGTCCAGGGTCCCTTTTTGCTCGGGCCGCTTGGGCAAAACTGCTTGCTTAGGGGCTCGCACCGTCTCACTGTCTGGGTCGGGCGGAACCAGCGTAGACACATTCGAATCACCCGCAAGACCGCGCACGTGCGAGAACAGATCAACGCCCTGGACCAGCTCCATGGTGAAGAACCAGCGCTCGCCGTCAGAAAACAGGTCCCCGAAGCGAACCACGTTCGGGTGGCGGATGTTGGCGGCCGCCCGGAACTCTTTCTTGAACCGGCGAAGCAGGTCTGGCTGCAGACCGGGAAGCAGCTTGAGCGCAACCCGAAGGCCCAACTCGCCATCCTCGGCCTCATAGACAACGCCCATGCCCCCCTGTCCCAACAGACGGATCAGGCGAAAACGCTCGGTTCCGCGAAACCGGACCGCGCGGACTTCGCTAGGAACCTCGGATCGACGCATATGCCTTCCAGTGCGGAGTGAGAATCCGCCCGGCTCGGCGCCCTGTCAAGAGGCGGCATGGAGCGGAAACGCTGTTGATGCCCGTGCCGAAGCGTGGGTACAGTGGCCCGCACAGACCGAGGGGGCGTTCTGGCCATTCGGACGCCCACGCCCATGACGAAAAGCCACGACAAGGAAAGCGCTGCCAATCCCGGCGGAAATCTGACCACCGTCCGTTCCCCCGCGGCGGAAGGCTGCCAGAACGGACTTTTTCTGATGGTCGTCGGTCCCGAAGGATTTGCAGCGATTGCTCTGCCGCACAAGGGGGTTCTGCAGATAGGCCGCAGCGCGCAGGCTGACATCAGAATCAACGATTCCCTGGCGTCGCGCGACCACTGCCGCCTGTACGTGGAGGGTGGGATGGTCGCGATCGAGGACCTCGAGAGCGCCAATGGCACCTTGTTGCGCAATCATGCCCTGCAACCGCGAGTTCGGGTGGAGCTCGCCCAAGGGGATGCGGTGAGCATCGGGGCGACAGTTCTCATGTTGCGCTCGGGGGGCCGCTTGCCGCGACCGGTTCGCGTCCTGCCCCATGGCTACTTCCTTGCTCGCCTGGACGAGGAATGCGCCAGTTCGGTTCGGGGGCGCTCGCCCTTCGCCCTGGTCCGGCTGGATGTAGAGGGCGAAGTGTCAACCAGCCGATGCGCCGGGCTTCTTCCGCTATGCCTGCAGCCATCGGACATCATCGGCGCCTACGGACCGCAGCAGTACGAACTGCTCTTGCCGCGAACCACGCCGGAGGTTGCCACGCCGCTGGTTGCCGAATTGAGCGCCAGCTTGCGCAAGGCCGGGATTGTATTTCGCACCGGCACGGCTCACTACCCGGTTGATGGTCGCAGTGCTGCGGAATTGCTTGAGCGGGCGTGCCATGCCGTGCGCCCAGGGACCGTCCCGCCAGGGCCAGCCTCGGACATCATTCTAGTGGACCCGGCGATGCGGGAACTTCATTCCCTGGCCAAGGACGTCGCCAAGAGCAACATCAACGTACTCCTTGTGGGGGAGACCGGCACAGGCAAGGAGATTCTGGCCGAGGCCGTGCATCGCGCCTCGCCCCGTGCCCAGGGCAGTTTCCTGTCGCTCAACTGCGCCGCCCTGTCGGAAAATCTGGTGGACGCGGAGCTGTTCGGCTACGAGAAGGGCGCCTTCACCGGGGCCACGCAGGCCAAGCCGGGACTCCTGGAGACCGCACCGGGCGGCACCGTGTTTCTCGACGAGATTGGCGAGCTATCCCTGCCCTTGCAGGCCAAGCTGCTTCGTGTAATCGAGACCCGCACGCTGATTCGGGTTGGCGGCGTGACCAAGCGGACCGTGGACGTCAGGTTCGTGTCGGCAACCAACCGCAACCTTGCACAGGCCATCGACAGCGGCGGGTTTCGCAGTGACCTGTATTTTCGGCTCAACGGCATCACCCTGGCGATTCCCCCGCTGCGTGACCGCCCCGTGGAAATCGAGCCATTTGGGCGTCGCTTCGCCGGCGAGATGGCCCGCGACTTGGGACGTTCGACCCCCGAGATCTCAGCAGACGCCCTCACGTTGCTGCGCAGTTACGCTTGGCCCGGCAACATCCGCGAGTTGCGCAACGTCATCCACAGAGCGGTTCTTCTGTGCCGATCAGGACTGGTCATCACGCCCGATCACCTTCCACGGGAGTTGATGGAAGCCACCTTTTCGGCGCCAACCCCCGCCGTGCCCTACGGCCAGACCCCGCTGTATGGGTTGCCGACGACCCAGTCGGGGCCCGCGCTGGAGCCCGAGGAGAAGGGGCGGATCCTCGACGCGCTGGAGAAAACCGCCGGCAACCAGACAGCGGCTGCCAGGCTGCTGGGCATGGGTCGCACGGCCTTTGTGGCGCGCCTGAACCAGTACGGGATCTCGCGACCGCGCAAGAGGCAGGGCCGGTAGGCTCCACCTTCATCCGTTGGCGACCCGTCCGTCGCCAATGTAGCGACGCGTATAGCAGGTCGCCCGGGGACCACAACCCGTGCGAACAAATCGTGTGAACAAGTCGTGCGCACAGACCGTACGCGCGAATCGCGTCATGCCGCCGCGCTCAGCAAGATCGTGGACCAGCGCTTGTCGAATCTCGCTTCTACCCAGAGCAGGTTCGAGTGGGCCGGTTCGGTCGTATTGGTGCCCAAGGGATGCGGCCAAAACGAAGTCCTGCTTTCGCTTCAAACAGCACTACGCCCCCGCACAGTGGCGGAGTATTGCTGGTGCCACTCGAACACGACGTCCCTGATTCCGTCTAGAATGGTACTCCGCCACCATGCTGAGGCCCCACTGCCCGCGGCACGCTCCCGATTACGCCGCCAACGCCGCCCATCCGTAACCCTGGCCTGCCCCGCGCCACCCCACAGTCCGCCCACAGGCCCCCCTGCACCTGGTGCCGCCTCCCGATCCATTCCCGAGCCATACAAGACCCGTGCCACAATACCGGCAAGCCTCCAGCCGGCACAGTCATTGCTTGGCAGGCGCGTCAGGATTGCATCTCATGACGGAACACCGACAAGGCAGAGGAAAAAAAGCGGATGGACTTCTCAATGAGCAAGACTAATGACGTGGCTACTCTTCGTATCGTAGGCGAACTGGACGCGGTCACGACTCGAGATCTTCTCCCGTCGATCGCCGCCTTGCTCGCTGAACGGCATCCTCGCGTTGTCGTCGATGTGTCGGGGTTGCGGCTTATCGACAGCTGCGGCGTGGGCGGGCTGGTGTGTCTATACAAGAAGGCCAAGGAGTATGGCGGCGTGGTGATCGTCCACGGCTTGTGCGATCAACCGGCGGCGATCTTCAAGCTTCTGCACCTCGATCGGGTTCTTCAGGCGTGACGGCGCCTGGCGATGGGTTGCCGCCGATGCCTCCGAATCCGAAGGCATTCGCGGAGCGATGTGTGCTTTCCATCAAGAGCGAGTGCCTGGAACGAATGTTGCCGCTGCGCAGAGGCCACCTGCCACAGGCCATCTGGGACTACATCGCCCACTACTACAGCGAGCAGGACAATCAGGACCCTGGACAAGGCCCTGATCGATGGGGAAGTGCATGAACCGAGGCCGGCTCGCCCTCACACATCCGCAGGGTCAGACGACCACGCAGCTCGAGCTTGTGACCATTGATCAAGTCGACAGGCGAGGCGTAGCACGGCAACTCGGCAGTCAGTGGGAACTCGGCTACGCGGTAGGCTGCTGCCACCAGTTCCGAGCAGAACCAGCGCTGGTCTGGCTTGACCGGACGCCGCGTAGCGAAGATCAGCGCAAGGGCGAACCGCACCAAACCAAACACGTCGTACGGGAGGGAGAGTTGCTGGAACCCGAATCCAAGCGCGGCTTCGCGTGCCGGTTCAAGCGCGGCCAGGCCGCAGTAGAAGATCCCGTCCGGATAGTGATCGAGCAGCCGCGACACAGGAGCCAGACGCACGCCCTTGCCCACGGCCTCCAGACAGTAGACGCGCTCGCGGTAGCGAAACACCAACCCCGCGTGCGAATAGCGACTGTGGGTGGCAAGTCGGATGAGCCAGCTCAATAGACCGCTGCCGCGAAACAAGAGCACGTCTCCGCTGCACATCCAGGCCCGAACCCCCTCGTTCTTTCCCGCAGTGTAGGGAAGCGCTTGTTGGTTCGAATCCGCCAGGCTCTGGCGCGCCTGATCGCCAGCCGCACGTCGATGCTGTCTGACTCCCGCGTCTGTCTGTCCCATACGGGGACTCTAGCCCCTTCCAGGGCCCGGTGAGAAGCCCTTCCTGAATGACAGGTTGGCGAAGAACAACGGCCCAGGACCGTCGCGTGGGAAGCGTGGTGGGGGCGAAGCGCGATCTAGTTTCTGTTTCGTCGCCGTCTCACCAGCAGGGCAAGCGCTGTCAGCATCAAAAAGGCAGCCATTCCGCCGCGCGGGGAACGCGAACCGAGGGCGCATCCACAGCCGCTCGAGCTGGCCGTGTTTTCTGCAGTCGATGCGCCGGTGGCACTCGCTCCAGTCACCCCACCCGCACCCGCTCCGCCCTCGTTTGCTGTGCCTCCGGCGACGGCCATGCCGCCAGCGCCCTGGCTGTCACCACCCGTGTCGATGATGCCACCGGCTGCTATTGTGCCGCCGGTCTCTGCGGCGACACTGCCTCCCATGCCGCTCGCGCCTCCTGTGGTTCCAATCGTGCCCGCGGTCGGCACCCCGCCGCCAGCATTGCTGCCACCGGCAGCAATGCTGCCGCCGCTGACTGTGTTGCCGCCGGCGGCTGTGCTACCGCCGCTGCGCGTACTCCCGCCGTTGCTCGTGCTACCGCCGCTGACTGTGCTACCGCCGGCGGCTGTGCTGCCGCCGCTGCGGGTGCTGCCGCCGACACTCGTGCTGCCGCCGACGCTCGTGCTGCCGCCGTTGGCAATGCTGCCACCCTTAGCGGTGCTGCCGGCGATGCCGCCAGTACCGACGCTCCCGCCGGCGCCTGTGCTGCCACCGCTGCTCCCGGATGTTCCGCCGGTCGTCGTCGCAGCGCCGTATTCGTAGGCACCGAGGTCGGGAGCCGAACCCACGTAGGGGAGACCGACATCCTTGCCCTTGTCGATCATTTTGCTACCGGCAGCCAACTTCAACATGGCGCAAGCCGACGGCAGGCTACCGTCCGCCTCGCGCGGGCCGGTGCAGCCGGTGTCCGAGATGCTGGCGAAATCGGAGGCTGCTGGGGTGATGTTCAAGTCCCACGTGTTGTTCGCGGTGTCGACCCCTCCCATGTTGGTATTATCGTTGGGAAAGCCGATGTTGTTTCTCATGATATGCACCTTGGTGCCCGTCAAGATGATGGTCCCTGTCACGCCGGAAGAATCAAAACTGCTAGCCAGCATGTTGTACTGAGTGCCGTTGTTGTACGACGTGTTGTTGTACCAATTGTTGCCTCCCGCAGAGTGGTTGGCATAGAACCCGCTCGCCTTACATTTCCAGGCAACGTTGTTTTGAACGATGTGCCGAATACCCGTCTTGCTGCTCCCCATCTTGAACCCATTGCCGTTGCCACCGCCGAGTCCAATCCCGACGGCCCAGTTATTCTCAACGGTCACAGNNTCATCGGCGTCGCCCCATGCGCGGCACCCGCGGATGATGGTGCTGGGGCCGCTGGCTTGATAGTGAACGCCAAATCCGTCGCCGTTTTGCCCATCCCCCTGACTGCCGTTCACGTCGTAATTGTCGTGCGAATCGCAATTCACAATCAAGTTGCCGCCATTGCCTGTGTCGATGAACAGCCCCGGCCCGAANNTTGAGCAGCTCGAAGGTGTTGTTGCTGGCACTCCCGCTGGTGCGGAGCAAGGAGTAGGAGTGGGAGCCACTGGACCCGACCTTAGCGGGGCCGATCTCGAGCCCCTTCAGATGCATCCAGCTCCCGGTCACGGTGATGGCTGGCTTGTCCGACGACCCGCTGGCCAATGAGTAGTTCGAGAAGTCGATAATAGGCACCTCCTTCTGATACGCCCAAATCTTGGTGCGGTTG
>PMBY01000086.1 GCA_003153875.1 Myxococcales bacterium | reverse complement strand
GACAAGACCAGCCTGGTGCTCGACGATGGTGAAGAACAACACCGCCAGCACGCAGAACATGATCCTGGTGACCCTGGGTCTGCCGCCCGGATTCCAGGTGGCCACCGAGGATCTCGATGCATACAAGACGAGCAAGGTCCTGTCGGCCTACGAGATCACGGGCAAGCAACTGATGCTGTACCTATCCGCCCTGCCCGCATCTGGCTCGCAGACCTTCAAGTACCGCCTNNAGCGACGGCGGAGCCGAGGTGTACCTGTACTACCAGCCCAAGCAGCGCAGCGCCGCCGCAGCCGTCACCCTGCAAGTGGTGGAGACTCCGGCGTCGATCTGAGAGCGGGGACATAGCCAGCGCGCCCACCGCCCAGCTCACCGGGCGTGGAGGGTGGCGAGGAGCAGGCCGGCGGGAGCTGCCTGAACTGACTGGCGCCTCGGCGGGGTGCAGATGCGGTAGACTGTGCCGCATGGTCGACACAGGCCCTTGCAGACCCTCCGCCGGCACCCCCATCCGCCTCGCGGACCCCGGGGTGGCAGGGACGGTTCCCCGACGCAGAAAAACCCCGTTCGAAAGGGCTAGGGCGGCGGCGCGACTACCGGCGTCGGGCTGTCTCCGCAGCGGTGCGGTGCGCCGCTTCGCGGGCGAGTTGATCGGCGCGCTCTGCGTCTTTGCGGGCTTGCTCGGCCGCACGCTCCGCTGCTTCGCGCGCAAGTCGATTCGCTTCGTCGACCGCGTGCTGCGCCGCCCAACGAGCGGCTTGTTGAGACCAATCTTCTGACATGATTGCCTCCCTACGGAGCGTAACCGAAATAAGCGGGTGTGGTGCGTGGAAAACGGAGGGATGGAGCGAAGGTGATGGCCAAGCCTGGATGGAAAGGCGACCCTCGAGGATGAACCACGCGACCGTAGACCCGTAAGCGGGCTGACAATGAGTGCTCGATGGGCAGACCGTGACCCTTGAACGGCCAGGGGTGGGGGCGGGAAAGGCTGGCCTACTCGAACAGCCCGGCTTGGCGGGTTGGCTTGAGGCGGGTGACGCTGCGGAAGTAGGGCGGTGGCCGAGCCTCGGCGAGGCCGGGCGGCTCGGTGCACAGGCCATGGTGACGGAGGAAGCGCTCGATGCTCTCGCTACGCTATTGACCAGCGGGCCGGACGAGAAACCGAGCACCGACGACGACTCCATCAGCTTCGCGATCACCGAACTCGACCTGCCCGCGGCGACCAAGAGCGACCTCGGAATGGGCACCGGACCCCACGCCGCCGATGGT
Organism: Myxococcales bacterium; assembly: GCA_003153875.1. Next base: position 8,363 of record PMBY01000086.1, on the reverse strand, counting down.
GGGATGGCTGAAGATTCTGCCTGGTACTGGTGGGCCACCGAATTTCGTCGGGCAACCCGATGCTGCTGCAAATCTTGCGGGTGAGAAACGCGTTCAGGAGAGGCTCGACCTCCCAGTTCTTGTTGGCGACGATGTGAATTCTCATCCTCAACTCCTTGTTGAAGCACGCTACCGCACCGTCTTTGGGGACAGGCGCAAACCAGCGTGCCCGGACACTCCCAGAATGGATCATGCCATACCCCACCCCTGGCGCGCATGGCCCAGGATCATAGGGCAGGTGCCATTTCATAGAGGCATGCCTACCTCGGTTCACGACCCTCGCTTTCCCACGCCGGATGACTCCTGCACGTCGCACCGCCGGTCCCCAACCCGACCTCCTTCTCTACAGCGACTTCAGTCTGTCCATGACAGTCGGAATCCTGCAGAGTTGCTCGATTGCCCTTCCCGCCAATACACCCAATATGACAGAGTCATACCTTCGCTGTTCCACCGCCTCGCGCTCAGCGGCTGCCTCCAAGCGTTTGCGACCATTGGCAGAATCCTTGACCCCAACCGCCTCGCCCACGTCCGTTTGCTTCAGCATCGCCGACTGCACCGTCCAAATCTCCCTCCAGACACCCACGTCGCTCCACAGTGCTCTCAGCGTCTGCTCGATCAAACGCTGGAGCTGTTGGTCCGCACCCAATCTCCCTACTAGATCTGCAGGAACAATTGGCCTAGGTTGTGGCCCAGGGAATGGGCCTGGAAGAACTGGCGAACGCGTTGGAACCGAAGGGCCAGGCAGTTCTATGAGGGCGTCTATCAAGCCCCATTCTGTGAGCTTCCGCGCGCCGGCTTCAAGTAGCGCCAGTTTTGAAGGGTCGATCACGTCGTACATCGTTATGATCTGTTGATAGACTATCGATTTCCCATAGAATTGGACTTGCCCGTTCACGGTCACTCCAAACCGATCCGTTGCCGTATATGTGAGTTCCACGGCTTTGTCATGGTCATAGTCTCCAGGATTGCTCGTGAATCCATCAAATATCCTCTGAGCCTGACTCGCTAGCGGGCCGAGTTCTCTCGTTTCGACCGATTGGCCAACTTTGATCGTCAAGACGCCGGATCGGGATGAGGCCACAAGGTTTCTCTCCTTGAAGCTCGCGAGGATCGGCACCGCCAAGTTGCCGAGTCGGTAAGAATCAACGCACTGGATGCACGTTCTGGCAAGACCACCGGCAAGACCACCGTGAGCCCCACGCGCGTCCACTCTCCTCGATGCGATCTCAATCCACCGGAACGGAGACGTATCTAGTTGTTGAACTGCAGCTTGTGATGGATTTGGATCCCTGATGAAGAGATCGCCATCGCTCGCATCCCGCACTCGCGGCAGGTCGTCACCCCCGCTCTCCGTGCCTGGACCATGAACGTACGGATAGCATTCAATGGCTGGGTGGGCGTCTATCTCAAGGGAAATGCAGTACTCCTCGGAGTCCAATAGCCGAATGCCAACTGTTGAGAGCCTGCGCGGTAGTCGCAGGCTGACGGTGGCACTGCCGGTTCTGCCGGCACACTGCTTGTCGTTCTTGTCGGCGGGCGGAAAGCTTGACTTAGCATTGGCAGGCGGGTCGTCGTCATAGGGGCCATTGTTGTAGTTCCAAGGAGATCCATCAATGTTGACGCGGAAGTAGGGAATTACGCGACATTGCCAATCAAATACGAGATCGTAGCGAGCCCAATTTGCGGAACTGATGCCGGTTTGTTCGCATTTGCGGATCCGGACTGCTGTGCTGTCTGCAAAGGCATAGCTTCTGTCTTTGTCGTCCAGGAAGAAGCCATGGACTGTGCCGCGGTTATGGCGGATGCGAATGTTACTGTCTTCTCCCCCAAGAAAGAACGTCAGAAGCACGTCGTCATCGTTGACGGAATTGGGATCATAGATGGAGATGCTGACCAGTGTATTTGCACCGGTCGGTGCGTCTTCGCCGTCGAGCAGCGCTCGTTCGTCGTAGGCATAGGCCACTACCCGATGGTTGTTGGAAAGGTGAAGGGCGTTGACATCGTTGGCCGAAGCGATAAGCGTAAGTGTGACCGGCTGGGAGTTGTCGAGGCGGCTCTTTACTTTGGGCCACTCTTCTAGCGTCATGTGTCCGAGGCTATGTCCGCGATTCCAGTGACCTAGATCTGGGCTTTCTTGCCAACGAGATATCTTGAAGAGCGTGGATGCGGGGAGGGACTCTTCTTGGGCGCTACGGATTTCGTCGTACAGTGGGTCTCCAGGCGACGGCGTTGGTGTGTCTCGTGGTATGGGAGTGGCATTGTAGAAGTGGTTGAGAGCTCTCCAGCACATGCCTCCGCAGAATCCAACGTGGTCCAGAGTAATGCTGCCAAAGATGATGGAATACGTGAATGAATTGCCGAAGGGCCAACCGTGGATTGATGGCTTGAAATACGTCGTCTTCATCGGTTTCTCCGTTTCTCCAGAGTAGGCTGTGGGTGTTAGGTCCCGTTGTGCCCAACAGCCCGTGGTGGCAACAGAGGTTGCTTCCCTCCATATCGAGCAATCCAGAGCTTGCGCGTGCCGAGTTGGGGGGAGGAAGGGTTAGCGAGTTGGTTTCGCCAGAAGCCACCGGTGTAGATGATGAGTTGCGCCAGAAAGAGAGCCTTGGTCTTTTCCACAAACTTGTGGGTCCAACCCAAGACATCGGCAGTCGAGAGGCCCTCGCCGACTTCGAGATCAAGTACCGGCTGAGGGTCTTCGGGGTGGAGGTCTCCGACTACGGAATGGAAGTGAGCAGCCTGGGTGGCGGGGTCCGAACCGGGACGCGCATAGTGGAAGGCACCGCAAGGAACACCATTGGCGCGAATTTTCTGCCAATTCTGGTCGAAAGGATTGTCTGTAAACGTCGACCCGTTGGTTGCCTTGACGAAAGCAAAATTGATTCCCGTGTCTGCGAGCCCTCGCCAGTCGCGAGGCCCAGTGTGGCGGCTTACATCGATTTCCAGGAGCATGGGCGTCTCCTCGGCAGCGCCAACCCCACGCTGCCTGCTTCAGTTGTCTCTCAGTCCAGGATTTCGCAGAACGAAACAACATCAGCGCACGCCGCTCAAGATGCCTCAGCGTGACACCGCGAATACCCATATGCCCAGAACGGAAGATTGGCAAGCAACATTTCTGTAACCAGAGCACCGGGGGCCAGCTGGGCAGTGGCGAGGCCATACACCCCCCGAGAGGTCGGCAAGGGAGGCCATCTTCACGAGGGGCTCCTCGCAGGCACGAGACGAGAACGAGACTCAGGCGATCACATGGGGACAGACCAGACACGTTTCCTGCCCACCGCAGTCCAGGCATTTTTCCGACTCCGTCCAGCCACACCGGCATCTTCCTGTCTTCGCTCTCTCCAGGAACCGTATGCCTCCTGACAGGAGCGTTCTTCCAAGTTCCCCGTAGCCGTTGCCGGCAAGGGCCAGGCTGCCCAGGCGAAGGAGATCTGCCCCGGTTTGGAGCATTTCGGTCGCGTGGGAAATCATGGCCTCTTGTCGGCCGGCCACGGCGGGAGTTGCTTGCCGATTGGCGGGGAGGAAAAAGCCTGTCAGAGACTGTCGATAGCCTCGGCCAGAGCGAGTCCCCCGTTGTAGGCGCACACATAGCTTTGCATAGGCGTGACCTCAAAATCGAAGAGCCCTTCGCGGTCGGTGATGGCCGAGACCCACATGATGGAAACGTTCCCCATGTGCTCCAGCGCGTAGCAGGCAATCAGTCCGTGGGTGGTTTCGACCGAGGCGGGTCGGGAGTGGGGGGCTACGGCGGCCAAGTCGGCAAGCCCGGCCTGGTCGGCCGACGCGTAGTCGTCGTAGTTGGTGATGTTGATGACCGATACCGCAACGTTAGTGCTGGTGGCCGCTATGAAAGGTCGGCTGCAGCTTGTGTTGGGCGGCAGTTGCATGAGGGAAGCGATCTGTACTCCCAGCCGCTCCGGCCGAAGGACATCGTAGATCTGCCCGATCTTCGAGTCCACGAGATCCGCTCCGATGAGTTTGCCTTCTTCGGGAAGAATGAGGTGGCTCTCTGGGTTGTCCGTGCGACCGTTATGGACGAAGAAGTGGTGTCCCACCATGGCCGACCCATTGATGGCAATCCGTTCAGAATAGCCCGCGGTGCCAAAGCAGACGATCAGCTCCGAATCGTCGCCCACGAAGAGATTTGGAAGCGCCTGCTCGTACTTGTACTGGGAGCTCTTCTCCCTGGCGAAATCGGTGATGAAGTCCTGGATGCACGAGACCTTGATGCTTTGGCCGTTCTTGGTGGTGAAGAGGGCTCGGTAGGACTCAAGATTCTGCCTGACACTGGTGGGCCACCGAATTTCGCTGGGCAATCCGATGTTGCTGTAGACCTTGCGGGTGAGAAACGCGTTCAGGAGAGGCTCGACCTCCCAATTCTTGTTGGCGACGACATGAATCCTCATGCTCAACTCCTTGCTGAAGCACGCTACCGTACCTCCTCTGGGTGCAGACGCAAACCAGTGTGGCCCGAACACTCCCAGAGCGGGCCATATGCCCCCGGCATGCACGACCCAGGATCGTGGGGCCGGCGTCATTTTGCACGGGCCTAGCTAACTCGCCGCACGCCCCCTCTCTTCCACAACAGAGGGACCTCACCTGCACACCCCGCCCCGGCGTCCGACCCTACTGCTCATCTATTTCGATAATGACTCCAGGGCCGAGCTGTGGTATTGGCGGTTTGACGCAGAGTGGTTTGTGCGCCGGATGTGACTTTGAGGAATGGAGGAAGCTCATGAATCCCACGACGACGAGAATCTGTGGTTCGAGTCGAAATCGTGCTGTGCTGGCGGTGATGGCCTTGCTGGCCGGTGCGGCGGCGTGTTCGGGCCAGAACAAGTCCGCCGCGCCTTCGTCTGATACCCAGCCTGCAGTACAATTCGCGCTGACCACTTCGAGTTTGCCACCCTGTGGACCCCTGGTGGACGGTGCGGTCTGGTACGTGTGGAGCAGTTCCGCATTCTACGTTTGCAAAGGCAGCACCAGGACCTGGGTGCAGACCAACCTGAATGGCCTGAACGCTGCCGTCCGCGTGACCGCAGTGAGCGCGGGTAGCCAGTGCGCAGCAGGTGGATCGAGCATCCAGTTCGGCCTCGACCAGAACCGCAACGGAATCCTAGACAATTCGGAAGTATCTTCCACGACTTTGGTGTGCAACGGCAGCAACGGGGCGACAGGCGCAACCGGTGCGACTGGGCCGCAGGGTGCAACCGGTGCGACCGGCGCAACCGGGGCACAGGGACCACAGGGTGTCCAGGGGCCACAGGGTGCGACCGGTTCAACAGGCGTAACTGGGGCACAGGGACCACAGGGTGTCCAGGGGCCACAGGGTGCGACCGGTTCAACAGGCGCAACTGGGGCACAGGGGCCGCAAGGCGCGACCGGTGCGACCGGCTCGCAGGGTGCAACGGGTGCGACAGGCCCAACAGGTACGACCGGTTCAACAGGCGCGACCGGACCACAGGGGCCGTCGGGGACCAATGGGACCAACGGTACCAACGGCACCACCGGCACGAACGGCACCACCGGGGCACCAGGCATGAACTCGCTCATCCGCCAGGACAATGAGCCAGCAGGTGTTAACTGCCCAGCCGGGGGCGTGCGCATCCAAAGCGGGCTCGACCTGAACGGCGACGGAATACTTGAGGCGAACGAGGTGACGGAGACAAACTACGTATGCAGTGGCGTCGCCAGCTTGGTCAACGTGGTGCCCGAACCCGCTGGTCCCAACTGCGCCAGCGGGGGTGAGGCCCTCCAAACCGGTCTGGACACCAATGGCGACGGTGTGCTCGAACCCGGTGAAGTGACACAGACGAAGTACGTTTGCAATGGAGGCGGCACGACCACCAGCACCGGCGGCACGACTACCACCAACACCGGCGGCACTACGACCAACACCGGTGGCGCGACAGCGGGCGCTGGTGGCACGCCAAGCGGTGGGACCGCGTCAGCTGGCGCTACCTGTGGTCCATCCGTACCAGGCCAGATTGTCCAGACTGGTCAGCAGAAGCTACTGCTCCGCGGGACCGTGGTAACGCCCGATCAGGTGTTCGTAGGTGAGGTGCTCATATCTGGCGACACCATTGCCTGCGTTGCTGCCTCCTGCGCCGATCCGGCAGCCACCCTAGTCGAAACTCACGGCATCATTTTTCCTGGCCTGATCGACACGCACAACCACGTTCTCTTCGACATCTTCGACGACACTGACTGGTCACCCACGATGGTCTACAGCAATCACATCCAGTGGACCTTCGAGGCGAGCTATGGCGCCATGGTCAGCGCCAAGCAGTACCTGAACGGTGAATCTGCGGGGTCGCCCCTTGATCTTGGATGCGAGATGGACAAGTACGGCGAGATCAAGGGTCTCGTCGCTGGCACGACGTCGATATTGGGCGCGGCCACCCCAGCCAACCGCGCTTGCTACGCCTCCCTTGCTCGAACCATCGACCAAACTCCGAATGGACTCGGCGCGGGCAGGATTGTAGCTGCCTCGGTGCTCCCGTCTACCGCAACCGCCGACACCGTCTGTGCCAATTTCGACAGTGGCAATACCGACGCTTACCTGATTCACGTGGGCGAGGGAGTCGATGCGACCGCCCTCAACGAGTTCTATACGTTGAATACGGTGACTACTATTGATGGTTGTCTGTACTCGCCCAAGACGACGATCGTCCACGGAACAGCCTTTGGTGATGTCGAGTTCTCAACGATGGCCGCGCACGGCATGAGCCTGGTTTGGTCTCCGCGCTCCGACGTCTTTCTCTACGGCGGCGGCAGCATGTACGCCGAGACCACCAATATCCCGCTTGCGCTGTCCAAGGGCATCAATGTCGCTTTGGCGCCGAATTGGTCACTGAGTGGTAGCCAGAATCTGCTTGATGAGTTGCGGTTTGCGCATCTCGTGGACACAGCGGTGTGGGGGAACCAACTCACCCCGGATATGCTCGTCAAGATGGTGACGACCAATGCCGCCAAGGCCCTGCACCTCGACGCAACGCTCGGCTCGCTCGCCATCGGGAAGAAGGCTGACGTGATGGTGATCGCCGGCAACGACTGCGATCCTTACGGCGCGCTTCTTCAGGCGACACCTGCCGATGTCCGACTGGTGTTGGTGGGTGGCGTGGCGCTGTATGGGGACGCATCGCTCAAGGCGCTCGGACCGGCGACTCCCGGCTGCGAGGATCTTGGCGTGTGCAGCGCGAACAAGTTCGTCTGCGTGGCGACCGCTTCTACCACCGCCACCGACAAGCTTGCGCAGACCTACTCCGAGATCCAGACCATCCTCAGCGATGCTTTGGTCAACTACGACGCACTCAATCTGAGCACGAACAAGTACGCGCCACTCACGCCGCTGGTTCGTTGTCCGTGAGACCGCAGCATCGCCAAGCGCGTCTACCTGTCCTTCGCTACCCTGTCATCCAGGCGCCGTCGGGGGCGATCCACGGCGAAGCGTGAGGTCGAAGGCGTGCTCGCGCGCGAGTGCGCCCACGTCGAGCGCGTGATCGACGTCGGAGCGGGGCCGCCTTCGTCCCGTGGGCAGAGGGATGGCCATCCATGTCGATGTCGGTATGGTGGGCAATTGCGCCCGTCAGGCCGCGCGGCGCTCGTAGCGATGGTGGAGCCCGCCCACTTCGGGCCGTTCCGCTGGTACGCAACACGGCGTTCGTGGTGTGGGCGCTCGCCTCTGCGGGCTACACCGGGTCCCAACTGTCCAGTGGCCTCGCGTACGTCAAGCAGAACCTGGCAACTGAAAAGCTGGACGCCTACTCGCTGGGCATCATCGCCAACGCCTTTGTCATGGCTGCGCCGACTGATGCGACGACCGCCCAGGTGATGACCATGCTGCTCGACCTCAAGAAGGTGGACGGGGACAAGGTGTCGTGGGATTCGGGCGGGACGCAGACGTGCTTCTACAGCGGCGGCAGCGATGCCGATGTCTCGGCGACCGCGCTGGCGACATACGCCCTCCTGCAGGCCGGGGGCAACAAGGACGTAGTGGACAAGGCGCTGGCGTACCTGGCCGGCTCGCGCGACTCGATGGGAAATTTTGGCTCGACCCAAGCCACCATCTGGACCCTGCGCGCCCTGCTGCTGGCTGCGAGCAAGGGCACCGACGGCGCCGTGGGCAGCCTGGNNATGACCACGGTGGATCTGTCCACCCTCGCCACCACCGGCAAGCACGACGTCACCCTGGCCTTCGCCGGCACCGGCAAGGTCAGCTACAACCTGGTGGCGCAATACAACGTCCCCTGGGCGAACGCTCCCGGCACCCCCGGTGGTCCTCTCAGCATCAGCGTGTCCTACGACAAGACCAGCCTGGTGCT
>PMBY01000087.1 GCA_003153875.1 Myxococcales bacterium | reverse complement strand
ATGGGCGCGGATGTGGCCATGGCCAGCGCAACCGCGCTGGCCGTGTGGGATCGCGCAGCTGAGATCGAATTCGCTCTGGGTGTCCGTCTGCACGATGTCGTGTTTCCGCGGCCTGTGTTCGACGAGGCTGCGCGAAGTGAGCAGCGCGCGCGCCTGACCGCGACCGAGTGGGCCCAGCCCGCACTGGGCGCGACCAGCTTGGCCCTGCTGGCGATCTTGCGTGAGGCCGGCGTGCAGCCTGCGGCCGTGGCTGGGCACAGCTTCGGCGAGCTGACGGCACTCTGCGCGGCCGGCGCGCTGACGCCCGAGGATCTCTTGCGGCTTGCGCGTCGGCGTGGCGAATTGATGGCCGCAGCAGCAGCCGTGCCCGGAGCCATGACCTCGGTGGCAGCTCGGCGCGAGGAGGTGCAGCCCTTGCTCGACGAGTGGAAGCTCGACGTGGTGGTGGCCAACCACAACAGTCCCAAGCAGCTCGTGCTCTCGGGCGCGACCGAGGCCATCGCCGAGGTAGAGCGCCGTTTGGGAGAAAAAGGCGTGGCAGCCACGCGGCTGGAAGTCGCGACGGCGTTTCACTCGTCGCTGGTCAGCCCGGCTGCGCAGCCGCTGCGCGAATTCTTGGCCTCTGTGCCCCTCACCGCGCCGTCGATCCCCGTGTTCGCCAACACCAGCGCGGCGCCCTATCCCAGCGACCCCGAGGCCATGCGCGATCTCTTGGCTCATCAGCTGGCCAAGCCGGTGCGCTTCGTCGAGCAGATCGAGGCCATGTACGCCTCTGGCGTGCGCACCTTCGTCGAGGTGGGGCCCGGCCGCGTGCTGACCGGGCTGGTCGGCCACATTCTCAAGTCGCGTCCGCATCGGGCGATCGCGCTCGACCGCAAGGGACGGCCGGGTTGGGCCAGCCTGCAACAGGGGTTGGCCCTGCTGTCAGTCGCGGGCGTGGCCGTGGACTATGCGCCGCTGTGGGCCGCGTTCGCACCGGTGGCCGACCCGCGCACGCGCCGCAAGCCCGCCATGGCCCTGAAGATGAACGGATCGAGCTACGGGAAGATCTATCCGCCCGTGCAAGGAGCAGTCGCATTGCCCAAGCCCAATCCCCCGTCACCACCAGCCGAGCCTGTCCGCGTGGCCCCGGCGTCCGCGCTGCCTTCGGCGCCCGTCGCTGCGGCGGCCAGCGGCGATCCGGCTGTGCAACTCGCCTGGGTTCGTGCCTTTCAGGAAAGCCAGCGCCAGACCGCCGAGGCGCACGCAGTTTTTCAGCGCGCCATGGCCGAGTCCCACGCGGCGTTCTTGCGCGCGTCCGAGGCTTCGCTGGCCAACCTGGCCAGCGTGCTGGGCGGCACCTCCGTTCTCTCGTCGCTGCCCGCGCTGGCCGAGGCGCCGGCTTGGGTTCCTAGCATAGCCCCGCCTGTCCCGTCGGTGATGGCCCCAGCGCCGCCGGCGACCGCTATGCCGACCTCGCCGCTTGCGGCTCCGGCTCCCGCATCCGTCGCGGCAGCAGCATTGCCTGGCGTCGTTGCTCCGTCGCGCGAAGCCCCCGTGCCGGTCGCGGCGGCGTCCGTCGCCATTTCTCTTCCAGACTTGCAGGCTCTCATGTTGAGCGTGGTGGCGGCCAAGACCGGCTACCCCGCAGAGATGGTGGGCCTGGACATGGATCTGGAAACCGATCTCGGCGTCGATTCCATCAAGCGGGTCGAGATCCTGTCAGCCGTGACGGAGAAGGCGCCTGGCTTGCCCGAGGTGAGCGCGGCGCGCATGGCTGGTATGCGCAGTTTGCGCGAGATGGTCGCCTATCTGGGTGAGCAAGCGGACTGTGCGGCCGCTGCAGGCCTGGGCAAGCCCGTCGTCGTCGAGTCCCAGGCGCCCATCCAACAGGCGCTGGATCAGGCCTCGCCGGCGTCGAGCCCTGAGCCCATCGCTCACACGTCGATCGGGCGATTCGCGCTGCGTGCAGTGGCTGCTCCGGCCCTGGGGCTGGCCACGCCGGGGCTGGTGGCCGCTCGCAATCTGGTGGTGACCGACGACGGCGCTGGCGTGGGGGCAGCCCTGGTCGAGAAGCTCAGCGCACGCGGCGCCACGGCTCGGCTGGTTCACGACATCCCGGCCGATGCCGATGCCGTCATTTTTCTGGGTGGCCTGCGTGCCGCCCCCTGCATCGAAGACGTGGTGGCAGTGAACCGCGAATCGTTGCGCGCGGCCCGGGCGGTGGCAGCCCGCTTTGCCAAAGAAGGCGGGACCTTCGTGACGGTGCAGGACACCGGCGGGGACTTCGGCCTGTCGGGCTGCGAGCGCGCCTGGCTGGCCGGGCCAGCGGCCTTGGCGCGAACCGCGGCCATCGAGTGGTCCTCCGCGCATGTGCGCGCCATCGACATCGGCCGTGTGGGCCGTTCGCCCGACGAGGTGGCCGATGCCTTGTGCGCGGAACTGCTGTCAGGTGGCGTGGAGCGCGAGGTGGGCCTTCCCGTCGAGGGAGCGCGGCTGGTGTTGCAAACCGTGGCGGCGCCCTTGCCCGCGCTCTCGGCCTTGCCGCTCGATCAGCAGTCGGTCGTGGTAGTTTCCGGCGGGGCTCGCGGCGTGACCGCCGCCTGTGTGATCGAATTGGCACGCGCAGCCCGCTGCCGTTTCCTCCTGCTCGGTCGCACGCCCGTGGAAGACGAGCCCGCGTGCTGTCGCGGAGTCGAGAGTGATGCCGAGCTCAAGCGCGTGCTTTTGACCGAGGCCAAAGCCCGGGGCGAGTCCGCCAGCCCGGCCAAGCTGGGCAGCCGCGTGGCCAGCATCCTGGCGGTGCGCGAAATCCGCCGCACCCTGCAGGCCATCGGCAGCGCCGGCGGCGAGGCCCGCTATCTGGCCGTGGACGTCAGCGACGCTCGTGCGGTGGCCGAGGCTGTGGCGCCGGCTCGCGCGAGTTGGGGTTCCATCACCGGCGTCATCCACGGGGCCGGCGCCCTGGCCGACAAGCTCATCGCGGACAAGACCGACGCCCAGTTCGCCAAGGTGTTCCGCACCAAGGTGGTGGGTCTGCGCTCGCTGCTCGATGCCACGGTTGACGACGAGCTGGCGTTCCTCTTGCTTTTCTCGTCGGTGGCGGGCCATTCAGGCAACCAAGGCCAGGCGGACTACGCCATGGCCAACGAGGTGCTCAACAAGGTGGCCGCGCTCGAACAGCGCCGGCGCGGGCCGCGCTGCCTGGTGCGCGCACTGGGCTGGGGGCCGTGGGATGGCGGCATGGTCGACGCTGGTGTGCGTGCGCGCTTTGCCGGCATGGGCGTGCCGCTGATACCGCTGGCGGAGGGTGCCCGCCTCATGCGTGACGAGCTGTGCTCGGCGGGCGACGCCGAGGTCGTGATCGGCGGCTCAGTTTCGGGCCACCGTCCGGCCGATCCGGGGGCGCTGAAGATCGAAGCCGAGATCGTGGTCGACCGCGCGCACTGGGCTTTTCTCGACGGGCATCGTGTGCGCGGGACTGTGGTGGTGCCCGTGGCGCTGGTGCTGGAGTGGTTTGCCCGCGCGGCGCGCGCCTGCCGTCCGGACTTGACCCTGGCGGCTTGCCGGGAGGTGCAGGTGCTGCGCGGGATTCGCCTCAGCCACTTCGACGACGGCACTGCCGAGCGGTTCGTGTTGCGCGCGCGCCAGCTCTCCAACGGCCACGAGGCCACCATTGCCGTCGAGCTGCTCGGCGCCGACGGCAGCCGTCACTACTCGGCCATCTGCGAAATGAAAGAGCGGTCTCCACTTCCTGACCGCACCTTGGCCGAGCCCGCGGAGCTGGCACCCTGGTCCGGCACCATCTACGACGGCGAGGTCTTGTTTCACGGCCCAGCTTTTCAGGTGATTCGTTCCGTCGATGGCGTCGCTGATGGCGGGCTGACTGCCACCCTGGAGGGTGTCACGGCGCGGGGGTGGGCCGGTTCTTGGCAGCTCGATCCGGCGTTGCTCGACGGTGGCTTGCAAGCGGCGGTGCTGTGGGCACAGCGCAAACTGGGCGCGGAGTCTTTGCCCACGGCCATTTCCAGTTTGCACATCTATCATCCGGGCCCGGTGACGGGGCCGATCCACTGCGTGCTGGCGGGCCGCGAAGCCTCGCACAAGCGGGCCGTGTCCGACGTTGCGTTCTTGTCCAGCAACGGCAGCGTGGTGGCCGAGCTGCGCGGCATCGAGGTGCACGCGCTGCCGCGCGACGAGCGTCCCGCGGGTCCGCCTGATGCGCCCGCTCCGCGACGGCGGGCCGGGAACGGCTCGCCCGCCCGCTCATGAGTTTTGCGCCCATTGCTATCGTGGGGCAGGGCTGCGTCCTGCCCGGGGCGCTGTCGCCCGACGGGCTGTGGCAGTTGGTGATGCAGGCGCGGGTCGTGATCGGGCCGGCGCCGGCCGGACGCTGGGGCATCGATCCGGCTCTGGTCCTGGCCAGGGATGCGAAGGACACCCACGATCGGACGCTGCACGATCGCGGCGGATACGTGCAGGGCTTCGACAAGGTTTTCGATGCGCATGGCTTCGCTGTTCCTGCGGATCAGATCGCTCCTTTGGATCCGCTCTTCCACTGGCTGCTTCATGCCGGGCGCGAGGCTCTGCGCGATGTTCGCTTTCGCGGTGACAAGGCCCGCGCCGGCGCGGTCATGGGAAACCTTTCCTATCCCTCGTCTTCACTGTCGCGCTACGCGGAACGCTTTTGGCTGGAGCAGCTCCTGCACGACAAGCAAGCCTTTGACCGCCTGGGGCTGCCCACGGTGGACCCGCGCAACCGCTTCATGTCGGGCCTGCCCGCGCACTTTCTCGTCCAGGCCTTGGGCTGGGGCGGGGTCGCCTTCGCGCTGGATGCCGCGTGCGCTTCCTCGATCTACGCCATCAAGCTGGCCTGCGATCTCCTGCACGACGGCAGCGCGGATCTGATGCTGGCCGGGGCGGTGAATCGCGCCGATGATCTTTTCATCCACCAGGGCTTCACCGCCCTGGGCGCGCTCAGCCCGACCGGTCGCAGCCGGCCCTTCCATGCCGAGGCTGACGGTCTGATGCCAGCCGAGGGCGCGGCCCTGGTGGCCCTGCGACGTCTGGAAGACGCCCGCCGCGACGGGGATCACATCCTGGGCGTGATTCGCGGCATCGGCCTCGGCAACGACGGCCGCGGCCGCGGCCTGCTGGTCCCCTCGCAAGAAGGCCAGGTGCGAGCCCTGCGCGCGGCCTACGCAGCTGCGGAACTTTCGCCGTCGGAGATTTCTTTGGTGGAATGCCACGCGACCGGCACCGGCGTCGGCGATGCGGTCGAGATCCGCGCCTTGGCCGAGGTGTCCGCCGGTCGTGGTGAGCCCTTGCCCATCGGCTCGCTCAAGGCCAACCTAGGCCACCTCATCACCGGCGCTGGCGCGGCCGGCCTGCTCAAGGTCTTGGGCGCGTTTCGCGCGGGGGTGCGACCACCCACGCCGTCGATCGACAAGATCACGCCTGTCCTCGACGGCACGCCATTGCGCGTGTTGTGCGCGGCCGAGCCATGGAACGATCCGGTTCCGCGGCGTGCGGCCATCAGTGCCTTTGGTTTTGGCGGCAACAACGCGCACCTGATCGTCGAGGAGCCCTCGGCCAAGGTCGCTCGTCCGCACAGCAAGTCGGTCGCGGCGCTTCCTGGTGTGGGCATCATCGCCATCGGCGCGCGGGTCGCCAACGGGACCAGCGTCGGAGATTTCGCCGAAGCGCTTTTTCTGGGGCTGTCGCAGGTGAAAGGAGACAGCGCGCCCGCCGAGCGGGTGTCGCTCGCGCTGGCGGGCCTGCGTTTTCCCCCCAAGGATCTGGAAGAGACGCTGCCCCAGCAACTCATGGTTCTGGCCGCGGCCCGTGAGGCGGTGGAGCAAGTGGCATCGACCCTGCCGCGCGAACGCACCTCGGTCATCGTGGGCATGCAGTGCGATGCCGAGATCGCGCGCCACGGAGCACGCTGGCGCATGGCCGGCTGGGCCGAGGCGCTGGGTGCGTCGAAAGATTGGGTCTCTGGCGCGCGCGATGGCTTTGTGCCTCTGCTCGGTGCCGCGGGTGTCATCGGGGCCATGCCCAACATTGTGAGCAATCGCCTGAACAGCCAGTTCGACTTCTGCGGTCCCAGTCTCAGCGTCAGCAGCGAGGAGCTTTCCGGCATCCGCGCCCTTCACATCGCGCGCCGGGCTTTGCAGCAGGGTGAGATCGACGCCGCGTTGGTAGCCGCGGTGGACCTGTCGGCCGAGTCTGTGCACCGGGCGGCCGCAGCCGCCTGCCTTCCCGCGGATCGACAGCAAAACGGCGATGCAGCCGTGGTCCTGGTGCTCAAGCGGCTCGACGACATCCGTCGCGACGGAGACCAGGTGCTGGCGGTGCTGGGCGACGAGCACGGCAGGAAGCCGGGCCTGACTTTGGGAGAAGGCGAGAGCCTGCGCGCGCTCTTCGGTCATGCGCATGCGGCCTCGGGCCTGCTGCACGTGGCGGCCGCCGCACTTTGTTGCGGCCATCGCGTGCTTCCGGCTGCGCCGGGAGCGGGGCGGATCACGTCCTGGAAATGCAAGGCGCCGCTTGGCGCTTCAATCGTGACCCAGGCCCTGGGCGGGCAAGAGGCCCGCACCTTCATCGAGGAGCCTCCCGCGGACCTGCGCCGCCCACTCGCGGACGCGTCGCCCGACGACGGCGCAGCGTTTGTGGCGGCCCTGCGCAAGAGCGCGCGCCGGCCCGAGCCCCCACTGTTCGTGCTTGCGGCGCACCGACCAGAGCCGACACTACCGGCGTGGGAGTCGCGCGCGTCGGAAGTGGCCACCAGCGTTGCTGAATTGCCCGCGCAGATCATGGCGCCCGCGCCCTGGCTGCCACCGGTCTTGCAGGACAATGTCGGTGTGCAGACCGCTATCGCTCCGTCGGTCGTCGATGCAGGGCCGGGACTGCAAGGGCCGATGGCCGAGATTCTGAGCCGTGTTCTGGCCCACCGGCGGCAGATCACCGAGGTTCACCGGGACCATGTGACCCAGCAGGCGGCCACGCACCGGCAGTTTCTGGAAGGTCGCCAGCGAGCGCTCGAGATCTTGCTGGGCGCAAACAATTTCTCCCCGGGCTCGACGTCGTCTTCGGCAGCCGAAACGGCGGCCGACCAGCCCGCGCCGACCAGCATCGCGCAGCCGAGTGCAGAAGTTCAGCAGACCCCGTCGACCAATCAGGGCTGGCCGCGTGGCCACGCTTTTTCACGCCGCGATCTGGAAACCCACGCCGCGGGCCGCATTTCGGATCTGTTCGGTCCGCAATTCAAAGCGCAAGACCAACACGCGGTGCAGGTGCGCATGCCCCAGCCGCCCTTGCTGCTGGCCGACCGGGTGGTGGGCCTCCATGCAGTGGCCGGGTCGATGGGCCTGGGCACGGTGTGGACCGAGACCGACGTGCGCGAGGACTCGTGGTTCCTGCACCGCGGATTCATGCCCGCGGGGATCATGATCGAGGCGGGCCAGGCCGACCTCTTCCTCATCTCCTACCTGGGCGTTGATGCTCTCAACCAGGGACGGCGCCGCTACCGCTTGCTGGGTTGCGAGCTGACCTACCACGGCAGTTTGCCTTGGCTGGGCGAGACCATTCGCTACGACATCCATGTGGACAGCCACGCGCGCCAGGGCGAGGTGCGCCTGTTCTTCTTCCACTATGACTGCACCAGCGACGGCCGACCCGCGCTGACTGTGCGCCAGGGCCAGGCCGGGTTCTTCACAGAAGAGGAACTGAACGAATCGACCGGCGTGTTGTGGACGCCCGAGAGCCAGGCCATCCAGCCCGACGCCCGCCTGGACCCGCCTGCGGTGGCCTGCACCCGCCGGCAACTCTCCGCTGAAGATGTCCGCGCGTTTTCCGAGGGCGATCTGCACGCGTGTTTCGGTCCAGGTTTCGAAGCGGGCCAGGCCCATGTGCGCACGCCTGCCATCCAGAACGGCAAGATGCTGCTGGTGGAACGCGTGCTCGATTTCGACCCGTCGGGCGGCCCCTGGCGCCGCGGCTATCTGCGGGCAGTCACGCCCATCCGGCCCGACGACTGGTTCTTTGCCGGCCACTTCAAGAACGATCCGTGCATGCCTGGCACCCTCATGTTCGAGGGCTGTTTGCAGATGATGGCCATCTATCTGGCGGGCCTGGGCTACACCCTGGCCCGCGATGGCTGGCGTTTCGAACCCGTTCCCGAGGAGACGTACCGGCTGCAGTGTCGCGGCCAGGTGGTCCCCACGTCGAAGGAGCTGGTGTGCGAGATGTTCGTCGAGGAAGTGCACGACGGCCCGGAGCCCACGGTGTACGCGGACTTGCTGGGCACGGTCGACGGGCTGAAAGCATTTCACGCGCGTCGGGTCGGCCTGCGCCTGGTACCGGACTGGCCGTTGTCGAGCCTTTCCGAAACTCTGCGCGAAGCCGCGGAACCCAAGACCGTGGCTGAGGTGAACGGGTTCCGCTTCGACCACCGCTCGTTGCTTGCCTGCGCCTGGGGCAAACCGTCCGATGCTTTTGGGCCGATGTACGCGTGCTTTGATGGACCTCGTCGCGTGGCGCGACTGCCTGGCCCGCCCTATCATTTCATGAGTCGCGTGGTGCGCATCGACGGCGAGATGTGCGCGTGTCAGGCGGGCGCCAGTATTGAGGTCGAATACGACGTACCGGCCGAGGCCTGGTACTTCGCAGAGAACGGCCATCCTGTGATGCCCTTCTGCGTGTTGCTCGAGGCGGCGCTGCAACCTTGTGGTTGGCTGGCCAGCTTCGCGGGCAGCGCGCTCGGCACTGACCAGGATCTCGCGTTTCGCAATCTCGACGGCACCGGCCAGATGTTGGCCGAGGTGCCGCCCGGCGCCGGTCCCCTGCGCACCATTGCGACGCTCGAGAG
>PMBY01000169.1 GCA_003153875.1 Myxococcales bacterium | reverse complement strand
TAGAGAACCACCGTCCGCTCCCCCTTTTCTGTCTTGAGCGCGACGTTCTTCAGAACGAGATTCTGACCGACAGGGCCGCCGAGGCCCATCGTCCAACTTCCCTTCTTGACCTGGTCCATGGTGGCGCCCGGTGGCGAAAGCTCGATCAGACCACGGGCCGCGACCCTCTGGTTGACGGTGGAACCGTCGTAGGTCTTGCATACCGGGCTGACGAACATCTCGAACACGGCACGGACCCCCTCCACGCTCATGGCCGCAGACACGACCACGAGATCGGCTCGCTCAAGTGTGGCGCTCCACCCTTTGGGCAGGCGCATCTTGAAACCCCCTCCGGCAAGTTGGATGCGATGTTCGCCGGCATCGTACTGGAAGCTGGGCATCCTTGCTTTGCTGCAACCCGTGCCGGGCAGGAGTTCTGCCCCGACCAGCACGCCAGGCTTTGCCGCCGGTGCCGGAGCTGCCTGCGCATCGACTCTTTCTGGTGGCGCAACGGCTTTCTGCTGAAGGCGCGTCCTGCAATCAGCCGCGACCTTCGGCAGGTCGCTTTGCTCGCGTTTGGGCTTTCCACCCGGCTCGAACATCCCGTCGATGATGCAAGTGCATCGGTCCTTGCAAGCGACCCTTTGCTCCTTGGTTTGAGACGCTGCCCCCTCGATCTTTGAGATGCAGTTCTTGAGGCAAGCCCGCATTCCTTCGTCCCGCGACCAGGACGTGTCCGACTCGGCAGCGACGGTCGTCGACACCGGCACCGCATTGGCCAACAAGATGACGATGACGGCTTTGATCACGCTACTTTTTTGCAGGAGCCTTCGGCTTGCTGAAGAAAGCCTTGCGCAGATCCTCGGTCTCCTTCGGATCGACGTAGCGGAAGCCTCCCGGTATCTTGAAGCGCTGCCCATCGTCGAAATCCAGGATCACGTCCACCGGCCCCTTGTCCCCGCTTGGGGTGATGAGGTTGATCTTGTCTCTGGACGAGATGACGACCTGCTCGGCCACGTGACTGCCTAGTGCGACGCGGACCCCGGTCTTACCTGGCTGCAACCCCGCCGCGATGATGTTCACCGAATCACCACCCGCTGTGATGCCTTCAGCCGGCTCCACCCGGTCAATGCGGAGCTTGTCCTCATCGCAGGCGGCCAGAAATGTCAGGATCGCAACAGCCGAACACAGCCCCAATGCGCGTTTCATGTGTGCTCCTCCTTGGTTGGCTGGCACCCTAGCCCGCTCCAATCAGCGCACGCCGCTCAAGATGCCTCGGCGTGACACCGTTAGGATGCATATGCTCAAAACGAAAAGGGGGCAAGTGGAATTCTCGGGTTTGTCCCGCACCACCGGGAAGCTAGCCGCCTGCCCTCCAGCGTCGCCACCCTCGCTGGCGTGGCAGCATGGTCGCCTGCGCGGAGTCAGCGCCGGTTCGTGCCTGCGAAAGACCGTGTTGAAGTGCTTGGAAGCACAATGGTTTTTGGGATCGGACGTCTCCGAGATTGACCCTTCTGTCGTGAGCTTCGCTGCCGTCCTTCGACCTCGAAGCCTTCAACGCCTCGCCCAAGAGGGTCTTCGAAACCGTTTCCACAATTGAGGGACATCGCCATTGGTGGGTAGCCAACGCCACGGGAAACGCGAAGAAAGGTGGTCTGATCGACTTTGGGTTCGTGGACATGAAGGTGGTGGAGTGTAAGCCGAACACCCTAGCCAGCATCTCCTGGATCGTGGATCAAAGTTGCCTAGTCCTCACAGAGACACAGAGGCTACCGAGGCGGAAGTTCTCGACCCGAACGGCCAGAAGGCCATGCCAGCGAACCCCGTCGGTTGGAGCGCGTTCAGCTCACTTGAGGGCCAATGACAGGCGATACCAAGTTGGCCCGAGTGCCACCTGTGTTGGCGGGCATCGGGACTTGCGGCAATGAAGGCTGGAGAGCTCCGCGGCACGGGTCTTGCTGCGACCTGTACCAAATCTCAAACGTCGCCTTGGCTTGTCCCCAAGGAGGGTCTTCATGGTCCGTCGCTCTCCACGGTTCTTGCCCCATTGCTGGCGCCTGCCAGGCGTACTCCCCTTGCTTCTCTTCGCCTGCGCGTCCCGAGCGCCGGATTGGCCCGGGCCACACGACGGAGGACAGACCCAAGTCTCTGTCCCGGTTGGTGGCCCCAGGCGCGAGATCGACATTCTGTTCGCAATCGGCAATTCCCCGTCAATGGCCCCCAAACAGACTGTGCTGGCTCAGAACTTCCGCAAGATGATCGCCTCCCTGAAAATGCTTCCGGGTGGCTTGCCCGAGGTGCACATCGGCGTGGTCAGCAGCAACGTGGGGGCTGGCATGGGTGCCATGGGCGGCAACTGCGGCGTGGGACTGGGCGACAGGGGCCTTCTGTGGGGCAACGATCCCAACGACCTGACTGCCTCGGTCGCGGCGGGAAGTGTCGCCGCGACAGATCCGAATAACCCGATAGCGGACGGGTGCGGCCTCCTGCCAGGCGCGCGCTGGATCGAGGATGTCGCAAGGCCCGACGGAGAAGATGGCCGGCAACGGAACTACTCCGGTCGGTCTATTGAAGACGTGTTCACTTGCTTGGCCACGGCCGTGGGAAGCAACGGCTGCGAAGAACAACACCTATTGCAAGCCACTCGCGTGGCTCTCATTCCCCAGAACAGCATCAACGATGCAAATAGCGGATTTCTGCGGTCCTACGCCTACCTCTTCATCGTTCTCGTCACCGACCAGGATGACTGCTCCGCCAACAACTACAACACTCTGAACGATGACATGTTCAACATGGTGACCAAAGGAGATCCGGGCGACACCACGACCTTGCGATGNNGAGAAGAGACTGCTTAACCCCAACGGTAGCCCCGACGACCCCAACAACGTAGACTACGCCTATTTGCCCCTCATCGACGTTCAGGAGATGATCGACAGCGTCAACTCTGTCAAGGGTGCCCAGGCCAAACAGAAGATCCTCGTGTCTGGCATCATCGGCTGGCTCCCGGGCCCGAACGCCACGAACCTCCCGCCCGACCTTCAAATCAACCCCAACTACCGGATTGACAAGGATGCCACCTCGCTTCCGGCATCGCAGCAGAACCTGTGGGACTACATGCCCATTTGCACGATTCCGTCCCAGATGTCTGCTGATGGCAATATCTACAAGGCCTACGGAGGCCTTCGCCTGAAGAGGTTCATCGATGCCTTCGGCAACGGGGGGCGAACGCTCAGCATCTGCAACACGGACTTCACGAATGCGATGGCTCAGGTTCCCGACGTGGGTAGGTCTATGATGGAGGTGTCGTCGCCCGGCTGCATCGATGCTCCATTGATCGACACTGACCCGAATACGCCGGAGATCGAGCCTGACTGCCAGGTTTTCTACCAGAGTCCTTGCGATACCCTGGGAATAGCTGGCTGCCAGCAAACCGGTTGGGCAACTAGACCCCTCTCCGAATGCAAAGACGCCCAGGGGAAGATCCTCGACCCCGCCAGTCTCGAGCACAGCGTCTATTCCCAAGCTCAAATCGACGCTGTGCTCGCCACTGTCAGTGAGAACTTGCGGCCTTGCTGGTACATCTCGTACGACAACAGCTTTCTGGGGTGTGCGGCCTCGTACGACGGCCAACGGATATCCTACTTGCCGACGTCAGGCATAGTGGCGCACCCTGGAGCGCTTTTGGTGGCGGAGTGCTTGACCCAGTGACCGGCTAGTGCTCGTAGAAAACTATCAAACAGTTCTTGTCGCACAAGAGTTCTCCCGTGTCCGACGGCTGCCCGTTGGCGTCCAGCAGTCGCTCATACAGCCGTCGCCGTCCACGGTATTGCCGTCGTCACATTCCTCGCCGGGGTCGAGCTTGCCGTTGCCACACAGGCCAGCGTCGATGGTCGCCACCGGGCTGTCGAGACCGCTGACATCGAGAGAAACGCTGGCGAGAGAATCCTTGGTAACGTCTGGTGCCCAAGCGGCGTCTCCTGCCGAAGCGGCGTCTCCTGCCTGAGTGCCGTCCGCCGCCTGGGCGCCGTCAGGTGATCGGGCCTTGATCCCCGATGACGAGCACGCCAAGCCTGCGCTAACCAGTATCAGTGCCAGCCAGCGCTCCGACTGAACGCAGGAGGCAGAATGCATACCTCGGATCTTGGCAGTCTGGGCTCGGAACTGCAAGGTCCGCGCGATGCTGGTTAGCACTACTGATTGAATTTCTCCGAATTTCAATCAGTAGTGCTAGAAGCGCACCTGGATCTCGTAGCGGCGGTTCTTCGCCTTCTTGGCCGGCGTGTTGTCAGGCGTAACCAGGGGGCGTTCCGAGCCCATGCCGATGGCCACGATCTCGCTCTTGGCGATCCCGCGCGCCACCAATTCGCGCTCGATCGCGGCGGCGCGCTTGCCCGACAGCTCCTTGTTGTGCTCGGGCTTGCCACTTGAGTCGGTGTGGCCGGAAACCTCGAACTTAAAATTGGTCACGCCCGCCACGCTCAGCCGCTTCTTCGCTTCGACCAGCGCATTGGCCAGGTTCTTGAGTTTCTTGTCACAGCCAGCAGCCAGCTCGTCGCTGTCGGTCTTGAAACTGCACTGGTCTTTTCGCCCCTCGGCCAGGAGCTTGGCGTTGACTTCCTTGGCCGCTTTGTCGCGCGCCGCTGTGGCCGCGCCACCCGCGGCTTTCTTGGTCAGGCTGCCCATGTCCAAGGCCTGGGCCGACGAAGCGACCATCAACATTGCCCCTGCAAGGATCCATATCATTCGCGTCTTTGTCATGGACAGACGATAGCGCCTGACAAAGTGCAAGTGCAAGTCAGGAGCATTTCGGTGCTAGAAGATCCCCACGATGTTCTTCCGTTCCCGCCTATTTCTTTCCGTGCTTGTGCTCGTCGGCGCGACCGCGTTCAAACCCTCGACGCCGCCGCGCCAACGCAGCGCCATTCTCATCTCGTGGGATGGGGCCCTACGCGAGCACATCAACGACTCTCTCAAGCGCAGCCAGATGCCCAATCTGGCGCAACTGATCAAGGAGGGGCGGATGGTTGACGTCGAGGTCTCGGGCCACATCACCGACACCAGGTCCGGGCACGCGCAGATGCTGACCGGGTACGATCCCAGCGTCACGGGCGTATTCTCCAACACCATCTTTCGTCCCATTCCGCTCGGCATTTCGATCTTCGAGCGGCTGCAGCAGGCTTTTGGCAAGAAGGACATCGCCACCATCATGGTGACCGGCAAGGCCATGGGCCTGGGCCCGGGCGGACCCAAGGTCCCTGCCGAAATGGAAGCGGCCAGCCCGAACCAGCCGAGCGATGACGATGAAAAGCAGGCGCGCAGGTTGGAGAAGATGCGTCTGGCTGTCGAACAAAACCTGCTGGGTCAGCCCTTCCACTTGGTCAAGGGCACGCTCACCGCGTGGGATGGCGACATGCCACGCGACGCGCGCGGCGTGGGACAGAGGGTTCTTTCCCTGATCGACAAGTTTGGCCCCAAGGGTCGTTTCTTCCTTTTCGTTCACTTTGGCGATGTGGACGTCAACGGCCACAAATACGGGGAAAGTTCACCCGAGTATGACGGCGCCCTGGTTTCTCTCGACACCTGGCTGGGGCGAATGGTGGCTCAACTCAAGACCGACGGGCTTTACGACCACACCGCGGTGTACGTCACCGCTGACCATGGCTTCGACGTGGGAACCACCCACCACGCCAAGGCGACCCACATCTTCCTCGCCAGCAACGATCCGCAGCTGGCGTCAGCGGGCGAGCAACGAGACATCACGCCCACTGTCCTGCAAACCCTGGGTGTGGACCTCAGCACCATCACGCCGGCCTTGCCAGGAAAGTCGTTGCGCAAGTGAGACCAGCCACTAGCCGCTGTCTTTCAGGAACTTCTCGATCGCGACTTGCTTGAGCCGGCGCGCTTGCAGGAAGTGCTCGACGTAGTAGAGGATCTGGTTGTCGCGGATGGACCAAACGCGAGGTTGTCCTTCTCGCGTGTCGACGTTGACCTTGCGCTCCTCCATCGAGCCACCATGCGCCCAGACCTCGCGCCGGGCTTCCTCTGCGGTGGTGAACAAGATGGGCCTTTCTTTTCCTGGCTGCGTGACCACGAAGAGCACGCGCTCGTTCCAGCCCGTGACGTCGTAGGCAAACGCACCCACCACCTGAACCGCGACGGACCACGCCAGGCACACGCCAAACGCCGCGGCCCGTGTGCGGCTGCGCCGAATCTCCTCAGCCACTGGAATGGCCAAGAAGGCCAGCAAGGTGCCCGCATCCGCCAGCAGGCGCGGCCCGTAGGCCCAGCCGCCCGTCCAGCCGAACCAGCGTGCCACCACCAGGAACAAAGCCAGCGCCGCCAAGCCCACCGGTCGCAGGGCTACAAAGCGGCTGTCCCGGAACACGCGCACCAGCCCCCAGAAGGCAAACACCACCACGGGGCAGAACACCAACAAACCGCGTGAGGGGCTGATCAAGATTCCCCCCAGCCCTTGCAGCAGCGATGTGTGAAACAGCTGGGTGGCCGTTGATCCCTGCGTGGCCGCTGCCGCCACCGGCAGCAGCGTGAACGCCGCCGGAGCCTGCACGCTGGCTGGCGCGCCTCCGCCAACATTCACCTGGCCCAACGCGATGAGCGTGCCGAACAGGTGCAGGTTGTACGCCGCCAACAACAGGGCCACGGGCAGGCCGGCGACCACGAAACGAAGCACGGCCCGCCGGTCGCAAACCAAGTAGTAGATGGCCGCAGCCGCCACCACCACCGCGGCCGTGGGCCGGCAGACAAAGGCCAGGGCATAGCTCAGCCCCACCCAGTAGGCCGCGCACGGACGCTGCTTTTGCAGCAAGAAATACGTTCCCAGGGCCAGAAAGAACTCCATCGGGCCGTGCTGCCACAGCGCCTGGCTGCTCGAACTCCACACGCAAGTGCCCAGGCCGTAGGCTAGGGCCAGCCAGACTGCGGTCTTGGGCCGCAGCCACGGCAAGGCGGCCAAGAAGAGCAGCACCGCGCTGGCCGCCACCGCACAGGAAGCCGCCAGCTTGCTGGTGAACCACAGAACGCCCGCCGAGGGCCGGTCGTAGAGATCGCGGGCAAAGGGATAGACCGCGGCGACGAAAGGCACGGCAAACAGGGCCGCGCCCACGCCATAGCGGTTGGCGTAGACGTCCGGGTAGCGTGTTTTCATCAAGTAGTAGTTCGCCTCCGGCTTGCTCAGATCTCCGCGCTCATACACACGCCGGATGGGCTCGCCGTTCAGGCTGGATCGCCAGGAGTGAAAGTGCGCGTGCCGCTCACCTTCGGGCGTCTTGAGGTGCCACTCGAACATGAAGGGATCCTCTTCGGGCGTGAAAACCAGCCTGTGCTTGCTGACCAACTTGCCCGCCAGGCGCACACTGGCGGTGGGGTCGTTGCCCGGCAGGATATCGCCGTTGGCCCAATACGCGGCCAGCAGCAGCAGGAAGATCAGCGCCGCTTGTACCCTGGTGCGCGCCAGCGCCGCCCGCATGCGATTTCCGCCAACCGCCGGGTCGCTTGCCGCCGCCAGCGGTGCCGAGTGCGCACGCCTATTTGATCGTCGGCTCACGAGAACCTCCCACGCTATCGCGCAATCGGTGGCTTACCAACAGGCAGGCAAACACCAGGCTGCTGTAGAACAGGTAGGCGACGTGCAGGGCTGCAGCGATCAACGCGAAGCGGGCGCCGCCGCGTCGGAAGAAGAACCGATACAAATCGGCGTTGAGCACGGTCACGCCCGCGCTGGCCAGCAGCACACCCAGCCCCGGCCCATTTGCCAGCCGGCCCAGCCCCAGCAACCCGAATCCCAGGACGAGCAACGTGCACCCGAGCAGCGCCCAGGCCGCCAGGGCACTGAGACGGCTGCGCCAGTCGAGGTTGAGGTCCGAGGACAAGCGCCCCTGCCGCAGAATGAGACGCGTCCAGGGAACCGCGCGGCCAAAGATGTCGGTGTGCCAGAGGCTGGCCAAGGTCCAGCGCTTGAGGTGCGTCGCCTGGATCTCGGGACACAGTCGGATACGGTGGCCCGCCTGGCGCAGGCGCGCGCCCAGCTCGACGTCCTCCATGCTCATCCAGTCCTCGTCGAATCCGCGCGTGGCCCAGAACACCGCCCGCCGGACCGCCCCACAGCCTGACCAGAACGTGCCGGCCTCGCGCTCTCCGTGCTGATGGACATAGTGGTGCAGCAAGTTCTTATAGAGACTGGCCGGGTTGCGCGCCGGGGGATGGTCGTCGTAGCAACCGAAAATCGCCGCCACGTCGGGCGCGCCCGTCAGGTGCGCCTCCATGCGAGCCAGGGTATCCGTGTGCACCGCCACGTCGGCGTCGATGAAGACCAGCACCTCGCCGGTGGCCATCTCGGCCCCGCGGTTGCGCGCGTGCGCCGGACCGCGCGGGCCGGCCGAGGTCGTGAGCACGCGCGCGCCCAGAGCAGCCGCAAGCGCGGCCGAACCATCGGTCGAGCCGTCGTCAACCACGACGACCTCGTCGGGTGGGCGAGCCGAAGCCGCCAGTCCTTGCAGGCAGCGCCGCAGACTCTCGCCGCCGTTGTGGACCGGAACCACGACCGAGAGCCGCATCGCCTTCTGTTCCGCTGGCACTGCCGGATTCACGACGATGGGTCTCCTGAGGTCCCCAAGGCTGGCGGGCGCGCGCCTGTCAGCGCTCGCCACATCACACCCAGCTCATCCAGGGTCACCAGCCGAAGCAAAAAGAGCAGTCCGCCATAGCCCACCACAAAGGCTGCGAACAAGGCGGCGTCAATCGCGGGTGACGAGCGCAACAAAGCGAGGGGCAAAAACATCGCTCCCAGCCCCACCACTCCCACCCACCGGCGCAACGAATACCCCACCACCCGTCGCATACGCCAGGTGAAGAACCCAGCCTGCACGGCCAGGGCGCCCAGCACGGCCAGGCTGGCGCCCCAGCTTCCCCAGCGGCCGACGAACGAAAGGCCCAGCACCCAGAACGTCCCCAGCCGCAACACCGCCGCAGCCAGGGCGACGCCGGGCCGGTCGTGCGTCAGCGCNNAGCACCAGGGGCACGAGATCCTTGCCCACCAGCACGGCCGCCAGCACCACCACCACGCTCCCCAGCGCCAGCCATTTCAACAAACGCTCGATCCACAAGCGCAGCGCAGCCCGGTCACCTTCCAGGCGCAGTACGGTTAGAAGTGGGGCAAACGCCAGCGCGATCTGCGGAATCCCCACCGCCCCTGTGAGAAAGGCCGAATAGGCCACGCCGAAAAAGCCGACCTGAGCGTAGTCGCCACACATGGCTCGCACCAAGGCTTCGCCGCTGCGCTCGAACCCCGCCAGAACCAAGTCGCTGACGTAGAAGATCAATCCAAAACGCAAATACGGCCACAGGCCGTGCCAATCAATACGAAGGGCCGCCCATCTCAGATAGGGCCGCGCCCCGACGTGGCCCACCAGCAGGACCACCAGCTCGGCCAACAACACGCCCAGGGCGGCACCACGTAACCCACCCATCAAGTACCCAGGCAGCATGAAGGCCAAGGTCCCCCACTGCCGCAGAATATCCGCGACACCCCAGCGCGCCGCCTGGTTGAGCCCCAGGTGGAGAGAGAAGTACAACCCCGCCGGCGCCCGCACCACCACGGCCCCGGCCAGGACAGCCATAGCCACCGCATCGAGGTCACGCAGCCAGGTGATGGTGACGACCAAGTACAGCGCCGCGACCAGCAAGCCCGCCACGATTCGTATAGCCAGCAGGCCTCCGAAAAAACTGCGCAAGCCGTCCTCGTCGCTGCTCTGGCCAAAGCCGGGCAGGTGGCGGCCCATCACCTGGGTGAACCCCAGACTGGCGGCCAGCGTGAACCAGAAACTCAGCGACACCAAGAGCGCCACCTGGCCGTAGCCGGTAGGCCCCATTAGGCGCGGAACTACCGCGGCGACCACCACACCACCAACGACCAACAAGCCCCGCAGCATCAGCAGCAGGCCCACGTTGCGAACCGCAGTCTGCTCGCGCGTAGTCATGGGCCTTGGCACAGCGATCCCGCCAAGGCCAAGCCCTCGCGGATCACCGCATCGAGGTTGAGGTAGCGGAACGTCCCGGTGCGACCCAAGAGGTGCAGGGTTGGCCAGCGCGAGAGCGCCAAGCCGACGCGTGAAAGCGGTTCGGCGTAGCCCACGCGGTACACCGGATAGGCGTGCGACACGCGCCGCACCCACGCCTCGCGCACCCGCGCACGCGGCAAGAAACGCAAGCGATCCAGGCCGGCCAGCACCGGCTCGATCACGTCTGGGTCGGATCGGCGCCACACCTCATCGCCCTGTGAACAGAAGATCTCGACGCACAATGAAGTCTTGCCCTCGGGCACCATGCGCGGGCTCCAGTTGCCTGGTTCGTGGGTGCGCCCGAATACCAGATCGCGATCCGGAAAATAGGTCCAGCTGTCCTGGCTGACCTGTGGGCCATCGACCGAAAGGAACACGCAAGCCAGGCTGCGATAGGGCAGCCCAGCGACCAGCGCCCCGACCTCCACCTGGGGCAGAGGCAACAGGCCGACCAATACCTCCAGGGGAATCGTGGACACCAGTCTCGCGCCAGTGACGGCCGCCTCGCCGTCGGCCCCGTGAAAAGTCACCCGCCAGCCGCCCGAGGCACCGTCTGGTTCCACGCGGGTCACCTGGCACCCTGTGCGAATGGTCGCCCGGCCGGTCTGACGTGCCTTGTCCGCAATGCTCTCGGGCAGAGTTCCGATGCCCAGCGACGGATAGAGAAACTGCGACAGCAACGTGGAAGGGGCCGGTGACCGGCGCAGCAGGCTGCCCACCACCGCCGCTCTCAAGCTGGGCAGACGAATGCGCTGTGCGGCCCAGTCAGCGGAAAGCTCGGAGCAAGGGAAACCCCAGACCTTCTCGGTATAGGGTTTGAAATAGATGTCGTACAGCGACCGACCAAAGCGCCGCACGATCCAGTCTTCGAACGAAACTTCGGGCCGCTGGCGCAGCCGCGGGCGCGCGGCCCGCAGGTAGCTGGCCAAGATACGCGCCGATTGCCATGGATTGAACGCAGCCAGGGCATTGGGAAAACGCAGCGGGTAGTCGACATAGCGGCCGCCGAGTCGAATGCGGCTGCGTCGGGGCACCTCGGCCGCGTCGCCGTTCAACACCTCCAGCACCCACTGCGTGATTTCGGGCCAGCGGCTGTGAAAGCGGTGACCGCCGATGTCGAAGCGGAAGTCGCCGAAACGCAAAGTGCGCGCCAGGCCGCCAACCTGATCTTCGCTCTCGAGCAGCACAACCCGCCGGCCGCGCCGACTCGCTTCCAGCGCGAAAGTCACACCCGCCACTCCCCCGCCGAGGATGACGAAATCGTGATTGTTGTCGGATGGCAAGCTTCGGCTGCTCCCTGGGTGCCGCGATCAGATGGCACGGGCGGCTCAACTTCACTTGTTGCCGCGTCGCCGTCAAGAGGCACATGGATATTGGGCGCGGTATGCTTTGATTGCTGGGACGGGACGTCCACACATGACAAGCCACGGTCAGATTCAGGATGCGACGGCAGCCGGCGAGCAATTGCCTCCCATCTCGCAGCGCATTTGGGAACTGCGCTACCGACAAGAGGGCAGTGAGACCACCCTGGCCGACACTCTTCGACGGGTGGCGCGGGCGGTGGCCCAGCCCGAATCCGATCCTGAGTGGGCTGGCCGATTTGAGCAACTGCTGCTGGGCCACGGATTCTTGCCTGGCGGGCGCATCCTGGCTGGTGCCGGCACTTCCCGGCGCGTGACCTTGTTCAACTGCTTCGTCATGGGCGTGGTGCAGGATTCCATGGAAGGGATCTTCTCTGCCCTGCAGGAAAGCGCGATCACCCTGCAACAAGGCGGTGGCGTGGGCACCGACTTCTCCACCTTGCGGCCGCGCGGGGCGCGCGCACGTTCGACCGGGCAGGTGGCCACCGGGCCGGTGTCCTTCATGCGCGTGTGGGACACTATGTGCGCCACCTTGCAGAACACCAGCGAGCGGCGGGGCGCCATGATGGCCACTCTGCGCTGCGATCATCCCGACATCGAAGAGTACATCGACGCCAAACGAGGCGGTGGCGCGCTCGCCAGCTTCAACCTGTCAGTACAGATCAGCGACGAATTCATGGCCGCGGTGGCCGCTGACCGCGATTTCGCCCTGGTCTTTCCGGCCGATGGTCTCGCCGACGGCGAGCCCGGCGCGCCGATCGAGATGCGCGCATGGACCGGCAGCACCGGGGCGGTGGCCTGTCGGGTGTGGCGCCGCGTGCACGCGCGCGACCTGTGGCAACGCATCGTGCGCGCTGCCTACCAGAGTGGCGAGCCCGGGGTGATCTTCGTCGACCGCGTGAACCAGGGAAACAACCTCTGGTACCGCGAGCGCATCACCGCGACCAATCCCTGCGGCGAGCTTCCCCTGCCCCCCTACGGCGCCTGCAACCTGGGCTCGCTCATTCTGCCCCGCTTCGTCAGGGAGCCATTCACCGCCCGGGCGGCCTTCGACCTCCCCGCGCTGGCGGCGGCCGCCGCCCTGGCGGTGCGTTTTCTCGACGACGTGATCGATGTCTCGCACTTCCCCCTGCCCGAGCAGGCCGCTGAAGCGCACGCTACCCGACGGCTGGGGCTGGGCGTGACCGGTCTGGCCGATGCCCTGTTGATGCTGGGGAAACGCTACGACAGCGAGGAGGCACGCCAGACCGCGGCCGCCATCATGCGCACCGTGGCCCACGCCGCCTATCGCGCGTCCATCGATCTGGCGCGCGAGCGCGGTTCCTTCCCGGCGCTCGACGTCGATCGATTCTTGTTGTCGCCTTTCGTGGCGGCCCTGCCCGAGCACTTGCAGATGCTCATCCGCAGCGACGGGATTCGCAACGGGCAGCTGCTCGCGGTGGCGCCCGCCGGCACCATCAGCCTGCTGGCCGGCAACGTATCGAGTGGCATCGAGCCCATCTTCCGGCCGCGCTACCAACGTCTGGTCCACCGGCTCGACGGCCCACCCGAGATCCTGGAACTCACCGACTACGCCGTCGCGCTGTTTGAATCACTGGCCGGCTTCGACGCCGGTCCGCCTGGGGCGATGGTCGACGCCTCGAGCATGGCGCCCGAAGCGCACCTGGACATGCAAGCCGCTCTGCAGCCGTACGTCGACGCGGCCATTTCCAAAACCGTGAATCTGCCAGCGGGCTACGGCTTCGAGGGCGTGCTCGGCCTGTTCCAGCGCGCTCATGCAGTGGGACTGAAGGGCCTCACCGTGTTCCCGGCCAACAGTCCCACGGGCCGGGTTCTGCTGGCAGACAGCGGAGCAGCCTGCGACGGGATTGCGTGCCAGTGAGGACGCGGGCGAGCGACTACTTCCGCTTGCCCTTCTTGCCCTTCTTGGCCTTCTTGCCCTTCGTCTTGGCTGGCTTCTTCTCATCGGCTTTGGCAGCAGCCTCCTTGCATTCGTCCACCGCTTTCTCCGCCGCCTCTAGATTCTTCTCAGTGGCAGCCAGCTTGGCCTTCAAAGAGATGACCTCAGCGTTCATAGCCTCCGCCGACTTCAGAATCTCGGCCTTGACAGCGGTCGCCTTGCTGAGAGCCTCCTTGCAGACTTTGTCCTCGCAACCCGTGGCAACCAGTGCCCCACCAAGAACCAGCAGCGAAAGCAGCCTCATCGTACGAGTCATGGTCATCTCCTTGTCGAAGAGGGCAACAGGGAAGGAAAGAAGCTCCCACCCACCTCAGCTGCCCTTCTACGGCTGCCCGCGAATCCTGTCAACGTATCGGCTCATCGGCCGACCGACCAGAGCACAAGCGCGTAGGTACGCCCCGCCGGCGCGGGTTTTGCTAGGTTGTGAGGCATGGCAGCCATCGATTCTCTGCTCGCGCTGATTGACGCGCAGAAGGCGACCGGGATTGTGTTGCGGGCGCGCGAGCCGCCGGTGCTCATCGGTGCCCAGGGCCGCGGCCTGACCATGCCCCCGCTCGCCCCGCAAATACTCGAGACTTTCGCCGCCGAGGCCCTCGCCCCAGGCGATCTTGACCGGCTACGCGCCTCGGGCGCTTGCGACGCCGTCTACCGCTCGGAACGCCACGGCGTTTTTGCCGTCGAGGCGCGCAGGGGCGCTGACAAGCTGTCACTGAAGCTGCGCCGCACAGGTGATGTTCTGGCAAAGCCGGCGCCGCCCGCCCCGGTCAGCCCGCGCTCCGCCGACGCGCGCGTCGCAACGGCCGGTGCCGCGGCTGCGACCACTCCAGCCGTCAATTCGTCCGCCGGGACAGTCGCAGCCACGTCGTCCCGCCTGGCGGGCTTGATCGCCCGCGCCATCGATGAAACCGTGTCAGACGTCATCGTGTCCGCAGGGCAGCCCCTGTGGATCCGCACAGCCGAGGGCCTGGCAGCGTCGGGTGAAGCGATCGACCAGCAAGAAATCCTGGGGTTCGTCGAGTCGCTGCTCGATCCGCCGCGTCGCCGCTGTCTCGACGAGAGCGGCAGCGTAGATCTGGCCTGGGAAGCACCTGCCCTCGACGCCGAAGGACCGCAGCGACTGAGGGTCAACGTCTTCAGGCAGGCGCACGGCCTGGCCTTGGCGCTGCGGCCGGTGAATCGCCACGCCCCTACCCTGGCCGAACTGAACCTGCCTGACAGCGTCGGCGCCCTCGGGAATTTGACCGGCGGCATGGTGCTGCTCGTGGGCCCCACCGGTTGCGGCAAGTCCACCACGCTGGCCGCCATCGTGGAACTGGTGAACCGAACCCGCGCCCGCCACGTTATCACCCTGGAAGATCCCGTCGAGTTCGTGTACCAGCCCCGGCGCTGCCTGATTCATCAGCGCGAAGTCGGCACCCATGTGGAGAGCTTCGCCGCCGGTCTGCGCGCGGCCTTGCGCGAATGTCCTGACATCATCCTGGTGGGTGAGATGCGCGATCGCGAAACCGTGGCCCTGGCGTTGACTGCGGCCGAGACCGGGCATCTGGTGCTGTCCACTTTGCACAGTGGCAGCGCAGCCATGGCCATCGACCGCATCGTGGACATTTTTCCCGAGCACCAGCAGGCGCAGATCCGGTTGCAAGTGGCTGGCTCGCTGCGCGCGGTGGTCACCCAGCAGCTACTGGAAGGTGTTCTGCCTGGCACGCGCTATCCCGCGCTGGAAATCCTCATGGTCAACTACGCGGTCGGAGCGCTCATTCGCGAGGGCAAGACCCACCAGTTGACCACGCAAATCCAGACCGGACGCGACGACGGGATGGTCGCGTTGGATGCGTCGCTGCTCGACCTGGTGCGAGCCGGTCGCATCAGTCGCGAAGTGGCGGTGGCCGCTGCCCGGGATCCGGTCGAGCTGCAACGCCGTGTACGCGAAGGGCGCGGATGATTCACCACAGAGAGCACAGAGAACACAGAGGTCGGACAGGAAGAAAGGGGTCGGATCGGACGTGACCAAACCCTTCCCTGTCCGATCCGGCTCTGTGACCTCTGTGTCCTCTGTGGTGAAATAGCGTGGCCCTTGCGCAGCCCGCGCGCAGCCGCCATGCTTTGGCAATCACTGAGTCTCACAGCAAAAGGAGTCCCCCGTGCCTGCGACCATTGAAAACCTGAAGACCGCATTTGCCGGCGAGAGCCAGGCCAATCGAAAATACCTCGCCTTTGCCCGCCGCGCAGAGAGGGACGGCTATCCCGTGATCGCCAAGCTTTTCCGCGCCGCTGCCGAGGCCGAGACCATCCATGCGCTCTCCCATCTACAGAACATGGGCGGCGTGGGCTCGACGGTCGAGAATCTCCAAGCCGCGGTTGCCGGCGAGACCTACGAGTACTCCGAGATGTACCCGCCCATGGTGGAACAGGCCAAGAGCGAGAACCACAAGGCCAAGACCATGCTGGACTACGTAAACAAGGCTGAACGCGTACACGCGGAACTCTACCAGCAAGCCCTGGCCGCTCTGCAGGCGGGCAAGGATCTGAACGCGATGGACATCTACCTGTGTCCGGTCTGCGGCCACCTGGAATTCGGCAAGCCGCCCGAGAAGTGCCCCATCTGCGGTTTGCCGGCGGCCAAGTATCAGAAAATGAACTAGCACTACTGATTGAAATTCNNCGCGTCGCGAGGAGGCCCGGCCGCGACGAGCGCCGAGGGAAGATACTCGACGTATCTGACCGAGAAGCGAGAAAGCGGACGGGCCCCGCAGCAGCGACGGCGACGGGAGAAATTCAATCAGTAGTGCTAGAGATTCACCGTCAGATACAGCCGCGGAACGATCCGCGACACCCCGACGCAGGCCGACCCAGCGGTCGGCTGGGAAAGGCAGGTGAGGTTGTCGTATTCGACGCCCCCATCAAGGTAGATCTTGTCGCCCATGCGCCAGATGCCACCGGCCGCGACGTAGTAGCTAATCGCGTCGCTCGCGCCATTTCCATGGCCGAACCAACGAAACACGCCGTCGCGTTGATACAGGTAGAGCGTCGCAGCCTCCCTGAGTGGGTAGAAGCGGAACTCCTCTTCCGGGCCGACCTGGTACTGCGTGTTGTTGTACGAGGTCACCAGCAGCGTCGCGGGATCCTTGTTCAGGAAATTCGCTGTATCCGTGATGTCGAAAGTGAAGGTCGAGAGCGTGGTCAGCAACTGGTTCCAGCGCATGAGCCACTGCAAGATGCCTTGATAGAGGGTTTGATCGCCCCAAGAGCCCACGCTCTTCCCGTAACTGAGATCGTCGTAGCGGGTACGCGTGTCCTGGTAGTTAAGGCGTAGTGTGATGGGACTGGAGAAAACCGGCCGATATACGATGCGATTCTGCAGCAGGGTCTGTGTCGCGTTCTTGTGGTGGTCTTGCGCAGTCACAGCCTCCTGATGCAGTTGATACAACTCCAGGTCGAACCTGCCCCCGCTGGCCCACACCGCGCGGTTGTCAAAACGATAGACTCGATTGTATTGCGTCTTGGTTTGGTCGACCGCGGTCTCGTTGTCGGCGATGGACACAGTTGGCTGGATGGCCGCAGGGGCCAGCAGCTTCAACCATTGTCCCGGGAAGATCCCCAAAGCGCCCCCAATGGTGGCCTGGACTGTGCGCGTGGGCGGCGCCACGGAAATTGTACCCGGCCCGACCGGGGTCAGCGCAGACACACTCGGGCTCATCAGTGACGCCGGCGCCATCACAGGAGTTCCACCCACGGTTCCGGTCCCGGTCGGCGTGCTGGCGCTGGTCGATGGGCTCGCGCTGGCGAGTCGGTTGTCGTCGTAGATGGCTGTGTAGGTGAGCGTGGGCGCGATGCCAGGAATGATCGTGCTCTTTGCGCCCGAGTACAGTTCCCAGTGCAGAAGGCTGCGGGCATAGGGTCCGTCTTGCTTGGCCTCGCGCTCAAGCAGACGCGAACGGAACAGGCCGTAGATCGATTCCGTGTTCGTGGGTGACAACTTCGCTTCCACGCGCGAAAGCTGCACCCGGTCCTCAAAGGCAAAGGTTCCTCTCTTGTCAGTCTCTGCCTGGGAGATACTGTATAGCCCACGCACAGTGAAGCGCTGGATCTTGGTGAAACTGAGGATCTGCGCCAGGTCATAGTCCGTCTGTCCGACGGCTTGCAGTCGATTGGTATAGAAATTATTGTGGCTATCCAAAATCGTGCTGCCCACTTGCAGGCTGGTCATGGGCAGCCCCTTCTTGTTGAGCTGAATCCGCGCCAGTGCGTGCTGGATGACTCCCACGTCGTTGGTGATCTTGCCGGTGCCATCATCCATGAAAGACCGCTGGCGATCGACGAAGACCGTGGTGGGCAGCCAGGCCACGGGATAGCCGGTCGCGCTCAGGCGGAGATCGTCGTCCAGCTTCCCGAAGCGCGTGCTGTCGTTACCCAGTGAGGTGAAGCCCTGCGAATCCTTGCGGCCGGATATGGTGCCTTCCAGCGAGGAATGAGACAAGCGCAGAAAGCCCATGCCCGCCCAACCGTTGGGGGCGCCGGGATCCTGCCGATCCGAGCCTGCGAATTCCCCGTAGCCGGTCAAGAGTCCGCCCTGGCCCACCGGCCGCTGATAGCGAGCATCGGCCACCCCGGTCAAAAGGCTGCGCGCCGGCATGGCCTTCTGAATGGGCAGCCCGGCGGCGTCGAGCGCAGGCTTCCCGGTGTTCGGGTCGAGCACCACCTGTGACGGCGCGGTCAGGTCCTGCATCTCCACCACGCGCGCGCCGATCTCCATCCCATGGATCGGCGAGGCAGCCGCCCGCGCGGCCACCATCCATTGCTTGAACGCGTTGCCATTGTTGGATCCGGCCTGGGTCTTGCGATTGATTATCTGGTTGGTGAACAGCTCGATTGTGGTGCGGGAGGCGTCGTCCTTCTCGGTGATGTTGAGCTCGAGGTAGAAGCGGGTGAGATGGGCATAGGCGGCATAGGCGCCAGACAGCCCCATGTCCAGAACCGCATTGGAAAGTCCGTTGATGGGCTGCCACGCGGCTGGCTTGCTGTAGTTGAAAATGCCCTCGGCATTGGCATCGGTGCCCATGTCGTGGATGGACACCGTGATGTTGCGGGAACCCTGGCTGTAGGTGACGTACACGCTGCTGACCCAGCCGCGATCAATGTACTTGGGCGCGGCGCCATCGATGCGCTGGTACATTCCCGCCTGGTCGGTGATCAACTGAACACCGCCAGTTTGCGCCCAGGTCCCGACCTCGTTGTCAGCCGGCAGCATGTCGAGCAAGGACAGGCTGCCCAAGTCCTTCACCGGCATGAGATCCGCCTCGTACTCCACCCAAATGACACTCAGATCATCGATGCGTTCCGGGTTGAGGAATGACAACTGCCCGGCTGTGTAGACAATCGTGTAGTCGGTTCCGTTGGTGAGCAGCTCCCCATCGACGTACACGCGTTCCGATGCGGGGATGATGTACTTTTTCGAAAGCTGGTACATGGTCTGGCGCGGCCCGGTTATGAAGTCGCGGGTCAGCTCCCCGCGCCGGAACCCGGCGGTGGCGGCCACACTGGCCTTGGGTTCCGCTCCCGGTGTGGCAGCCCGCGCATACGCGCCCTGCAACAGCAGCGGCCGCTCAAGGCCTTCTTCCAGCGTCTGGTACTTTAGCTTGTCTTCCGCGCGCACGTCGCGAAGCGCGTCGTTCTGTGAGCCCAGGTATTCCACTTTGTACTGCAGGGTGCGAATCCCTCGCATCTCCAGTGTGCCGTAGTCCAAGCGCGCCGAAGCGCTCAGGTTGCGATCTTCAGAGAAGCTGTGGCCGAAGGAGAGATTGCCGTCCGCTGTGTCGTAGCGTTGCGGATCCCAGTGAGGGGACTTGTTGAAGTCGTAGGGCGTCTGCGCGTTGACCCTGCCGAACGCGTGGGCGGTGGACTTGCTCTCGTTGCTCTCAGTGAGCGCGAACTTGCGTTCCACGAAATGGTCGACGTTCACGGCGTAGATCTGCGCGCCGATGTCGGGAAACATCACGGTCCACAGCGTGCCGTTGAGCACGGTACCGATGCTGCCTTCTTGTCGGGTCAAGTTGTCGACCAGGGCGAAGAAGCGGATGGATCGAGTGAGGCGATTGTACTGGACGACCTCTTTGTCGGTGGTGATATAGACGTAACTCGGGTCCACCTCGACGCCGGTTATGTTGCGGCTTTGCAGCGCGGTCTGCTGCGGGAACAGCAACAACGAATCATCGGAGGTGTCGAGGGTGTAGAGCCCGTTGTCAGTCCCGACCCACACGGTGGTGCCGTCGATGGTGAAGACGCGAATTTGTTGCGCCTTCATCATGGCCAGTGAAAAATTGTTGAACACGCGCTGCAGAATGCGAAAGCGCGACAGCCCGGCGTCGGTGCGGCACCACAGATCGTCGCCTACTTGATAGAGTTCAGCGACGTCCCCGCCGACCAGCCCGTCGGCCTCGCCAAAGCCGCGCAAGCCGTCCACGTCAGGGCTGTAGTACGCGATGCCTTCGCGTGTGGCGAACCACACCTGACGGCCCACGGTCAAGGCATCGTTCACCACCTTGGAAGGCAACCCGTCCTTTTCCGTGTACACCTTGATCGTCCGGTCCAGCTTGCGGTAGCGCGCAACCCCTTTGTTGGTGGCAAACCACACGAACTGGTCATCGAACGCCACCGCGGTCACCACCTGGCTGGGCAAACCGTCGTCCATGGTGATGCGGGTGGCGCGTCGGCTTCGCGAATCGAAGCGAATGACGCCGTCATCGGTGGCCACCCACACGACCTGGGCATCCACCGCTATCTTGTTCACATTCGCGCCGGCCGGGAAGACACTCCAGCGGCTCTGGGTCTGGTAGATGAAGACCTCGCCACCCCCGATCCACATACCCTCAGTCGGATCCACGGCCAGGGGCGGAGTACGCGCCCACGCAAAATTTGCGTACGCGGAAGCCAGCAAGGCTGCGGCGACCGCCGCTCGTCTAATCATGGCGCTATGGGCCGGCCTAGGCGGAAACCTTCTTGACCTTCAGCTTCGCGATGTCGGTTTCCCCCAAGCCCGCCTTCCCGGCGAGCTCGATGTGTCTGACGTCAGCGGGTGTCATGTTCTTGCCGTTGAACTTGGCCAGGGTCAGGCCGTAGGCGTCAACGGAGGCGATGCGACGGCCGGCCACCATGCGACCCGGCGTCGCTGTGTCGCCCGGACCTGCCGGGCCGTTGGTGAGCAGGGCACGTGTGCCATCAATGATCGTGAGATTCGGCTTGATGACTTGGCCGAGATCGGCGATGGCCTGGTGCAGATCCAGCGCGGTGTGAAAGATCTGCCGGTCAAAAACCAGCCCCATGTGATTCTTCAGCCCAAGCGACACACCCGACTGGTAGTGCGCCTTGGCCGCCGAGAGGTTGATGAGCACATCGGCCGACAACACGTTCTTGGCCACATCCGTGGTCTTCAGGGCCACGCCTGGAACGGTGGTCTTCTGGAAATCACTGGCGGCCCCCAGCAGCTTGATCTTGGCGGCGGGCAGCGCGGCCATGGCCTCGATCAGACCGCAACGCTTGAGGCACATTTCGCCCTTGGCCTGCGGAAATTCCAGGATCATGACACCCTTGGCCTTGGCCTCCATGCACGCCTGGGCCACCGCGAGCACGGTCTGCGGGTGCGTGGTGCTGCCCCATTCGGCCGGATTGGCAAAAGCTGCGTTGGGCT
Source organism: Myxococcales bacterium (assembly GCA_003153875.1). The sequence goes on along the minus strand of PMBY01000169.1, from coordinate 21,202 downwards.
TGATGACCACGAAGTCGCCCTTCTTGACGAACTTGCCAATGCCGCCCAAAGCCGCAAACAGCGCTGCTATCATCTTGTGTGGATCGCTGCCCTGCACGTCCACAATGTCGGGCTCGCCCGCGGCAAAGGCCCGCCCATAACGAAGAGCAGCGACTGCGGCAAGCGAGCCGCCTACGAAACTGCGTCGGGAAATGGCTGTCATGTGTTGTTCCTCAGAATGCTGGGACCGCGCCTTCGCGGTGTTGCCGCCGCCCTCAACCGACCGAGCGTGATTCTACCAGAAGACTCAAGTCGGCCATGCTATTCTTTGCCAGTCACTGGCGGAAGGAAATTCTATGTCAAACACCGGGGGCAGAACACGCCGCGAGATCATGGCCGATGCCGCGAAGATGGCGGCCGCCGCTTCAGTAGCCGGGCTGGCCGGTTGCTTTCCCGACGTGGGTGGACGCTGGGCCCCGGCTTGCGTGGACCCGGACGCAGGCGCGAACGCCAACGCGCCCACGCCCAGGCCGGTCACTCCCACCGTGGTGGAGGTCTCGAAGTCGGACAGCGTTGACAAGAATGGCATCATCCAGCCCGACGTGGTGGCAATCATGCTCGACGCGGGGCTGACAGCCTTGGCCCAGAAGGCCGCGCTGTTCAACGCCACCTTGCCGCCGGTAGACGCCGGCGTTGACGACAACAATGCGGGTTCCTCGGACGCGGATGGCGGCGTCGATGACGGCCATGCAATCGTGTCGGACGCCGACCCTAACAATCCCTGGAAGGTTCTGCTGCCAAAATACCGCCCTGGCATGCGCATCGGGCTCAAGGTCAACTGCCTCAACCAATGGGTAGTCACTTCGCCGGCCCTGGTGCACGCCATCGTGGTGAGCCTGCGCGACAAGCTGGGGGTGGATCCCGGCCATATCGTGGTTTGGGACCGCCGGCTCGACGAACTCAACCGCCACGGCAAGTACAGCGCCGATGATCTGGCTGGTGCCCAACTTCTGGGAACGCAGCTCAAGTCCGGACCCGCGCCCGATGCCGGCACCCCGGGCACAGCCGACGAGCCTGGCTATGGTGAAATGATCAACCCAACCATAGAATGCCGATCACCGCGCCTGTCGCGCATCCTGACTGATCGAACCGATCTCACCATCAACTGCTCGGTTTTCAAGGTCCATGGCCAGTCAGGCGTCACCGCGGCCATGAAGAACATCTACGGCATCATCGACATTCCGGCCAGCTACCACGGATCCATCCTCCACACCGGCCTGCCCAAGCTCTACGCCCTGCCTGCTATCCGCAACTCGATTTCGCTGAACATCTGCGACGCGCTCATTGCTGTCGCCAACGGCAACACCGACACCGAGGCCACTGACCCCCCCCCCAGGCGAATTCTCCTGGCGCAAGACCCCGTCGCGATGGACAGCTACGCGCTGGATCTGATGAACAAGGTTCGCGCCTCCATGGCGGGTGGGCGTGGGCTTCCCCCGATAGAGACCAGCCTGACCCAGTGGCTCGACAACGCCGTGGCCCACGGTCTGGGCACCAGGAACTACGACCTGGTTCAGCTGGCGTCGTGAGCGCGCACGGGACAGGCACGCTCACGAACGTCCGTGCGGACGCGCTACGGGGCCCCACAGGGATTCGGATCTGATCCAGTACACTCCTTCCAGTCCAGGCTGCCGACCGGCGCGGGGGCGTACTGGGAATAGCTGAGAACATCAGTGTAGAGCCTCCCGGCATCGCCCTGGGACGCCATCAGGACGACCTTCGCATCCATCTTTTGTGGTGGGGCAGCGCCGTTGGTGTACACGCCCCAGACGAGACTCACAGGTTGAAAGCTCCTGGTCGAGGGAGTGAAAGGAACTGCGACCCCAAAGATGGCATCTGCGGCCCCGTCGAACAGAGCTGTCGCTGCGTCGAAGTTGTTTGCGGTCGCGGGCCCGGCCGCTGTGTCGGCGCTGGTCTGGTCGTAGGTCCAGGGCGGGACGTCGCCAGATGCCGGCAACAGTGATGCCGGCGTCGCGCCGGGCGTGATCTTCTTGATCACATCTTCAACGAAGCTGATCACGGACGCTCGCCCGGCGGTGTCGTCTACGTACGAGTTTGTGATCTTTATGGAGAGGAAGAACACCCCCTTGGTGGCGTTGATCCACCAATCGGTCCCTGTGTTTGCAATGCGCGCCCGGTCCCATGGTTTGGCCGCGCCGCTGCTGCCGCCGCTGCCGCAGGCCATGGTGGTCAGCAAGAGGCCGAGGCACGCGCAAAGACTGAAACACCTTAGACGAGTCATTTGGTTTCCTCCAAGAGCGGGGTTCAACGTATCGCGGGCCACTTGCGAGCCAGCCCGAAGGAATTATTGTCCGCCCCGAGCGCTGGCGCAATGACAGTCTGATCGACGCGGTCATGCTTGATTGACACCGTGCGCTCGCCGTAGTCTTCCGGGTAGTGCGCATCTTCGTTTTCGTCATGCTGGCCCTCATCCCGCCAGCCTTCATTGGATGGATGGTCCGCGATGGCCGTCGCGCCCCTGCCCCAGCCGCCGCGGCTGCAGCCCAACCACGCCCGTCGGGCGCAGAGGCTGACAAGACCTTGCTCGCGCTTTTCGAGGGCGACCTGGGTGGTGCCAAGGTCAAGGACAAGGTGGGCCTGTACGACGAGAAAGGCCTGTTCGACTACATCGACGGTGCCGCGCCTATTTTCATCGAGCGCCACTACCGCAAGTTGGCTGCGGCCGAGATGGCGTCGGCAGGGGGCGACGACATGGTTTGCGACGTCTACGACATGGCCGAGCCGGCCAATGCCGAGGCGATCTTCAATGCCGAGAAATCGGCCACAGCCAAGCCGGTGGCGGACTTTCCCGACGCGATCTCGGGTCCCATGTCGTTCGTGTTTCGTTCGGGCCGCTACTACGTGAAGCTGACCGCGTTCGACAAGAAGGCCGAAGCCGCCCTGCCTGGGCTGGCCAAGGCGCTAAAGGGGAAGATGAAATGAGCAGCAACGGACCGCCTGGCCCGTACGATCAAGTACCTGAGGCGCGAGTTTCCAAGAGCAGTCACACGACAGCAACGGCTCCATCCGACGCCGCGGGCGTGGATCGCCGCGCGGCTCTGCGCGTGGGCGTGACCGCGGCCATGGCCGTCGGGTCAGTGGCGCTCGGGTTCGGGCTGCGCGAGCGAAGCGGATCGAAAAAGACCCGCGACCTGCCGACGCTCAAGGATCATCGGGCCGAAAAGCCTGCGGGTGCCAACGACATGGCCATCGTGCGCGGGCCGGATCCCGCGGCCAACGTGCGCCGGGCGGTGGAAGCCCTGGGCGGCATGGGCCGCTTCGTCAAGCGCGGCGAGCGCGTGGTCATCAAGCCCAACATCGGCTGGAATCGCACGCCCGAGCAGGCCGCCAACACCAATCCCGACGTGGTGGCCGAGGTGGTGCGCCTGGTGGTCGCGGCAGGCGCGTCCAAGGTCTGGCTGACCGATGCTTCAGTCAACACGCCCGAGCAGTGCTTCGCCCGCTCCGGCATCGAGAAGGCGGCCAAGGCGGCCGGCGCCACCGTGATTCGGCCCGATGCCTCGGCCTTCCGCGAGGTCAACGTGTCAGGCAAGCTCCTGCACACGGGCGACGTGCTCTTTCCCTTTGTGGAAGCGGACCGCGTGATCAACGTTCCCATCGTCAAACAGCACGGGCTTTCGCTGGCGTCCATGGCGCTCAAGAACTGGTACGGCGTGCTGGGCGGCCAGCGGGTGAAGCTGCACCAGAACATCCACCTTTCCATCATCGACCTGGCGGCCATGGTCAAGCCCACCCTGACCATCCTCGATGCCACGCGCATCCTGACGGCCAACGGCCCCACCGGCGGCAGCCTGGCTGACGTGAAACAGATGGACACCATCGCGGCTGGCAGCGACGAGGTCGCTCTCGATGCTTTTGGCGCCACCCTGCTCGGCCTCAATCCCAACGACGTCGGATTTATTGTCGAGGGAATGAAGGCCGGCCTGGGCACGCCACAGTGGCACAACCTCAAGACCGTCGAGCTGGGGGGCTGACCATGTTTCGTTGGTTGCGTCGCGCCTACCAGATTGTCTTCCTGGGATTCTTCCTGTTCCTCCTGCTGGTCACCACCGCGGGCCTGATCCGCGGCTACGACGTGCAGTGGTTGCTCGAGTTCGACCCTCTGGTCGCGCTCACCACTGCGCTGGCTTCGCATTCGCTGCATCACACGTTGCTGTGGGCGCTGATTCTCATTGTGCTCACGTTGGTTCTGGGCCGCGTCTTCTGCGCATGGATGTGCCCCATGGGCGTTCTGCACCAGGCGCTGGGATTCCTGGCGCGCAAGCGGCGCCCGCCCGACCGGGTGAAGCAGAACGCCCCGCGCGCCTCGCACAGGATCAAGTACCTGGTGCTGGCGGTCATGCTGGGCCTGGCGGCAGCCGGCAGCGTGCAGATCGGCCTGCTCGATCCCATCGCCTCGACCTGGCGCGGGCTGGCCACGTCGGTCATGCCCACGTTGGGCAACGTGGTCTTTGGCAAGTACCAGGGCGAGCGGCACTTCCAGTGGGGCACCCTGATCACCCTGGTGTTCTTCGGCGCGCTGGCGCTCAACTTCGTGTACCCGCGCTTCTACTGTCGCGTGCTCTGTCCGCTGGGCGCGCTGCTTGGGCTGCTGTCGAAGTTCTCCTTGTTCCGAATAACCAAGAACCTGGAAGTCTGCAAGAGCTGCAAGTTCTGCGGGGCCGACTGCCAGGGCGCAGCCGATCCCCAGGGCACGGTGCGCGCCACCGAGTGCATGGTATGCCTCAACTGCATCGAGGGCTGCCCGCGTGGCGGTCTTTCCTACAAGTTCTTGCCGCCGGTGCGATCGTCCACCACCAAGATCGATCTGGTGCGGCGCAAGTGGCTGGGCGCTGGCGTGGCGGGCGCGGTGGCGGTGCCTTTCATGCGCGCCTCCGACGGCGTGGAGCCGCGACCGAATCCCGCGCGTATCCGTCCGCCTGGCTCGCTGGAAGAAAGCGCTTTTCTGGAAAAGTGCCTCAAGTGCGGCGCCTGCATGAAGGTCTGCCCCACCGGCGGTCTGCAACCCGCGCTGCAAGAAGCCGGCATCGAGGGCTTCTGGTCGCCCATCCTGATCCCGCGCATCGGCTACTGCGAAGCCAACTGCACCCTGTGTGGCCAAGTCTGTCCCACCGGCGCCATCGAGAAGCTGACCATCGAAAAGAAGGTCGGCGAGATGCCGTCCCGGCCGCCGGTGCGCATCGGCTCGGCCTTCTTTGACAAGGGCCGCTGCCTACCCTGGGGCTACCAGACCGAATGCATCGTGTGCGAAGAAGTCTGCCCGACCTCACCCAAGGCCATCTACTTCAAGATGGAGACGATCACCGCTCGCAACGGCACGCAAAAGACCTTGAAGATGCCGTTTGTCGACCTGGACTACTGCACAGGCTGCGGCATCTGCGAAACCCGTTGCCCGGTGGTCGATCGCGCCGGCGTCCGCGTGAGCGCCGCCAACGAAAGCCGCACTCCACGAAGCAGCATCTCGCTCACGGGCGGGAAGATTTAGCCTGCCGGAGAATCTCGGGACGCCCGAGAAACCGGATCGCGGATCGCGGGTCGCGTGGGCGAGGGCGAGAGCGTGTTCGTGGGCGGCGAGCGAAGGACGGATCGCGTGCCGCGGGACGCACAACGCTCACGCAAGTCGCCCACGCAAGCCGCGCCACGCTGGTCGCTCTCGCTACCGCTCACGCGCACGCCCTCCGCCCACGCTGGCCCCGACTTCCCCGAGAACCACAAACATTACCGACGGCGCAGAAGCACCAGCAGCGCGCCCGGGCCGCCGTGACGGGGTGGGGCCGAGGTGAAGGCCAAAACGTGCTTGGCCAGGGGCCGCCGGGATAGGAACTCGACCAAGGCCGGTCGCAGGGCGGGCCCGCCCGGGCCGGAATGCAGACCGCGGCCATGAATCAGCAGCACGCAACGCCGACCCTTGGCCACCGACTGCTCAATGAATCGCTCGGCCTGGTGAGCGGCCGCATCCGCGGTCAGGTGATGCAGGTTCAGTTCAGCCTCGGGCACGATCTCGCCGCGCGCGAGCGACCGCAGCAGATCGTGGGCCACGCCAAAGGCCGCACCGGTCAGCTGGTCACCATCCTCTTCTACGTCCAGCGTTTCCCGAGGCGGCCGCGACCGCGGGATCGCGGCCGGCGCAGGCTCCACTGCTTGCCACTCAGGCACAGCGCGCCGGGGCCCAGGCGGCAAAGGCCGCACACCTTGCATGGCGGCCTCGAAAAACCGGCGATCTTCTTCCTCGGCCGCACGCCGGCCTTTGGCTGACGCCGCCGCGTCGGCTTTCGAGGCGGGCTTGCGCGAATCTACGATGGGAACTCCTACCTGGATCCTAGCCCAATCTCGCCGCCGTGACAGCCTATCTCGCTGCGGTCACTTGTCATGCGCCGCGAGTCGATGTAGGTGGATTGTATGGCCGCACCGGTCAGCGCCGAGCTGCTTCAGGTCGACATTCGCGGACTTTCCTTGGAAGACCGCCGCGTGGCGGTCGCCCGCGTGTTGCATGAACTGCGCAGCGGTCGCCGCGTGACTCTGGTGACCGACCGGGATCCCAAGCCCATCCTCACAGCGATTCGCCAGATGCATCAGGGCGAGATCGACTGCACCATCACGGTGGTCGCGGCCGATTGCTTCCGCTCCGATTTGCAGCTACGCCGCCCGGAGCAGCCGCTCACCCTCTCGGAACACCTGAGGGCCGACCATGCACGCATCGACGGCCTGCTGACTGAGTTGCAGCACTTCCTGCGCGTGGGCGCGCTGGCCGAGGCGGATCGGCGATTCGTTTCGCTATCCGACGCACTCAAGCGTCACATGGCCGCCGAGGAGGCGTTGCTCTTTCCCGCCATGCTGCGGATGACCCAGCCCGTGGTGCGCGCTGTGCCCGACATGCTCGCCGAGCATGGAGAGCTGCGCGCACTTCTGCCTGAGCTGCAAACGGCCCTCACCAAGCAGGATGTACTGGCCAGCGAAGCCCTGCTGCCGCAAATGCGGCGCAGCCTGGCCCGCCACCATGAAGACGAGGAGCACCTTGTCTATCCCATCAGCGACTGGGCCTTGTCACCCGCCGAGCAGGAAGACCTGATCAATAGGCTGCGCGGCGACTAACCGCTGTGCTGAGTCACCGCGTTGGAGGCAGAGTCGCAATCCAGTTACGGAGCGTAAAATACTCGTCGCTGTCCGGCCCGAAGATGAGACCACCGCTGTGGCCGTTGCCGGTCGCGCGTTGCAAGAGGAGACTGCCCTCGGGATAGTCGGGGTAGACCAACGCCACCACGCCCGCCCTATCCGCCTTCGCGTCCCCAGTCAGCCGGAACCGAGTGGCGCCGGCCTGCTGCCCCTGGGAATGGCAAGACTGACACTTGGACTGCAGGATAGGATAGACGTAGTCATCGAACAAAGTATCGTCGGCCAGCGCCGCGTCGGCCGCGGCATCGGCCGCCGGTCCGCGCGTGAAATCGGCGCAGGCCGTGGCCAGCAAAGCCACAGCCAGCAGGCCAATCAATGCGCCTCTGATCTCAAAAAGCATACATCACCATGAAGCGCACGAAGTCGTTGGCGGTTTCGCCCACCTTCTCAAAGTTCCAGTAGTAGCCCAGGCTGAACTGGGCGCCGGCATATTCCGCAACCACGGACAGGTTGTGGTGTGAACCGTCGGCAGCGCTGGCACGTTCCGAATCGTAGGAAAGTCCCTTGTGGTTATTGAACGTCATGAGGCCGCTGCGTGCCTGCAAGTAGAGCCAGCGAGTCGCGTAGAAGCGCAGCCACAGGTAGTCGGCGAAATCGTAGTAGGCGCCAGCGTCCGTTATCGCGTCGGGCTTGCCGTAGCTGCTGTCAGCCGAAATAAGAGCACGCAGCGCCCCCACACCCAGTGCCAGTCGGTTCACAACTGGCCAGGCAGGACGCCAGATGGCCAAGTCCACCGCCTGCATGAGCAGGCTGCGGCCAAACCTCATGGGATTCCAATACAGCGAGTACCACAACGTGACCGGCCCGCGCGAAATGGACACGCGGTCGCCAATCGCCATTCGCGCACCGTCGTACGCTTGCAGGTCGCTCTGCATGTTGAGGGCGTGGTCCCGCGCAGACACATCGAAGCCCTGCACAAAGTAGAGATCATTGGCCAGGGAGAAACCCTTCAGCAACGCGTCCGCGCGTACACAGGCGCCGAAAGAGGACCACACCACGGGCAAGAGCTTCTGGTCTATCGCGCTCAATCCGCCGTAGTTCTTGTGAAAGAGCGGATCCGGCCCGAATGGCACCATGATTTTTCCCGCCCGCGCGGACAGGCGAAACGCCGATCCCTTGCGCCACAAACGCGCGGTCAGCTCGTAGAAGTACTGATTGATGACCTCGGCATTGAACCCGATGGGGATGTCGTTTCCCTGGCGCGAGACGAAGACGAAGTGGTGGTAGTTGCGAAAGGCGTTCTGGCCGCTGGTCGGGCTGCTATTCATGCCTACGCGCTCGTAGCTCGCATCGAAGAGCCCGCCAATGCGGATGCCGCCGGGAAAGAGCAGCGGGGATTCGGGCGCGTGCTCTTTCTCGGCTTCTGCCTTGGGTGGTTCCGGCTGCGGCGCTGCGGCGCCCGGCGCCGCCTCGCTCGCAACCCCGGCATCGCCCAACACTGGCGCCGCCTTGCTGGCAATCCCGGCATCGCCCGGTGCCGCAATCGTGGGTGGCTGCACCGATGGATCCGCCGCCAGAGCGGTGGCCACAGTGCCACCCATTGCGATCAGAACCAGTGTGAGGCGCAGGGTGTTCATCATCATTTCGCGTGGCAGGACGATCGACAGGCGGCACGGGCCCCGCTCGCCGGCGGCGCACTCTGGCCATTGTGGCAGGCGCCGCAGAATCGGCCCTCGTCCATCTCGTCGTGAGTGAAACCCTTGCGCGCCCTCGGAAAGATCGCCGGATGGCAAGCGAAACACGGATATTGCTCGTGCTGCCAGTGAGAGAACAGCCCGGCGTCAACCGGATCGGCCGCCCCGTGCGGTTTGACGATGGGAACGCGCACAACCACCGGCATGGCCAACCCAGCAGCCGATGCAAGCACGGCCGCACCTGCGACAACGAGCGACCACTTACCGAGCATCAGAGCGCAGTCTATCTCAGAATTCAGGTTACTCGTCCAGCGAATCGGCGACGCTGCTGAAGCGAGCCTCCAAGGCGCGGAAAGCCTCTACCAACACGGGATCCAGGTAGCTGCCGCTGCGGCGGTAGATAGCGGAACAGCATTCCGCGTGCGGCAGGGGGGGTTTGTAGAAGCGTCTCGATCGTGCGGCGTCGTAGGAATCCGCCACGGCCATGATACGCGCCGAGAGGGGAATGGCCGTACCCGCCAGCCCGTGGGGATACCCGGTGCCATCCCAGCGCTCGTGATGCGAGCGTGCGATCTCGATGCCCAGGCGCACGAATCCGTTCTTGGGATAGGCTTTCTGCACCTCCTGCAAGGTCTCCGCCCCCAGGGTGGTGTGCGATTTCATCTCGTCGAATTCTTCAGGCGTGAGCGGACCGGGCTTGAGCAGGATGCTGTCCCGGATGGCGACCTTGCCGATGTCGTGCAGCGGGCTGGCGCGAAAGATGTTCTCGACGAAAGCCTCGTTCACCTTGTCCCGCCCGCCGGGGTGCTCACGCAGCTGGCCGGCCAGCAGGCGACAGTAGATCTGGACGCGCTCGATGTGCCGGCCGGTTCCCTTGTCGCGCGACTCGGCCAGACGGGCCAGCGCCACGATGGTGGCCATCTGGGAATCGGAGATCTCACGCACCTGATCTTCGACCCGATCCTGCAACTGTCGATTGTGCGCCTCAAGCTGGACCTGCAGCCGTCGCAAGCGCAGATGGGTTTCCACCCGTGCGCGAACTTCCTCGAACTGGAAGGGCTTGGTCACGTAGTCCACCGCGCCCACGTCAAAGGCCCGAACCTTGTCCAGGGTTTCGCCCAGAGCCGACAGAAACAGCACCGGAATCTCGCACAGCTTTGCGTCCTGCTTGAGCCGTCGACAGACCTCGTAGCCGTCCATCTCCGGCATCATGATGTCGAGCAGGATAAGATCAGGCTGCTCGCTGGCCGCAGCCTGCAGCGCCAGCTTGCCATTGGGGACGGCGCGCACCTTGTAGCCCTGCTGCTTGAGCAACTCGAGCAGCACGCGCAGGTTCTCGGGCGTGTCATCCACGATGAGAATGGTCTTGGGAGCCGCGACACCCGGCGTAATCTCGTTGCCGTTCATGCGTCCCCCCGCGGCGGCAAGGTATCGAGGAGTTGCTGGTACTCGAACCCATCGGCCAGGGCACGCAAGGCCGCGCCTGCCAGGGCGTCGTGGGCCGCAATCCGATCGATCAGCAAGAGCATGCGATCGAAGTCGCCCGCGGTGGTGGCGTCGCGCAGTCCTTCGGTCAAATCCGCAGGCGCAGCCGCCAGGACATCCCGCAGCGACCGCATAGTCAACGGGATGCCCACCGCGGATCGGACGGCGGCGTCCTGCCGGAAGTACACGTATTCCACGCCCAGACAAGCCCACAGCTTCTCAAACACCTCGGGCTCGCGCAGGGGTAGCCCGACGACATCGTCCGCGCCGGCGGCCAGCGCCTGCGCGCGCACCACCTCGTCCCCGCGGCCGACCAACGCCACCACCGGCGTTCGCTTGCCTCTGGGCGAGGCCTTGACCCGTTCGATGACTGCGAAGCCGCGTTGCGGATGTGTGCCCACCTGCACGAACACGACGTGAGCAGACCACTTTACGAGAACCGCCAAGACCTCGTCCACCAGAACCGCGTGGCGTGTCTCGAAGCCCACCGCGTCCAAGATGGGGGCCAGCGATTCGGGTGCGTCGCCTGCCTCACCGGCCAGCAAAACCCGGAAGGCCGCCTGCCCCGATCGAATCCCCACCACCCGTCGCGCCGACCCTCGGCCAGCCGCCAGGGCGACATCGCCTTCCTCCAGGCGGAGGGCGACGTGGAAACAACTCCCCTTTTCCACCTGACTGTCGACACTGATGTTTCCACCCATGAGGCGAACGAACTCTCGCGTGATGGCGAGGCCCAGGCCAGCGCCGCCGCCCGTGCGGGCGCCGGTAGCGGTCTGGACAAAAGCGTCGAAGATCCGCCCCAGGTCAGCGGCCGGAATGCCCGCTCCGGTGTCTTCCACATCTACCAGCAGGCGCCACGCCGCATCCGAGGCGCGCTCGCTGCGCAGCCGCCAGATCACCTGGCCGCGCTCGGTGAACTTGATGGCGTTGCTGAGCAAGTTGGTGAAGATCTGGCGCAACTTGTGCCCATCACCCCGCACCACGAAGGGGACATCCTCGGCCATCTCCACCCGAAACAGCAGGCCCTTGGCGTTGGTGCGCAGACGGAAGATGGCGGCCAGGTCCGACACCAGGTCGCGCAGATCGAAGGCCGCGATGCTCAACTCGGCGTGGCCAGCCTCGATCTTGGACATGTCCAAGATATCGTTGATGACCGCCAGCAGGTGCTGGCCGCTGCGCACGATGGTGTCCAGGTGCTGCCGCTGAGTGGGACCCAACGCACGATCCTTGAGCAGGAGCTGCGAGAAGCCGAGGATGGCGTTCATGGGTGTGCGGATCTCGTGCGACATGCTGGCGAGAAACAGACTCTTGCTCTCGTGCGCCCGCTGGATGCTGGTCAACAATTCTCGCTCGCGGCTCACGTCGCGAAACACGCACACCGCACCGGTCGGCTCACCCCGGTCGTCGAGGAGCGGCGCCGCCGACAGCGCCGTGACCAGCTTGCGTCCGCCCTGATAGGAATGCGTGACCTCGAGCGGCGGCAAGGGGCGCCGGCTGGCGCAGGCGCGGTCCGCGGGACAGCCGGCTCTGTCACACAACCATCGGCCCTCGCAAAGGTCGGCGTGCAAAACCTCCCCGCAGTTCCTGCCGATGACCTGGGTCGGCGCCAGGCCGGTGATGGCCTCAGCCCCGGGATTCCAGGACGTGATCCGGTGCTGCGTGTCGATGGTGAACACGCCGTCGGCGATGCTGCGCAGGACATTTTCGGCAAACTGCTTCTGCAAGGCGACTTCGCCCGCCAGTTGCTTCGCGCGCCGGTGGATTTCCGACTCGCGTCGCTGCAGAGCCGCGAGTTGCTCCTTCTCGGCCGTCACATCACGCTGCATGCCCCAGGCGTAGATGAGCTGGCCATTTTCGATGACGCCGGTGATCGCGTTCGACGTCCACATCTGGCGACCGCGGCGGTCCACGTCGAGAATCTCGAAATTCGTGACCCGGTAGCCGGCCCGAACGAAGTCGGTGAGACGCGCGATCTTCTCTTCTCGGGGACCGGCCATGTTGCCAACCATGGGGGCGCCGATCATCTCCTCGGCGCGCTCCAGGCCGTACATCCGCGCGTAGGCGTCGTTGCATTCGGCCACCACGACGTGGTCCAGCAGCCACTCGGCCTGCCTGCGTTCCGGCCAATCGATGGGCAACTTGGGATTGCCGTCGTAGCGGACCACCCCCACGCTGCGCATCTGCAAGAATCCGCGGAAGCTCACCTCCAGGGCCTTGCGCTCGCTCAGAGCAAGCTCAAGCTCGGCCACCCGCTTGCGCAGGCTGCCGAACTCGGCCTCGTCCTCTGCCGGAGGCTGCTGGGTACTGTCCGTCACGACTTTCGTCTTGGCGGAGAGGGTGAGATTCGAACTCACGATACAGGTTTTCGCCCGTATAACGGTTTAGCAAACCGCCGCCTTCGGCCTCTCGGCCACCTCTCCGTGGGTGCTTGGTACTACTTGAGATCCGCCCGGATCTCAAGTCCGAAGGTCGAGAGGGGACCCTGTGCCCCTCCCGGAACCAACCGCGTCGGGAGAGGGGTTCCCATGGGGGTTCCCATGATCGCGTAGGCGTAGGCGGGCTTCACCCGCCGGAGCCACAGCGCCAGGGTTTGGGAACTCCTCCCAGGGTTCCCATCTCAAACAGAGGAGGAGAAGGGATTCGAACCCTTGGCGCCCTTTTGAGGCGCTACGGTTTTCAAGACCGTCGCCTTCGACCACTCGGCCACTCCTCCAGGTTGCGGTCTACTCATAGACTTGGAATCGGCTTCGCACAAGGGCCAGACGCGATGCCGGTGGTGCCCGCACGGCCGTAGGGGCGACCTGCGGTCGCCCCGCCCAGGCCGCTCCGGTGGACTACCGCTGCAGACTGGGAAGGGCTGGGAATGACGTTGCTGGGAGAAGCACACGGACCGGGGGCATCTCGCCTTTGCTACGCATGCGGGCGATCCACTCGATGGCCACACCCGATCCGGGCGGCATGATCACCGTTGCCTTGAGTCGCTTTTCGCGAACCAGCCGTTGGCCGAAAGTCTGCGACCCGTCGCACCCGGTGATGGGGGCGCTGGCAAGGGGCAAGCCGCGTTGGGAATCGATGTCGCGGAGGGCTTGTCGCACGCCCAGGGCCATTTCGTCGTTGTGAGCGACGAACATGCCTGGCAGGTCTTCTACTGAACCAATGCCGCCCGCCCATTTCGCAACGGCCATGCGCGCGCGTTCGCTGGTCCAATCGGCATTGAGTTCGATGAGCTCGAATTTGCCATCGAGGCCTTGCTTCAAGCCTTCCAGCCGCTGCGAAGCTGCGACGTTCCCAAGGTAGCCCGTGACACACAGCACGCGCCCCGCGCTGCCGAGGAGCGCATGCACCTGCCGCGCGTGGATGTGGCCAATTTCAACCTGATCGGACGCGACGGCGAAAATGGCACGGTCGGGATGCTGGCTGCGAACGTCGTCGATAAAGGCCGCTTCATTGAGCAGAGCCCACTCCAAGCCAGCCTCGGCAGCTTCGTGAGCGACGGGGCGCAACTCTTCGTCCTTCACGCCACTGACCAGAATGGCAGCCAGTTTGGTGGCTGCGGCGTTCTTGATGGCTTGGCGGATCTGCTCGACCTGCCGGCTGGCATCGAATTGCGCCGACTCCACAAAAAGGTCGAAATCGTGGCGCTTGGCCTCTCGCTTGCCGACTTCTTCCAATCGCCGCTGGTAGTCGTTGTCTGTGCTGCGGAGGAACAACCCGATGGTGCCTAGCATGTGTTCATCTTGGCATGAAAATGGGTCTGTCGCCGAGGTTCAGAAGGAACGCTTGCGAAGATGGTCCTTCAGGCTGCGCTCACTCGCCTGTCTGTTTCGGCACGGAGACGGCTCGCGATCGGCGAAAGGCCCAGAGCTCTGGCTGGGCCTGCGCGATTTCAATGTTGTGCGCTAGCCGCGCCGGGTCGCGCTGCTGATCTCAATCTGCGGCGCCGGGGGCGTGCTGGCGGGCGGCACGGCGCTGGCCACCGGGATCAGATCGGCCTCTGCGCGCCGCTCACCTCGCTCGCGCCGCTCGCCGGGCACACGCCAGTCAGCGGACACCGAAGGTTCCTTGAGAAACTCCGACGGCTTGGGAAGTGCCAAGGCGACGCGCAGGACCTCGTCCATGTGTCCCACTGCGACCAGATGCGTACTCTTGAGCACGCGCTTGGGAATGTCACGCAGATCCTTCACGTTGTCCCTGGGAATGATCACGGTCTTCATTCCGCCCCGGTGAGCCGCAAGAATCTTTTCTTTGAGACCGCCGATGGGCAGCACGCGCCCACGCAGGGTGATCTCGCCGGTCATGGCCACGTCCCGGTGCACGGGCACACGCAACAAGGCAGACACCATGGCCGTACAGATGGTGATTCCAGCCGAGGGTCCGTCTTTGGGGATGGCACCCTCGGGCAAATGTACGTGCATGTCCGCGCGCGAGTAGAAATCGCGATCCAAGCCCAGCGAGGGCGCCCGCGAACGCACGTAGCTGATGGCCGCCTGGGCCGACTCCTGCATGACATCGCCCAACTGCCCGGTCAGGACCAGCTTGCCCTTGCCGGCCACGATNNTACTTGGCCACGCGCTTGGGCGTGATCTTCCACGCCGTCACGCTACGGTCAGCCAGATATTCCCGCGCGACCTTGCGACACACCCCCGCGATCTCACGCTCCAGACTGCGCACGCCAGCTTCCTTGGTGTAGCCGTGGATGAGGACGCGCAAGGTCTCCTCAGGCATCTCCAACCTGATGTCCCCCAGACCGTGATCGCGCTGCTGCTTGGGCACCAGGTACTGCTGGGCGATGGCCAGCTTTTCGTATTCGGTGTAGCCGGCGATCGGGATCACCTCCATGCGATCCTGCAGCGGCACCGGGATGCCTTGCAGGTAGTTCGCGGTGGTGATGAACATGACGTCGGACAGGTCGTAGTCGAGATCCAGGTAGTGGTCGCAGAAGGTGTTGTTCTGTTCGGGATCCAGAACCTCCAGCAGGGCCGCCGAGGGATCGCCGCGGAAGTCGGTGGACATCTTNNCCGCGGATCTCGGCCTCGTCGCGCACACCGCCCAAGGCCAGGCGCACGAAGTTGCGCCCGGTGGCCCGCGCGATGGACTGAGCCAGCGAGGTCTTGCCCACGCCCGGGGGCCCCACCAGACACAGGATGGGTCCCTTTTGCTTGCGCACCAGGGCTTGCACCGCCAGGTACTCCAGGATGCGTTCCTTGACCTTCTTCAGGCCGAAGTGGTCCTGATCGAGCACGCGTTCCGCCTCGGCCACGTCCAACTTGTCTTCGGTGCGCGTGGCCCAGGGCAGGGCCAGGACCCAGTCGATGTAGTTGCGCACCACCGCGGCCTCGGCCGACATGGGCGCCATCAGGCGCAGCTTCTTCAGTTCCTTCTTGATCCGGGCCGCCGCTTCTTTGGACAGCTTGACCTGGCTGGTCTTCTCCTCCAGCTCGACGAACTCATTCTTGAATTCGTCACGCTCACCGGCTTCGCGCTGGGCCGCATCGCTCTCGGCGCCGAGGATCTGCTCCTCCTGGTGTTTCGCCATGTGGCGCCGCACGCGCGAGCGCAGCTTGCGCTCGTTCTGCAGAACCTCGATCTCGGTTCGCAGGAGCTCGGCCAGGCGAACCAGGCGGTCAGTCGGCCGCACCATTTCCAGGATGGCTTGCTTGTCCGCCAGCTTGAGCTGAAGCTGGGCCGCGATGGTGTCGGCCAGATCGCCCGGATCCTCGATGCTGTGCACCGATGCCAGGATCTCGGGTGCCAGACGCTTGTCCAGCTTGACGAAACTGGAAAAGGCGACGTGGGCCTCGCGGGCGGCAGCCTCGGCCTCGGCCGACCACTCGGTGTCTTCCAGGATCTCATCGACCTCGACGGCCAGAAAACGCTCGCCGTCTACGAAGCGCCGTACCACCGCGCGCCGCTTGCCCTCCACCAGCACCTTCACGGTGCCGTCGGGCAGGCGCAAGACCTGGATCACGTTGGCCAGTGTCCCCACCGAGAAAATGTCTTCAGGGGTCGGCTCGTCGCTCTGCACACGCTGCGCGGAAAGGAAGAGCTCTTGGTTGTCGCCGCGAGAAGTGACCTCGCCCAGCGCGCCCAGCGATTTCTCGCGGCCCACGAAGAGCGGCACCACCATGTGCGGGAAGACCACGGTGTCGCGCAGGGGCAGGAGCGGAACGCAACGAACCCCGGTTGTTTGGTCGTGACGGTCGGACAAGGGCAGCCCTTTCTGCGCGGCCTCCTACGGCCGAAACGCTAGACGCGATCGTATCAGGGCTGATCAGGGAAGCTAATTTCTGTGTAGTTTGCTTTTTCACCACAGGCCAGGGGCAAGAAACGCGGGGGACGACGGGGAAAGAAGTTGTCCGCCTTCGAGCGCCGGGGCAACGTCCTTGGGAGGATCGGGCCTGTCCATCAGAATTCTGAGAGCCGTCTGGCGGCTGTGTCGCGACCGGCGCGCACAGCACACCGAAACGCGGATGGCGTGTCCGCATAACACCGCCTGGCACGCATCGTGCTACCTTGGTCCAGCTATCTGCGGCAAGCCTGGCTGCAGGCCCAGCGATGAAGCACGAAGGCATCCCTGTTTGTTGAAGAAAATCCTGCTGCAAGGAGCCCGCCGATGACGAGAGTGATTGTGACCCCAGCTATTCTTGGAATTCTCGTGACTGCTGTGGTCGCAGGGTCATTGCCCGCCGGCTGCAGCAGCAACAAGTCGGGACTCGGCCAACTGAAGACGGACGCGCAGGCGCCTGGACTGGACGCACCCGTGGGCGGCGGAGGTGCTGCGAGTGCAGGCAGCGACGCTGCGGTCGTCGGGGGTGTCACAGGAGATGGTGGTGTCACGGCCACAGGCGGGATCACGCTAATCGGCGGCTCCACAAGTACTGGCGGCGCCACAGGTACTGGCGGCGCCACAGGTACTGGCGGCGCCACACAAACCGGCGGCGCCACAGGTACTGGCGGCGCNNGCGCCACAGGTACTGGCGGCGCCACGGGAGCTGGCGGTACCACACAAACCGGCGGCTCAACAGGAGTTGGCGGTACCACGCAAACCGGCGGCTCCACAGCATCTGGTGGCACGAAATCCGGCGGCTCTACAGCCTATGGTGGTGGCACGAAATCCGGCGGCTCCACAGCATCTGGCGGTGCCACGCAAACTGGCGGCTCAGCGGGGACAGCAGGTACCAAGGGGTCCACCGGGGGCAGCGGCGGGGGGTGTACGGGCAGCGGGTGTCTGAAGGATGCTGGGACCAGCGACGCTTTGGGAACCTGCGGCCAGGTGACAACCCGAGCCGAGTGTGACGGCCGCAACGACTGCCACTCGGTCTTCGTGGATCCCGGAAACTGTGGTTGTGCCGCCCTCGGTTGCTGCGCGAAATTCAGCCGATGCGCTGATGGCGCAAGCGCCAAGTGTAGCGGCATAGCCATGTGCGAGCTGGCGCCGCCCCACTGCGAGGGGTCCTTTGTCCGGTCGTACACCAGCAACTGCTGGGAGGGCTGTGTCTCTCAAGACAAGTGCGCAGGTGCCGACGCTGGCGTCACCCCGCCCACTTGTCCACAAACTCCGCCCGCCAATGCCTCGTCCTGCGGCAGCGCAAGCCTGACTTGTTTCTACGACAACTGCCCGAGCGGCGGCCGCACCCAGGCTGTCTGCGCTGGCGGCAACTGGACGGTCGAGACGGCAGCCTGCGGTACCGTCACCTGTGACCCTGACCCGAGTGGGTTCGGCCGCACCTGTTCTTCTGGGCAAATCTGCGTCATCGTAAATTCCGGCTCCTCCTCGTTTGGGTGCGCGAGCAATCCCTGCACCACGAGCCCGGTGTCCCAATGCACCAATATGTCCGTGTGTTCCGTGCACTACTCACTCACGCTCGGAGTGACCTTCATCTGCCCCACCTTCGTCTGTCCCCCGTTTTGCGTGTAGCCCTCCAGTCATTGCGTCGTCACCCGCCCAACAATTTCCATTTCGGCTAGCGCGGCGGGCTTCCCGGCCGGCAATCCGGTGAACGTCACGCGAACAAATCGTCCGGTGACTGCCGGCACCACCGCGTCCGTGCGCGATTTGTCGACAGTGAGAGTGCGGCTCTGGTCCACGCCCGCCGTCCAGTGGACCTGGTCCTTGGAGAACTCAGTCCGGTAGCGGTAGTTGCCCTCGGACGGAAAGTCGATCCGGGTTTGCGACACGGCGATGACACGCTCCAGATCCACCTGCCACCAGGCATTGCTTGCGGCGTCCTGCGCCTGCCAGAAAGTCGCGGGATTGCCGTCATTACCCAGGCCGGCGTTGTGGCCAGGGGCTTCGCTGCTCGCCCTCGTGGGATTCTCTCGACCAAAATTCGTCAGTGTCGTCCCGCCCGACACGGGCTGTCCCTCGAAACGCACGTAGGGACGCGGCTTGACAGGCGCGGTGACTCCGGGAATGAACTTCGGCTCGCCCACGGTGGTGATGGTGATGGTCGCGTCCTTGAGTCCGGGCGAGCTGGCGCGGATCACCGTCTGGCCGGCATAGTAGGAACGGAACTCCATCGCCGCCTGGCCGTCGCGGATGGTGATGTCGGAATCCGGATCGAATGTGATGGAGGGGCCGGTGGGAAATTCACCCGGGCCCGAGACAACTGCCAGCGTCACCGGCGGCGAATTGTTTAGCCCCCTGCCATTCTTGTCCACGACCGTGACGATGAGTTGCGCATCGTCGGTGCCATCCGCCGATTTCAGTGTGGTCTTGTCGGCAGTCAGTTTCAGGGCGGCGGGCGTGCCCGACGCCGGCCAGGCCGGCGGGGGAATGTGCCGGTATTCGTTGCGATACCAGTACCATTGGCGTTTGGGCACGCGGAAGTAGTCGATCATTCCCATCGCACCGAACCGCCGCCCGGCAATGCTGCCGTGATCGAATGCGCACCACAGCGCTTCGCCACTGCGCCACGGATAGCGCCAGAAGAATGGCTGCGACTTGTCGCCCGGGCCATCGAGCAGGTCGCCCCAGCCGGGCGCGTAGTCGCCGGGCCGGTCGGTCATGGTCGAGCCGTATTCACTCACCACATTGGCAACGCCGGGATTGATGAACAACCGCGCGCCGTCGCCGTTGTAGCCGGCGATGTCGCCGAGTTTGTCGATGTCGCCGCGCTGGCAGCCGCCGATGGCTGCT
This sequence comes from Myxococcales bacterium, assembly GCA_003153875.1. The sequence continues at coordinate 1,711 of PMBY01000169.1, read as the reverse complement.
GGCCGCGTCGGATCCAGTTCATGCGAATAGGCCACCAGTTCCTTCAGCAAGCTCGCGACCTTGGGCAAGGTGGATCCTTCCGTGAAGAACACCTCGTTGTCCATGCTCCATACGATGATGCTGGGATGGTTGCGATTGATGCGNNGTCCTTCACGCTCCGTTCAAAGCCCGGCTGATGCTCCGGCTCGGGCGGATAGGCACTGGCGCCCCAGGAATGCTTGAAGCCGGCCGTGCCCCAGAAACTGTTCTCCGACCAGAACAGAACGCCCAGCCGGTCGCACGCATCCGCGAACGCCGGGGCGTGCGCATAGTGCGAGCCGCGAATGAAATCGAAACCCGCGTCCTTCACCATCTTCACGTCGCGGAAAAGGCCGCTGTCCGCCACGGCATCGCCCCAGCCCGCGTGATCCTGATGGGCGTTCACGCCCTTGAAGTAGTGATGTTCGCCGTTCAGGAAAAATCCGTCATCCGCCGTCCACTTGAACCAGCGGAAACCAAACGTGGTCTCAAATCGATCGGCCATCCTTTCGCCGTCGCGAAGCTCGCTCACCGCCGTGTAGAGCAACGGATGGTCGGGGTGCCACAGCTTGGGTCTGGCGATGGGGTCCGCAGTTTGATTGAATGTCACGGTCGTTCCCGCGGGAAGCGATTGCCTGGAAGAAATGCTCGCAACCGCCTTGCCATCGGGGTCGAAAACCACGGTTTTCAGCACACATGTCTTCGCCGCCGCGGTGTCGTTGCGGATTTCGGTTTTCACATTCACCGTGCCGGACTCTCTTGACACCTGCGGCGTGGTGACGAATGTGCCGTTCCAGGTGACGTGCTGCTGTCCCGTCGCAACCAGCCGCACGTCGCGGTAGATGCCGCCACTGAAGACGTGTTCGCCGGCGCGCGGGGCGAGCTGCGCATTCCACCGGTTGTTGAGACGCACGGCCACCAGGTTGCCGCCGGTCTTCACCGCGCCGGTGATGTCCAGAGAGAATCCCGTGTAGCCACCCGTGTGTTCAGCGAGGCGGACGCCGTTCACAAAGATTTCCGCGTCCTGAAACGCGCCTTCAAACTCGAGGAACAACCGTTTGCCGGCCCATTTCGCCGGCACCTCAAAATGTCTGCGATACCAACCGAAGCCGACATAGAACTGCGGCGCCGCAAAATAGGGAATGCTGAAAGAGTGCGGCAGTCCGATGTCCTCCCACTGCTCGTCATGAAAGCCGACTGCCTGCGCTCCGGGATGATCGCCCAAGAGGAATTTCCACTCGCGGTTGAAATTGATCGTCTGCCGCGGCGGTTCGGCGGCGAACAGCGCGGTCGCGAAGAATTGGGCAGCAAGGAGCAGAAGCAGCTTCTTCATGGCGATGTGATCTCAGCGGGACTACTCAACCGGGGATTCGGCAGGGGGCTGTCCGAGGCGAAAAACCAGGACTGTTTCAGGGGGCACGCTGTCGAAGGCGAAGGGCAACGGCCCCCACACCGAGGCGTAGAAGCCGGCGCCGACGTCTTGGCTGAGCGTGGTTGCCCAGCGTGGTCCGTCGATCGACAACTCTTTCCACGAGTAAAATAGTGGGCTACCCGGAGAAGCTAGGTTGGTGTTGTTGACCGGGATTACCAGAAAATCACCCCATCTCGGCTGCAAATGCCCAAGATCGACGGCCTTGGCGTCGGAACCAAACCCTTCGAGGTAGTACTGAAACCCCCAATGGCCCTCAAACCA
>PMBY01000273.1 GCA_003153875.1 Myxococcales bacterium | reverse complement strand
ACACGTCTCGCTCTTCGCAATCCAGTTCTCATCCTGATGCTGTCGCTCATGCTCATCGTGCTGGGCGTGGTGTCGCTGAACCGGCTGTCAGTCGACCTGTTTCCTGACATCACCATCCCGGTCATCCGCATCGCCACCTTCTATACGGGCGCGGGGCCGCAAGACATCGAGAAGTCGATCACCCAGCCCATCGAGCGCGCGGTCAGCGCCTCGCCCGGCGTGGACAAGGTGGAAAGCTCGTCCAAGCAAGGCGTGTCACTCATCAGTGTGTGGTTCGCCTACGGGACCAACCTCGACAACGCCCAGTTCGAGGTGTCCCAGCGCATCGCCCAGATCCTCAACACCCTGCCACCTGGCATCCAGCAGCCCTTTGTCATCAAGTTCGACATCACCAGCATCCCAGTCGTGTCGGTCACTGTCGCGAGCGACTTGCTCGACGAGAAACAACTCTACGACCTGGCCTACAACACCATCGAGCCGCAGTTGGAACGCGTCCCTGGCGTGGCTAGCGCGACGGTCGGCGGGGGCAAGATCCGCGAGATCGAAGTCATGGCCGACCGCGATGCCTTGCGGGCGCGCGGCCTGGATATCATGGCTCTGACCAATGCCGTGCGCGGGTCGAATTTTCTTCTGCCGTCGGGCAGCCTGCGCGCCGGCGATCGCGACTACAACGTCTTCACCAACACGCAAGTTCCTGACGTGCGGCCCTTGCGCGACGTGGTGGTGCGCGCCACGCCGCCGTCGGCGGGGCAAGGGGCGGGCGTGGTCAGGGTGTCGGACGTGGCCCAAGTGGAGGATCTCACCGCCGACCAGACCGAAATCGTGCGCGTGAATGGAAAGCGCGGCGTGTTTCTGCGCGTGCTCAAGCANNAGTCTCTCTACATCCGGTCGGCCGTGGCGGCGCTGCAGCACGAGGCCGTGCAGGGCGGTGCGCTGGCCATTCTGGTCATTCTGTTCTTCCTGGTGAATTTTCGCGCCACCGGAATCATTGGCGTGGCCATTCCGCTCTCCATCGTCTCGACCTTCGTCCTGCTCTACTTCACCAATCAGACACTCAACGTCTTCACCCTGGGCGGTCTGGCCCTGGGCGTGGGACGCTTGGTGGACGATTCCATCGTGGAACTGGAGAACATCCACCGCCACCTGGCCATGGGCCAGAACCGNNCGCAACGCCGTGCTGATGGCGGCGCAGGAAGTGGCCATGCCCATCTTGGTTTCGACCATCACCACCATCGTGGTGTTCTTCCCGGTGCTCTTCATGACCGGGATCGGGCGCTACCTGTTCATGCCGCTGGCCCTGACCATTGCCTTCGCCCTGCTCATGAGTTTCTGGGTGTCGCGAACTGTGACGCCCCTGCTCTGCTTCTATTGGCTCAAGGAAGGCGGCCACGAGCAAAAGGGCTTTGCCGCCAGGATGACAGGCTGGTTCGACCGGGTCGACGCGGCCTACGGCCGCTCGTTGGAGTGGGTGCTGCGCCATCGCCTGCTGACCGTGGCGGGAATCCTGCTGTTCTTCGTTGGCAGCATGTTCATCAAGCGCGGCATCGGCAGCGAGTTCTTCCCGGAGAGCGACGAGTCGCAATTCAGCATCACCTACAAGACCCCCATCGGAACCCGGGTGGAACGTACCGAACAGGCGACGGAACGGCTAGAGAATATCGTGAAGAAGGAGCTGGTCCCCATCGGCAGCGGTGACAAAGCCCAGCGCATCTACACCACGCTCCTATCGGATACCGGTCTGCCCCTGGGGCGCACTGCTATCTTCAGCCAGAACACCGGCACCCATTCGGGCAGTCTTTCGGTCAACCTGGTGACCAGAGCCAACCGTCCGGTTTCGGACGTGTGGGCGGCCGAAAAGGTGCGCGCGGCCTTGCGCGATTCAATGCCCGGAACGCAGTTGTACTTCTTCATCGGCGGCATCGTGAAGCGCATCCAGAATTTCGGGGCCACCGCACCCATCGATGTCGAGGTCTTGGGCTACGACCTCGCTGATGGGTCGCGCTACGGGACCAGCCTGCTGACCAAGATGCGCGCGCTGACGGACGCGCAGGGCCGGCCCTTGCTCACGGATGTCCAGTCGTCGCGCGAAGAGAACAGCCCGGAGCTGGACGTGGTGGTGGACCGCCAGAAGGCGGGCATGCTGGGCGTTTCCGAGCAGGACGTGGCGCAAACCATCCTGATCAGCCTGCTGGGCAACACGCAAATCACGCCAGTGCCGTTTACCGATCCCAAGACCGGCAACGAGTACTATGTCAACGTACGCATGGCAGATGCCTACCGCGAGCACGTCGCGGACCTGGGCGACATGTTCATGCGCACGCCCAGCGGCGGGATCGTGACGGTGGACACCCTGGCGCGCATCGAGCGCAACAGCGGTCCGGTCATGATCGACCGCAAGTACCTTCAGCGCATCGTGCATGTGACCGCCAACGTGGCGCCCACCGCAGATTTGGGCGCGGCCAGCGAGGCAGTCCAGCGCGTGGTCGACAACACACCGCCGCCCGAGGGCTTTACCGCCACCCTGGGCGGTCAGACCCTGGAACAGAAGAAGGCCTTCCGCGGCCTCATCTTCGCCGCGCTCATGGCGCTCGCCCTGGTGTACATGGTGCTGGCCAGCCAGTTCAAGTCGCTCATCGACCCGCTGGTCATCATGTTCAGCGTTCCCCTGGGCGTGTCGGGTGTCTTCATCATGCTCTACCTGACCGGCACCAAGCTGAGCGTGAACAGCTTCATGGGCATCATCATGATGGTGGGCATCGTGGTGTCGAACGGGGTCTTGCTGGTCGACTTCGCCAACGTGCTCCGTCGGCGGGGCAAGGCCCTGCACGAGGCCACCGTGCTGGCAGGTCGCACGCGTTTGCGACCCATCATGATGACCACCATCGCCACCATCACTGCGCTCATCCCCATGGCTCTCGGTATCGGCGAAGGCAGCGAAACCAATCTGCCCTTGGCCCGTGCAGTCATCGGCGGACTGATGGTGTCCACGGTGTTCACGCTCTTCCTGGTGCCCTCGCTGTACACCGTGTTCGATCGCTTCGCCAAGCGCGTCTCGCCCCAGGACGAGGATCTTGGTGGCCCACGGAAGGCTGCGGAGGATCCGGCCCATGCGTAAACTCGCCAGCTGCGCAGTGCTGCTACTTGCGGCACAGATCGCCGGCGCTGAGGAGGCGAGCGAGCCGCCGCCCGTGCCCAAGCTGCAAGAAGCCGCGTCCGATGCGGGCGGCAGCTATGAAAAGATCACCATGACCGAGGCGGTGCACCGCGCTCTGCAGCGCAACCCAAGCGCGCAGATAGCCGCCCTGGAGATCGATCGCGCCAGCGCGCTGCTGAACGAAAACCGCTCCAACTCCCTGCCTTTTCTCGGCGCCAATGGCACCTACACCCGTATCGACAATGATCGCAAGCTGGGTACCAACACGCTGGCACACAAGAATCAGCTTTCGGCGAACTTGACCCTGGCGGTCCCCTTGCTTGCGCCGCAGCGCTGGGTGCAATGGTCTCAGGCCAAGGCCAACGTCAAGACAGCCGAGGCCGCTAACCAGGATGTGAGCCGGACCGTGGCTCTGGTCACAGCGCGGGCCTATCTGGCCGTGGTCTCGCAGAAGCGCGTGGTCGAAATCAACGCACGGGCCCTGGCCACCGATCATGCGCACTACGACTACACGCACACCCGGCTGGTGGGCGGAGTGGGCAATCGCGTCGACGATGTCCGGGCCGCGCAGCAGGTTGCCTCGGATGAGGCCCAGCTTGAGACGAGCTACACCGGGCTGGCGCGTGCGCGCGAGGCATTGGCCGTGTTGGTCGGAGAAGCGCAGCCGCTGGACGTGTACGACGACGTCAGCCTGGCCAGCTCCGGCGCTGATCCCGAGGCAGCCATCGCCCAGCGACAAGACGTCGCCGCGGCCAAATCTCGTGTGCGGCTAGCCGAAAAGATCAAGAGTGAGAGCTGGACCGACTACACCCCGAGCTTGGTCGGTCAATTCATCCCCTTCTATTCAAACCCGTCGTCATTCAGCACGCCAGAAACCGGCTGGCAGGCGCTGGTCGTGTTGAGTTTCCCGCTGGTGGAGGGCGGCCTTCGCCGAGGCCAGTCTCAGGAGCGCGCAGCCCTGGTGGCCGAGGCGCGCAGCCAGTACCAGGGCCTTCTGCGCCAGACCCGCTCCGACATTCGCGTGGCCGTCGAGGAGATCCGTCGCGCCGACAATGCCATGAAGTCCGCGGCCAGTGCAGCGAAGTTGGCACACGAGGCGCTGGACCTGGCCAGCCAGGCCTATCGGGCCGGCGCCACCTCCAACCTGGAGGTCATCGATGCCGAGCGGCGCGCGCGCGACGCCGACACCGCCGCCGTCATTGCCGAGGACAACGCCCGCCAGGCACGCCTCGACCTACTGGCTGCGGCTGGGCAGTTTCCCTAGCCTATTTCCTGAACTCGATGAGCGACTCCAAGTACGCATCGGGACTGCCGATGTCGAAGCGGCGTCCCTTCACCACGTAGCCGTATAGGCCGTCTTCTTTGCGCTGGCGATCGAGGCACGAGGTGAGTTGGAACTCGCCCCGTTCCCTGATGTTGCGCTTGATGTTCTCCTCCAGATAGCCAAAGATTTTCGGTGACAGCACGTACTGGCCGAACACCGTCAGAAACGTGTTCTCCGCGATCCCGTCAACCCGCAGGTGCTCTTGCGCGTATTCAAGGTCGGGCTTCTCGGCGAATTCCGTGAGCGCGAGCAATCCTTCCCCGGTGGACCAGACGCCGGTGGCGCATCCGAAACGGTGCACCTCGTCCTGGGGGGTTTCCTTGAGCCCGACCACGCTTTGCCCTGNNGGCTCGTCGCCGACCCAGTCTCGTGCACAGTAAACCGCGTGACCAAATCCATCCTGAATGTCCTGTGACAGAAACGTGATCCGGTGGCCAATGTCCATCAGGTACTCGGAGTATTTCTGGCTTTCCTTGGGAAGCTTGTTGAAATTCTCCACGCGCGGCGGTGTGCAGAAGATCTCCGCGAACAGGTCTCGGTCCTGGCTTTGCACCAAGATGGCGATTTCCTCGATCCCGGCCGAAATCGCCTCCTCGACAATGGCCAAAATGGCCGGTTTGGCCCGTCCACTGGAGTCGATCACGGGAAACAGCTCTTTCTTCACTGCTTTGGTGGCGGGAAATAGGCGCGTGCCGAACCCGGCCGCGGGAATGACTGCTTTGCGCACGCGCCGGGCAGGCTCAAGCGTCAGCTCCAGACACGACATGCCGAGGTCGCGCTCGATGAGGACCATGGCCTTCTTCCGACAGTCGTCGTCCTTCGCGAGAAGCTGGGCCGTGCCGTCGCCCTGCGAGCCAACCCCTTTGCCGCCGTAGAGATACTGTTTCAGCGGCGCATGACCGAGCAGCTTGTGCAACACAGGAGCGGTCAGCTGCGACGGGCAAGCCGGCTGCAGGTTCTGGTCGAACAACTCCTGGGCCTCATTCATGAGCGCGCCCAGCCGTTGCGCGTCGCCTTGCTTGAGCGCTTCAGCGGCTTGGGTCACGATCCTGCGGTTGACCGGGCCGAGGTACTTCTGCACGGCTTGCTGCATCTCGGTCTGGGCAAACGGATAGCAGCGATTGAGCCCTTGCAGGATTTCGCGGGTGTCCTTGCCTGCCTTGAGATCGACGATGATATAATGGAGCGGGGATGGCGTGGAAAGCTCGCGCACGTCGAGCTGGTCGCCGTCGAAAGTCATCTCGATGGGCCGGTTGCCGTAGGCGCAACCCTGGTCGAGCCTACCACAGCGGGAAAGCGTGCTGATCTCGCCGTTGTAAGCGAGCTCCATCTCGCCCCGGACTGTCATCTTGAGGTCATAGGTGCGGTTGAAGGCCCGGGCCACCAACACGCACACCGCCGCGCTGGANNCCTCTGACCCGGTAGTGGGTCATGAGCTGATAGGCGACGCCGGCCACGTAGCTGAAGAAACCGCCCTGTTGGACTTGATCGAGCAGGGCGTTTCGCTCCATGGGAACTTCCCAAGACGGCATGGCGGCTCCGTCGTTGAGAGTGGCGCGGAAGATAAGTTTGCTCGGGTGCGCCTTGACCTCGGCATACACGCCCTGGTTAGTGCCAACGATGAGCGCGTATCCCTTTTCGATTTCGGCGTTGATGCGCCGGTAGCCACCGGCCCAGTCGCTGTGCTCGCCGAACAGGCAGATGCGGCCAGGAACAAAGAGATTCATCTGCGCAGTCTACAGCATCGCGCTCCGCCGCAGTCTCTTTCCAATCAGACCAGCTTGACCAGCGCAGTCTCCAGCGTGGTCGGCCCGCGTACGTGCCGGGCGTCGCCGTTGACGAATCTCATGGTGCCCGTGTCCAGGGCGTGCGCCATCTCCTGGAACAGTCCCGCCATGTTCTCGGAGAATCCGGACTGCACCAGTGTTGGAACCACGCTCTCGTGAGGCACGCGCACCGCCTCGACCGGCCGACCCAGCAGCTTGGCCAGGATGCGCGCCGCATCGGCATAGCTCGATTCCTGCAGCGCCTCGAGCTCGATAACCTCATTGTTTCGAGGCGGTTCCAGCAGTGCCTGTGCCGCGGTTCGGCCAATGTCGGCAGTGGCTATCATCGCCATGCGATGGCTCGGATCGAACAGGCAAGGCAGAATGCCCTGACTGCGCGCCAAGGAAACCAGGGATCCGATGTTCTCCATGAAATAGGCCGCGCGGATGAAGCTCGCGCGGGTGCCGCGCAAGCCAGCCAGCCGTTTCTCGCCCTCGTGAAGGATCACTACCGGCCCGGTCCCTTTTTCGAGTTGTGCGCCGATCGACGAAAGGAAGACCACGTGAGGGACGCGGGCAGTCCCCAGCGCCTCGGACATGGCCCCGAGAAAACGCCGCCCGCGTCCCATGAAATCGGTGGCAGCCATGTCGGGCGGGACCAACAGATACGCTCCCTTGACCCCGGTCAGGGCTCGCGTCAGCCCCGCCGCATCGTCCAATGAAGCCACCGCCACCTCTGCGCCCTTCTCCCGCCATGGCCGTCCCTTTTCTTCGCTGCGCACCAACACACGTACCGGTTGTCTCTTGTCCAGCAACGCCGTAGCAGCCGCAGCTCCTGTCTTTCCAGATACGCCCGCTATGAGGTACATGTCAGCCTCCGTTGGTTGACTACTCCAGGTGCACGTTGCCTTCGGCCAGCACCCGATCGCTCACGCCTTGCGTCTGCACCACGCGCACCAGATAGGTGTGTGAGGGCTCAAATCCGTCGTCAGGCGACAGCAAGAAACGCATGCCCAGAGCGCGGCCCGGGTTCATGTTCACGTTCCACAAGACCTTCGCCTCTTTGTGCGCGATGCTTTCTGGATCGTCGCGATCGAAGACAGCAACGATGATTGGCCCGCTATTCGATCGCGCCCTGAATCGGGCCACCATCTCCACTTGCCAGGGTTGGTCGATGCCAGCCACGCCTAGAGATCCCTTGGCCGCCACCTGGGTGCCTCGCGCCAGGACCGTCACCGCCGGCTGATTCTCCGAAACCTCCACGCCAACAATCGTGGCACTTCCGCCCGGGGCCACGCACACCGCGCCTGATTGCGGACACTCACGCTTCTGTTCGCGCGAAAGCAAGAAGACCTGGGGCGTCTCGTCCAACACCTCGAAGCTGGGAACCTCCCAGGATTCCAGCATCGACGGCATCTCGGCCTGTGCCAACGTCATCAGGAAGACTTGAGCCAACATTGAACACCTCCTGCCCTGCTTCTCTTGCTGGGGCCTCATCTATTCAGATGCTCGGTCCGCGGAAGCGGTTCGCCGCCTGACGTCGGCGCTGTCACGTTGGCGTTCGCGTGCCGGTCGCCGTGACATCGCTAGCTTGACACTGTTCAAAGGAGACGCCTGGCGGTAAGTTACGCGCGTTTTTCAGATCGCGTTGGAAGGAAACCAGTTCATGCATGTTTCATCTCGCGTCGTGCGTTCGGTACGCGTTGCCTTGCTCTCGGTCCTGCTCGCCAGCGCCGTCGGCGCGCTCTGCCAGGCGCCTGTGGCACTGGCGGCGTCCAAGAAAGCCGACAAGCGCGAGGTCGAGGCCCGGCATGCCTTTGCGGCCGGCCGCTACCAGGAAGCGGCCAATCTCTTCGCGGAACTCTACGCGGAGAAGCCACATCCGACGTATCTGCGCAACATCGGACGCTGCTACCAAAACCTGCACCAGCCCGACCAGGCCATCAATGCCTTCCACGACTATCTTCGCCAGGCCAAGGACTTGCCTTCCGCCGAAAAAGCCGAGATCGACGGGTACATCGCTGAGATGGAGGCGTTGAAAAAGAAGCAAGACAAGGCGCTGGCCGCACCTGCACCGCCGCCCGCACCTCCGCCGTCGCACGCACCTCCGCCGCCGGTCATCCCGGCCGCCGGGACGGTTGCGCCCGCGGAAACTCAAGCCGGGTCGGCCCATCCCAATCTGGTGCAGACCACGACGGCTGTAAGCGAAGCTCCCTCCCAGGCGGAACCGTTCTATGCGCGGGGCTGGTTCTGGGGCGTGGTCGGGGGTGCTGTCGTGCTCGGCGTCGCCGGGGGACTGTGGGCAGGCGGAGTGTTCTCGAAAGCGCCGAACCATTGTCCTGCCGGTGTCACTTGTCCCTAATTGCGGGAGCAACCATGATCATGTCTAGGTATTCAAGGCTTGCGTGTGTCGCGCTTGGGCTTGCCGCTCTCGTGCCGGCTTGTTCCAAGAGCGAGCCGTACTACCTGCTCGTCAAAGTGTCGCTGGACGCAAATCTTCCTCAAGAGCCAGACAGCGTGAGACTCACGGCCACCCAGAACGAGACCGAGTTCAAGCGGGCCACTCTGTCCTGGTCGTTGGCCAAAGAAGGAGTATTGGAGGTCGGGCTCGCTCTGCCTAGCGACACCACCCATCCCGTCGTGGTGACCGGCGTCGCCTATCTCGGTATCCAACCCGTGGGTCAGGGCACGGCCACGTTCGACGTGAAGGTGATCAAGCAAGGCCAGAA